>NZ_JBHUDH010000012.1:27280-27778 GCF_042678005.1 Halolamina salina | reverse complement strand
AGGTCACGCGCCGTGACTGGCTACAACCGCCGCTCGAGGAACTCCCCGATCAGCCCGAACGCCCGCACTTTCTGCTCGGCGTCGGAGCTTCCGTGGCCCTCCTCCTCGAGTTCCTCGTACTCGAAGTCGCCGTCGGGACCCTCCTCCCAGCCGCGGTCGAGCAGCGCGTCGCGGAACACGCGCGCCTGTGAGACCGGGCAGCGCGGGTCGTTGACGCCGTGGACGACGAACACCGGCGCCTCCATGTTTCCGACGTGGGTAATCGGCGAGCGCTCCCGCCAGAGGTCGGCGTTCTCCTCGGGGTCGCCGAGTTGCTGTTCCAGCGTCGCCTTGAAGTGCGGCATCGACTCCTCGTACAGCAGTTCGAGGTCGGTGATGCCGATCCACGCCACCCCGGTCTTCCAGATTTCGGGGTGCATCGTGAGCTGGCAGTACGCCGAGTAGCCGCCGTAGGAGCCGCCGAACACCGCGAGCCGGTCCTCGTCGACGAACTCGCGG
>NZ_JBHUDH010000012.1:21925-27206 GCF_042678005.1 Halolamina salina | reverse complement strand
AAACGAGTACCGATCCAGCGTGTGTTCGACGGCGACGGCGATGTCGCCCTGTTCGGCGCCGCCCCAGTCGCCGAGGATCGCCTGCTGGAACTCCCGGCCGCGGCCGACCGAGCCGCGGTAGTTCGGGAGCAGCACCGAGTAGCCCTCGCTCACGAGGAACTGGGCGTAGAGGTCGAACGACTGCATCGACTGGCCGTGCGGGCCGCCGTGGACCTTCACGACGCCGGGGGTCTGTTCATCTTCACTCCCATCGGGGCGATCCCGCGCGTCGTACAGCAGCGCGCCGATCTCCAGTCCGTCTGCGGACTCGTAGGTGACGTACTCGGCGTCGACGAACGCGTCGGGATCGATGTCGCCGTAGTCGGGTTCGATCAGCGTCTCGGTCGCGCCGTCGTCGTACGCCAGCAGCGACGAGCGCGTGTCGGGCGTGGTCTGGGTGAAGACGGGGCGGCCGTCGGCGAGGAAGTGCTCCCCGCCCGCCAGCGAGGCGACGCCCTCCGCGAGGTCGAGCGTCTCGGACTCGCCGCTCTCGAGGTCGTAGACGATCGGCGCGCGGCCGGCGTTCTCGCTTCGCAGGGCGTACGCGTGGTCGCCGTCGGGACCGAACGCCTGCGGCGACTCCTCGGCGTCGCCGCCGCTGAGCCACCGAACTTCGTCGCTTTCCAAGTCGTACACGCCGGCGTTGGTGAAGTCCTCCGTGTCGTCGCGGACGAGCAGGCGCTCGCCGTCGGGGTGCCAGTCGACCGCGGCGGTCTGCGAGCCCGTCTCGCCAATGTCGAGCCGGCGGCTCTCGCCGGTCTCGAGGTCCATCACGTACGCGTCGCGGTTCTCCATCGCCTCTGTCTCGTTGGTCGTGTAGGCGATCCGGTCGTCGTCGGGCGCGAAGCTCCCGCCACGGACCGGCTCGTCGTTCTCGGTCAGCTGTTCGGACTCGCCGGCCGCGGGGTCGAACAGGTAGAGGTTCATCTGCTCGCCCTCGTCGCTGGCGTAGAGCAGGCGGCCGTCGTCGGCGACGTCCTGCAGCGACGCCTGCCCGGGCGTCTCGATCACCGGCTCGGCGTCGCCGTCGAGGTCGATCGCCCAGATGTCGTTCTGTTCGTCGCCGTCGTCGTCGAGGTGGAACAGCACCTCCTCGCCGTCGGCACCCCACGCGATCGGCCAGCGCGCGGCGCGGGGCACCTCGCCGTCGCTGATCTGGCGGCGTTCGCCGGTCTCAACGTGCTGGACGTACAGCTCGTTCCGGCCGGTGCCGTCGTAGTAGAACGCGATGCGTTCGCCGTCCGGCCCCACGCGGGGGTGGTGGAACTCGGGGAGGCGGGCCAGCTCTTCGGGGGTGAACCGTTTCTTGCCGCTCATCGTCCACGAGTGCGGCGGCTCCCTGAAAGCTCCTGTGAACCCGGTGAAACTACGCGTCGTCGTTCCCGTCGGCGTCGGGTTCGTCGGCATCTGCCCCGTCGGCAGCGTTCCCATTAGCGTCGTTCCCCGCGGCGACCTGCGAGCCGCTCGGGGGGTTCTCCGCCGCAGCGATTCGCTGCTGTGCGTGGGCGATGCGCTCGACGGCGACGACGAGGCGGTAGAACAGCCACAGCACGAACGCCGCGACCGCCAGCCAGACGACGGTGTACAGGAGGAACCCGAGAGCCCCGACGGCGCCACCGAAACCAAACAGCCCCGCGAGGAGCAGGACGGCCAGCACGACGACGCCGGCGGTGATCAACAGGCCACTGTTCTCCGAGAGGGTGGAGGGCTCGGACATGGCCGACCGTTCCGTCGCGACCCGGATAAACCCACCCGCCGACGACCGGGGGACACAACGGCTTTGGGCGGCTCGCCCCACCCACGGCTATGGACCGTCGCTGGCTCCCGATCGCGGTTGTGGCCGTCGTCCTCGCCGCCTCGTTCGTGCCGGGCGGCGGTGGCGGCGGTACCGTCGGCCCAGTCGGCGTCGACAAGCTCCTCCACGTCCTCGGCTACGCGGCGCTCGCGGCGGCGAGCCTGTTCGCGATTCGCTCGCGAACGCTCCGGACGATGCTCGCCGTGCTCGTCGTCGTGACCGTATTCGGCGGCGCCGTCGAACTCCTGCAGGGGTTCGTTCCGGGGCGGACGGTGTCCGGACTCGATCTGGTCGCCGATGCGGTCGGCGCGGTGGCGGGCGTCGCGGCGTGGCGGCTGTTCGCGTCGCCCGCGTGGGTCGACGACGCGCGGTCGTAGCGTCCCGGCCTGTCGAAGCCGTTTTCCCCGTGCCCGGCCCAGTTCGGCCATGAGCAGCGAGCCGACGCCCGAAGTGTACGAGCGCGGGCGGGGGATGGACGCGCACAATCAGGTGATGCGCGACATCCGCGCGGAGAACGACCAGAGCTACGACCCCCGCGAGCCGACCCGGGTGTGGATCGACGAGGACAACACCCCCGACGGGGTGTACCAGAGCCTGACGATCATCCTCAACACCGGCGGCTGTCGCTGGGCCCGTGCCGGCGGCTGTACGATGTGTGGCTACGTCGCCGAGTCCGTGGAGGGCGGCAGCGTGAGCCACGACGCGCTGATGGACCAGATCCAGTACTGTCTCGACCACGAGGCCGAGGAGGCCGACGGCGAGTCGGGGCTGGTGAAGATCTACACCTCCGGCTCGTTCCTCGACGAACGAGAGGTGCCAGCCGAGACCCGGCAGGCGATCGCCAAGACGTTCGCGGACCGGGACCGCATCGTCGTCGAGTCGCTGCCGGACTTCGTCGACCGCGAGAAGGTCCGGGAGTTCACCGAGCAGGGGCTGGAGACCGACGTGGCGGTGGGGTTGGAGACCGCGACCGACCGCGTGCGTCACGACTGCGTGAACAAGTACTTCGACTTCGCGGACTTCGAGGAGGCCTGCGCGGAGGCGCGGGCCGGCGACGCCGGCGTGAAGGCGTACCTGCTGATGAAGCCGCCGTTCCTCTCGGAGCAGGAGGCGCTGGAGGACATGAAGTCGAGCGTCCGGCGCTGTGGCGCCGTCGACGGCTGTCACACCGTCTCGATGAACCCCTGTAACGTCCAGCGCTACACGATGGTCGACGAACTGTTCTACGAGGGGGGCTACCGGCCGCCGTGGCTCTGGTCGGTCGCGGAGGTGCTGCGGACGACGACGGACGTGGACGCGATCGTGGTGTCCGATCCGGTGGGTCACGGGAGCGACCGCGGCCCGCACAACTGCGGCGAGTGCGACGACCGCGTCCAGCGCGCGATCAAGGACTTCGACCTGCGGCAGGACCCCTCGGTGTTCGAGCAGGTGGAGTGTGAGTGTGAGTTCACATGGGAACTGGTGCTCGAGGAGGAGGCGTCGTACAACATGCCGCTGGCTCGGTAGTAGTCGGTTTCGGGTTTGGTTGGGTCTGGATAGCTTTTTGCGTGTTTTCAACTCTCGAGACCGCGAACAGCAACAGCATCTCCATCGTAGACCACTTGTGACCGCACCGCCCCGCACAGCCCTCACCGCTCGCGGGTCGCTCTGCTCCCCGCTCGCTTCGAGGCGGTTTGCCTCGCCTTCGGCGAGTTTTCCCGCCTCGCTTCCTCCCCAGCCGACTCCCTCCTTCGCTTCGCTCAGTCGGTCGTCCCTCGCGCTGACTCGCCCACGGAGGGGCTCGCGCTTCGCGCCGACAGCCGCGGCGGTGCGGTCGCGGTGGACGCCTCGCGGCGGCCAACGGTCGGCCGCCGCGGGGGGAGGGGTGGGGACTCGGCGCTGTGCCGGGCCTCGTGCCCGGCACACTGCGGTCGCAAGTGGTCTAGCGTCGAGATGACGTTGCTGCCGCGGTGGCTGTTCCAGCGGTCACCAACCGAGAGCCCGCTTACGCGAACTCCTCGGCGATCACGTCGTCCACGCCGACCGGTCCCGCAGTCAGCTCCAGCTCCTCACAGAACGCGACCAGACCCTCGTACATCTCCCGATCCTGCGTCAGATCCGGCGTGAAACAGTCGAGCGTCGCCTCGGTGATCCGGTCCATCAGCTCCGGATGCTCCTCGCGGATCTCCGGGTGCCGATCGAACAGGATCTCGGCCGCCTCCCGGCCCTCCTCCACGGTGTCGGCGACGCCCCGCCGGGTCGCGCGGACGAACCGCCGCACCTGCTCGGGCTCGTCTTCGATTTTCGTGTCCGAGGCGGTGAGCACGAGGCGGTTGAAGTCCGGGACGCCGTAATCCGCCAACTCCCAGAGCCCGGTATCGAACCCGCGGTGGCGGCTCTCGACGATCTCGAAGTTGTGGAAGGCGAGAAACGCCGCGTCGGCGTCGCCGTCGATCAGCGCGTCGGTGTGGTAGAACCCCCGATCGACGGGCTCGATGTCGGCCGCCGTCAGGTCGCTCCCGGCCTGCTGAGCCATGTAGGCGACCATCTTCCGCCCGCCCTCGCCCGGCGCGCCGGGGTAGTTCAGCCGGACCCCCGGCTCCATGTCGGCCGGCGACTCCCAGCCGCGGCTCTCGGGATACTGGATCCCGCCGCGGGTCTCGAGGAACGTGGCGATCCCCTGTACCGGGACGCCCGCCGAGCGGTCCGGGACGAGGTGGATCGGCTCGGTGATCGCGTAGTCGAGTTCGCCGTCGGCCAGCATCTCCAGCGTGTCGTAATGCTCCTCTGGCTCCCAGAACGCCAGTTCCAGCCCCTCCTCCTCGTAGTAGCCCCGCTCGTCGGCGACGAAAAACGGGACGTGGTCGGGGTTCAGAAACCACTCCAGTCCGAGTTCGATCGTCTCCATACCTCGGCCCTGTGACGCCACGGTGATATAAGTTGGTGGTATCACTGAAGAATATTCTGCTGTCGGGCGGGCGATACCGACACGTGATCGAACGACGGAGAAGCGAAGGAGTCGCTACGCGAACCCTTCCAGCACGCCCTGCCCGTCCGTACTGCCGCCGAGTTCCGCCAGCGCGGCCCGCTCGGGGTGGGGCATCAACACGGCGACGGTCTCGCGCTCGCCCAGCACGCCCGCGACGTTCCCCGTCGAGCCGTTGGGGTTCGCGGCGTCGGTCACGTTCCCGTCGGCGTCGCAGTAGCGGAACAGCACGCGATCCTCGTTGACCAGTTCGTCGTACCGCTCGGCCTCGATCTCGAACCGCCCCTCGCCGTGGGCGATCGGCAGCGAGAGCACCGCGCCCTCGTCGTACGCCGCGGTCCACGGCGTGTCGGCGTTCTCCACGCGCAGGTAGACGTCCTCACACTGGAACCGCGCGCTGGCGTTCGTGGTGAACGCCCCCGGCGTGAGCCGGCTCTCGCTGCCGATCTGGGCGCCGTTGCAGACGCCGAGCACGGGCGTCC
>NZ_JBHUDH010000012.1:4880-21901 GCF_042678005.1 Halolamina salina | reverse complement strand
GCACCTCGTCCATGATCGGCGAGTGGGCGGCCATCGCGCCTGCCCGGAGGTAGTCGCCGTAGGAGAAGCCGCCGGGGAGGACGACGCCTTCCGTATCCGCGGGCAGGCCGTCCTCGTGCCAGACGCGCTCGGCGTCGACGCCGATCCGGTCGAGCGCGCGCACGGCGTCGCGGTCGCAGTTCGAGCCGCCGAACTGCACCACAGCAATCGTCATGCGCTCTGCTCCTCCACGACCACGTCGTAGTCGTGGAGCGTGGGGTTCGCGAGCAGCCGCCGCGCCATCTCGTCGGCGCGCTCGGCGGCGCTGTCGGCGTCGTCGGCGTCCAGATCCACCTCGAACTGGTCGGCCGAGCGCAGATCCGAGAGCTCGAACCCCAGCCGTTCGAGGGTCTTCTGGGTCGTCTCGGCCTCCGGGTCGAGCACGCCGCGCTTCAGCCGCACCGTCACCGTCGCGGTGTAGGCGGTCATCGCGTGGGTATGTTCGTCCGTGCGTAAAAGGGGTTGTGGTCGTCGACGTATATACACGCTCGTGGATACTCCCCTGCGCCGGCCCGGGCTCGGAGAAACCCCCCTCGATTGCCGGCAGCCGTAGGGTTGGAGTCGAGGGGACCGTGAGACGACCTGATGGCGACCCGAGTCCGGGACGCGTCGAGGGAGGCGGCGACGGTGGTTGGCCTCGTCAGCGGCTCGCAGTACGTCAACCACGCGTATCTCGTGCTCTTCCCGCCGATACTCGGCACGCTCTCGACGGAGTTCGAGGTGTCGCTGGCGATGCTCGGCATCGCTATCGGGGTACAGGGGGCTGCCAACACCGTGTTCCAGCTACCCTTCGGCTGGCTCGCCGACGCGCGGGACCGGACCATCGCGTTCGCGCTCTCCTCCGTCGCGGGCGCGCTCGGGGTGCTCGCAGTCGCGCTCGCGCCGAACTTCCCGATGCTCGTCCTCGGGCAGGTGCTCGTCGGGGTCGGCGTCGGCGGCCACCACCCCGCCCACTACCCGCTGCTCTCGGACGCCACCCCGGACGGGCTCCGCGGCCGGGCGTTCTCGGTGTACGGCGTCGGCGGGGCGCTCGGCTTCGCCACGCCGCCGGTCACGTTCACGCTGTCCACTGACGCCGGCCTGACGTGGCGCCACGCCGTCGGCGCTATCGGCGCCGTCGGCCTCCTCTACGCGGTCGTCGCCACCGTCGTCCTCCGGTCCGTCGTCGGCGACGACGTGACGGGGCCGAACGTCGATGCCGGGACGACGGGGGAGAAGGAGTCGCTCTCGACCCGGGCCGTCGCGGCCCTGCGCGCGCTGGCGAACTCGCCCGGTATTCTGGGGCTCACGCTGCTCGCTCTGCTCACTTCGACGGCGTCGTGGGGCGTGAACACCTACGCCGTCGTGTTCCTCGACAGGGCGTACGACGTCCCCTCGGAGACGGCGAACCTCGCGCTCACGGGGATGTTCGTCGTCGGCGCGGTCGCGATCGTCCTCGGCGGCGACCTGACCGACCGGATCGCTCCCGGCCCCGTGATGGTGGGGAGTTTCGCCGCGGTCACGGGGTTCGTGGCGCTGTTGGCGTCCGGCCTCGTCACGGCAACAGTGGCCGTCGGTGCTCTGCTCGGCGTCGGCGCCGCCCGCAGCCTCGCCGGCCCGGCACGGGACGGGCTGACCGACGCGCTCTCGGCCGACGACACCGTCGGGACGAACTTCGCGGTAGTCAGCGTCGGCGTGATGCTCGGCAGCGCGATCGCGCCGCCGGCGTTCGGCTACATCGTGGACGTGACCGGTCCGAGCGCGGCGTTCGGCGCGATCGGTATCGTCGCCCTCGCGGGCACCCTCGTGACGGTGTGGCTGGCGGCGGCCGTCGCGGAGTGACCGCGGCCGCAGGAACCGCTGGAACGCTTTTCAGGCTCAAGCAGCTACCGTCGACCGTGGCACGGCGCCGGTCCCTCGGCTACTACGACAAGATCTTGATCGCCATCGCGGCCAGCCTCGCCGGCGGATCGGCGGTGGGCGCAGCCACCGCCGTCGAGTTCCGACTCGGTCTGCTCGCCGGCGCCCTCCTCGCGACGGTGTTCGTCTACGACGCGACGCTGCGGAACCCACCCCGGCCGCCGTCGTCGTCGCGGCAGACGATGGCGATGGTCGGCTGGCACCTGCTGCTCGCGATCCTGTTGCTCCCGGACCTGCTCTGACACCGAGTCAGCCGACTCGATACACTCCGCTGTCGCTGTCCCGGATTCTCACGACGAACACGGCGCCGTCCGTGGTGTCGACGGCGTTACAGCTCCCGGACCGCGTCGACTGCCTCGTCGATCCCGGGGGCCTCGAACCACTCTCGGCCCGTGTAGGCGTTCGTCCCCGCGGCATACATCTCGCCGGCGACCTCACGCACGTCGGCGGGTAGTTCGTCGGGCGACTCCTCGCAGAAGGACTTCCAGTCGGCGACGCCCTCCGCGGCGGCGACGGCTTTGGCGTCCTTCACCGCGGCGACCCAGTCGGGGTCGTAGGACTTGTAGAACTGCCGGAGCACCTCCTTCGACAGTTCCTGCCCGTCGTAGGCGAAGCGGTTCTCGTCGAACGTCCCCGCCACGTCGGCGACGCGGATCTCGCCGTCGACCCAGAGACACTCGATCTTCCCGTCCTCGTGGACGAACCCCCGCTCTTCGGCGCGCTCGGTGATCACCTCGTTCACCGCCAGCGCGGTCTCCCGCAGGTCGTCGAGGTCGGCGCGCCCGGCGATCGTGTCGGCCTCGCTTTCGTCGAGGTAGCGGTCCTGCTCCTCGAACTTCGTGGAGAACTCCACGATCGGCTCGGGCAGCGAGACGGCCTTGTCGGGCCAGCGGTGGCGGTCGAGTCCAACGTCCTCGGGCTGCTTCCGGGTCCGGAGGCTGGAGCCGACGGGCACCTCGTTCCGGAAGACGATTTCGAGGGGGACGAGGTAGTGGCTCCCGGCGCTCGCGTGGAAGGCGTCGTAGTCGTAGCCGTCGGCGCCGTGGGGGAGTTCCGGGACGACCGTGAGGTCGATCGCCATCTGCCGCGGCGGGCCGGAGACGCCGTCGAGCTCGTCCGTCGGCGGCGCGTCGACGCCGGCGTCCGCGGGGTCGACCACGCCGCGGTAGTGGGTCGGCACGCCCGCGTCGGCGAGGCGCTCGAAGTTGTCCGCGCCCATCGTACAGAGGCTCCGCCCCTTCTCGGGGATCGTGTCGGGCATCGGTCCCCAGTCGAACACGGAGTAGTCGTCGGTGAACACGAACCGCCCCCGGCCGAGTTCGTCGTCGGTCGGCTCCCGGTCGACGCGGAACTCCTTGACGCTGGTCACACGCTGAGGGGAGGCGGGAGCGACCTTCAATCTTCACATCGGTGGGCAGGACCCCACTGTTTCGCGTGGAGGTATGCACGGTCGTGGTTCGACTGGCGACGACCCGGCCGGGGTCGCCCGCACCGCGCGGTTTTTCACGCTCGGCCGTTCCAACCCTGTATGACCACGGCGGCGGACCTCGACGACGGGGCCTTGGAGTTCGAGCACGTCCCCGAGAGCGACCAGTCGTTCGAGAACGCGCTCGCGAAAGCCGCCGACGGGAAGCGACTGAGCGTCGACGACGCCGTCGAACTGCTGACGACGGGCACCGAGTCGTCGGGCATCGACCCCGCGCGCAAGGAGCGCGTGCTCGAACTCGCGGACCGCCGGCGCGCCGAGGAGGTCGGCGACACCGTGACGTTCGTCGCGAACCTCAACAACAACGTCACGACCGCCTGCAACACCGGCTGCCTGTTCTGTAACTTCAAGAACCCCGACGACGCGTTCGAGGTCGACGCCGACGTCGAGCACTCGGGGTTCACCAAGACGCCGGCCGAGAGCCGCGAGGCGGTGCGGGACGGCCTCGAACGCGGCATCTACGAGGTCACCTCCGTCTCCGGCCTCCACCCCGCGTTCGCGCTCGATCAGGACCACCGCGAGATTCTCGAGAACTACGACGATCCGGCGCGGACGGTGAACTACAAGCCGCCAGAGCGCTACGAGACCGATCCCGGGACGTACGTCGAGCAGATGGAGGCGATGTCGGTCGGCGGCGTCCACCTCCACTCGATGACGCCGGAGGAGGCGTACCACGCCCGCCGCGGGACCGAGCGCTCCTACGAGTCGATCTACGGCCGACTCCGCGAGGCGGGGCTGGATTCCGCTCCCGGCACCGCGGCGGAGATTCTGGTCGACGAGGTTCGGGAAGTGATCTGCCCGGGGAAGATGGACACCGGCGAGTGGGTCGACGCGATGGAGGGCGCCGCCGCGGCGGGCCTGCCCGTCACCTCGACGATGATGTACGGCCACGTCGAGAACGAGATGCACCGCGCGAAACACCTCAAGGTGATTCGCGACCTGCAGGACCGCACGGGCGCGATCACGGAGTTCGTCCCGCTCTCCTTCATCCACCAGAACACCCCGCTGTACGAGGCGGGCGTCGTCGACGGCGGCGCCAGCCGCGACGAGGACGAACTGCTCGTCGCGGTCGCGCGCCTCTTCCTCGACAACGTCGAGCACATCCAGTCCTCGTGGGTCAAGTCCGGCGACGAACACGGCCTCAAACTCCTGAACTGCGGTGCCGACGACTTCATGGGCACCATCCTCTCCGAGGAGATCACCAAACGCGCCGGCGGCGAGTACGGCGAGTTCCGCAGCGTCGCCGACTACGTCGAGATGGTGGGCGCGATCGGTCGCCCGCTCGCCGAACGCTCGACCGACTACGAAGAAACGCGACGCGTCGAGATGGACGGTGGCCCGTACGGCCCGAAACTGGGACCGAAAGCCGACGGGACGCCGCTGCTGGACTGAACTAGGCCTCGGCGGCGTGCTGGGTCACGTCGATCTCGCCGGTGAGCTGGCGGTAGACGTACGGCATGTCGATCCCCTCGTCGTCGAAGCGCTCCTTCACCGCCTGGACCGCCTCGCTGCGGACCGCGACGTAGTCGCCGCGGTCGGGGTCGTCGATCCAGAACCGCGCCTGGATGCCGACCGCGGAGTCGCCGAGTTCCGTCACGCGGGTGGTGACTTCCGGGTCCGTGAGTACGCCGTCGACCGCGCTGATTTCGTCGACGATCACCTCGCGGGCGAGTTCGATGTCGTCGTCGTAGCCGATGCCGAACACGAACTTCTGTCGGAGCTTCTCGTAGGCGACGGGGTTGGTGATCGCGTTGTTCGCGAGGTCGCCGTTCGGGACGGTGATGCGCTCGTTGTCGAACGTCCGGACCGTCGACACCCGGAGATCGATCTCCTCGACGCGGCCCGCGTTGCCGTCCCACTCGATCCAGTCGCCCACCTCGAACGGCTTGTCCTTGATGATGAACACGCCGGCGACGAAGTTGCCGACGAGGTCCTGCGCGGCGAAGCCGAGCGCGAGCGCGAGCGCGCCCGACAGCGTCGCCGCGGCGGTGAGGAAGCTGGGGAAGCCGGCGGCCATGAACGCGACCGCGACCGCGGCGAACAGCACCAGCGCGTTGGCGGCACTCTTGGTCAGCCCGCGCAGCGCCTCGGTGAAGCCGCGGGCCCGCAACACGCGGAGCAGCAGCGGTATCAGGAGGAGACGACCGATCAGCATCGTGACGAGGAAGCCGGCGACGAACGCCAGCGCCCGGCCGGCCAGCGCCGACAGCGAGACGCCGAACAGCTCGCCGCTCAGCCCGAACTGCAGCGCGGTGAGTGTCTGCATACGCGACGGCACGAGCGCCCGTCGCAAAGAGCTACTGGCCTCGGATCGCGCGGTGAGCGAGCGATACTACTCCGGGGTCGAGAGCGGCCCCTCTCGGCGAGCGAACGCCCGGAACCGGCGGCCGTGTACGTCGTCGTCGGCGACGCGCTCCCGGACCGGCGCCGGCAGCCACTCGCCGCCGTTCGCGGGCGGGTCGGCGGGGCGCCCGTCGAACCCCTCTCTACGCAAATCTGCCGGGAGGTAGCGGTCGTACGTGGGGAGTCGTTCGTACAACGGGACACCCGCGCCGTCGGCGATATCACCCAGTTCGCGCAGTGCGGGCCACTCGTAGTCGGGGTTGATGTAGTCGTCCGTGATCGGCGAGACGCCGCCGAGGTCGTCGACGCCGCAGTCGAGCAGGTCGCGGGCCGGCGAGAGGTTCGGCGGCACCTGCACCGAGATTTCTTCGGGGAGCGCGGCGCGGGCCATCGCGACCGTCCGCCGCATCGTCCCGAGGTCGGGCTTTTCGAAGTCGGATCGCTCGTTCGGGACGACGTTCTGAACGATCACCTCCTGCACGTGGTCGTAGCGCTCGTGGAGTTCTCTGATCGCGAGCAGGCTCTCGGCGCGGTCACGCCAGTCCTCGCCGATACCGACGAGGATGCCCGTGGTGAACGGGACGCCCAGTTCGCCGGCGTTCTTGATCGTGTTGAGCCGCTGGCCGGGCGTCTTGCGTCGCCCGCCCGAGTGGGCGCGCACGTCCGCGGTCGTCTCCAGCATCACGCCCATCGAGGCGTTCACGTCGGCGACCTCGGCCATCTGCTCGCGGCTCTGGTCGCCGGGGTTAGCGTGGGGGAGCAGCCCCTCCTCCAGCGCGATCTCGCAGGCCTCGCGGAGGTACTCGTGGATCGAGTCGTGGCCCCACTCGGCCAGTCGGTCGTGGATCGCGGTGTAGCGGTCGTCGGGGTCGTCGCCGAACGTGAACAGCGCCTCCGTACAGCCCGCGTCGGCGCCGATGCGGCACTCCTCGCGGATCTCCGCGGGCGACATGAGGTCGGCCTCGCCCGGCACGTCGTAGTACGTGCAGTAGGTGCAGGTGTAGCGGCAGGCCGTGGTGAGCGGGATGAACACGTTCCGGGAGAACGTCAGCGCGTCGGCGGCCTCAACGTCGTCGGGCGTCACGTCGAGCAGGCGGTCGATCTCGTCGTCGCTGATCGACACGTCGATATCGTACTCGTCGGCGCCCGGGATCACGCCCGGAGGTGGCGGGGCGACGGGTATGAAGGTTTCCAGAAGAGGGGAGCCGCGGCGTGAGGACCGACCGGCGTCAGTCGTCGCGTGGCTCCCGGTCCGGTTCGTCGTCCCCGCCGAAGATGCGCCGCGAGATCGGCGTGCCGCCGGTCACGTCGGCGACCTGCTCGCGCTTGACGAGCCGCTTTTTCAGCACGTCGTAGCAGAACAGCCCCGTGCCGCCGATGAGCAGGAGGTCACCCGGCAGCCGCGCCCAGAACAGCGTCTGAATGATGTCACGGCTGTAGAACGCCAGCGAGCGCCCGGCGTCGTACCCCTGCGTGAACACCGTCTCGAGCTGGAGGAAGCCGACCGGCACGTCGCCGATCAGCACCATCCACGCGAGGCCGATGTTCCACAGCCAGAACGCACGCTTCAGGTTCGTCGGGTCCCACTTCCCGGGCTTCGTAGTGAACCGGAGCATGTACGTCGCCATCCCCAGCGCGAGGAAGCCGAAGGCGCCGAACATCGCCGCGTGGGCGTGGGCGACGGTGAGGAACGTACCGTGCTCGTAGTAGTTCACCAGCGGGAGGTTGATGAAGAAGCCGAGCACGCCGGCGCCGACGAAGTTCCAGACGCCGGAGGCGACGATGAACATGAACGGCAGCGTGTAGTGGAACTCCTCGCCGGAGGTGGCGTAGGTGCGGTACTCCTCGGTGGCCTCGAAGAGGATGAACACCAGCGGGATGAACTCCAGCGTGGAGAACACGCTGCCGATGGGGACCCAGTACTCCGGCAGCCCGATCCACCAGTAGTGGTGGGAGACGCCGATGATCCCCGACCCCATCACCAGCAGCGCCTCGACCATCACGGCCTTCTCGGCGCTGGCCCGCGAGAGGAGGTTCATCGACACCAGCGTGAGGCCGATGACGGCGACGATGAAGAACTCGAACACGCCCTCGACCCACATGTGGACGACCCACCAGCGCCAGAACTCCGTCACCACCATCGACGTCGTCGGCGTGTACAGCATGCTCGCCGTGAACAGCAGGCCGATGGAGGCGCCGGCGTAGAGGATCAGGTGGGCCAGCCCGTATCGGGACTCCCGGTCCAGCAGCGGCTTGAACCCGCGGGCGACGATGAACGTCCAGAGCGCGAAGCCGAGCAGGAGGCCGACCTGCCAGAGCCGGCCGATCTCGAGGTACTCCAGTCCCTCGTTGCCGACGATCCACCAGAGGTCCCCGTCGAAGTAGCCGTGGGAGCCGAGCCAGATGCCCGCGAACCCGCCGACGACCACGACGAACAGCGCCCCAAGCAGGACGTTGACCAGCGATTTCTGTCCGTCCGGCTCCTGCCCGGTGAACAGCGCCGGGAGGAACAGGCCGATCCCGATCCACAGCGTGGTGATCCACAGCACCGCGAGGTCGATGTGCCACGCCTTGGTGATCGAGAACGGGATCAGGTAGAGGACGTTCACCCCGAGCGCGTCGGCGATGCCGTAGAAGCCGCCGCGCTCGATGTAGTAGTGGGCCATCATCCCGCCCAGCAGCACCTGCGCGAGGAACAGCAGGGCGGCGACCGGGATGAACCGCGCGGCCGCGAACTGGCTGGGGTACATGTTGGTCTCCTCGGGCGGCGGCACGTCCAGCCCGTCGGCCTCCGGTTCGGGCAGTTCGAGCGCGCGGTAGAGCCAGATGCCGATGCCCGCGCCGGCGACGAGAATGATCATCGCGACGACGCTCCAGGTCATCGCGGACACCGGCGGGGTGTTGCCGGCGGCCTCGTTGTACGGCCACTCGTTGGTGTAGGAGATCTCCCCGCCCGGGCGGTCGACCGCGGAGAACCAGGCGGTCCAGAGCGCGAAGTCGGCGAAGCGTTCGGCCTCGGCCTCGCTTCCGACGAAGTTCGACGGGATCCCGTGTTCGCGGGAGCCGTCGTGGTAGCGGTCGACGTACTCCGCGCGGACCTGCCGGAACGCGTACGCCTCGGCGGCGGTCAGTTCGACGGTGTCGCCGAACTCGCCGTTCTCGATCTGTCGCTTGACGGCGTCGTCCACGACGGCCCGCTCGGACGCGTCGAGCTCTGCGTATTCAGTCCCGTACCGCTCCCGGGCGACGTACTCCCGCATGTGCCGGGTCATGCGGTCCAGCGCGTCGGCCGTGTAGTCGGAGTCGAAGTACGCGCCGTTGCCCAGGATCGACCCTTGGTTCATCAGCCCGTTCCGCTGGAACACCGCCTTCCCCTCGGTGATCTGTTCGTCGGTGGTCACGACGTCGCCGTCGGGACCGACGAACTGGTCGGGCCGGTCGGGGGACTGCTGGTACGCGAGAAAGGCCCCACCCGACATCACGACCAGATTGATCACGAAGACGACGACGAGTGCTCGCGCGAGCGTCTGTCGTGACACCTGCATGGGTCACCGTCGAAGCGGAACCCACTTCTAACTGGTTCCGGGCGTCAGTCCGTGGGAATCCCGTCGTTACACTCCTGTACGGCGACGCGTTACGCGGTTCGCGAACTCACTCCCGGACCACCTCGACCCGCCCGCCGCCGACCGAGAGTTCGAACCCCGCGTCGACCAGCCAGTCCCGCGCCGCGCCGTCGCCGTGGAGCAACAGTTCCGCCAGATCTGCAGGCTCGTCGATGTCGACCGCGAGCAGCCGCGAGTCGACCTCCCGAACCGAGAGGCCTTCCTCGCGGGCGATCGCGAGGTGGTCGCGGTAGGAGGCGCCGTGGTAGTCGACGCGGAACGCCGAGTCGCGGGCGAGGAAGGCGTTCGTGCCGCCGCCGAGCCCGGCGGCGATCGCGAGGTCGGCCTCGGCGGCGAACAGCTCTGTGAGCGCGTCGGGCGTCGCGAGCGCGAGGTCGGCCATCACCACCGCCGTCGGCGCCGTCCCGAGGCGGTCGTTCACGGCGGGAGTGAGCGGTCGCTCGTCGATCTCGATCGCGGCGTCGACACCGTCGACAGGCCCCGTCGAGAGCACCGTCACCTCCAGCGATCGCGGGACCGCGTCGAGCGCCGCGAGCACGTCGCGGAGCATCGCGTCGGCGAACTCGCGTCGCTCGTCGGTGTCGAGCGTGTCGGCGAGACGGGTCTTCGGCCGGTCGGCAGCGAAGGGAACGACGACGTGCACGAGGGGCGCGCGCTCAGAACAGCGACTCGAGTTCGTCGTCGTCGTCGTTGACGAGCTCGTCGAGGTTCTCCTCGCTCTCCTCCTGGATGTCCTCGATGTTCTCCTGGGCCTCGATCGCGACCTGCTGGAGCTCCTTGATCCGCGGGACGTTGTTCACGCCCGACAGCAGGATCACGCTGGCGACGAAGTTCGCGCTCGGAACCGGGTAGTCGCCGCCGCGGACCTCCATCGAGCCGGTCTGCTCCTCGAGCCACTTCCGCCCGCGCTCGATGCCCTTGCGGTTGAGGTACTTCGGCGGGCCGGCCATCACCAGCAGCGCGCGCTCGGCGCCCTCGATCTCGCAGGGCAGCGTGAGCCGCCCGAGCGCCGCCTTCCGGACGAGGCTGGTGATCCGGTTGGTCGTGTGGGCGGTGTCGAGTTCGTCCTCCTCCTCGCCGCCGGTGAGCCGCGAGAGCAGGCCGCCGTTGCCGCCGCTGGCGTTCTCGACCTCCTCGCTCGCGTAGCCGACGGTGGAGACGCCGCCGCCGGAGAGCGTGTTGATGATCTCCGAGGAGTCGACGACGCTCTCGGCGACCTCGCCGCCCTGTTCGACCTCGCCAGCGCCGAACAGCAGGCCGAAGCGCTGGACGATCTCCTCGTTGATCTGGTCGTAGCCGCCCTGGACGGACTCGCCGGTCTTCCGCCACGCGTCGTTGTCGAACACCATGAGGTTGTCCACCTCACGGACGAACGTCTGGAACGAGCGCGCGGCGTTGAGGGTGTAGATACCCCCCTCGTCCGAACCCGGCAGGATCCCCAGCCCGTAGACAGGCTCGGTGTATATCCGCTTCAGGTGCTTGGAGATGACGGGCGCGCCGCCGCTGCCCGTCCCGCCGCCGAGGCCGGCGACCACGAGGAACGCGTCGACCTCGTGGACCGGGATGGAGTCGATGGCGCCCTGCACCTCGTCCATGTCCTCCTCGGCGATCTCGGCGCCGAGTTCGTTGTCGGCGCCGACGCCGTGACCTTTCACCCGGGACTGCCCGATGAGCACCCGTTGGTCCTCCGGGATGTTGTCCAGCCCCATCAGGTCGGCCTTGGCCGTGTTGACGGCGACGGCGGCCCGAACGATGTTCGAGCCGTGCTCGGCGTCGTAGCCGACGAACTTGTCGACGATCTTCCCGCCGGCCTGACCGAACCCGATCATTGCCAGCTTCATGCGTGCGCTCCCCTCATCGTTAATCGGGAGTGACGTGGAACCCGAACAAAAGGCTTGTGGGCCAGCCCCACGCTGACTCGCGAAATCACGGACCAACTACCCCGGGATTGAGGGTTCTCATTCGATAGTTGACTTTTTACCGCCGCGCCCACTCGAGCATCCGCTCGTAGAACGGCTCGGAGCCGAGCGCGCCGGCGTCGCCGACGAGCACGAGCGACTTCTTCGCCCGCGTGAGCGCGACGTTCATGCGGCGCGGGTCGTCGTAGATCGGTCCCGAGAGCTCGCCCGTCGCGACGAAAGAGACGATTATCACCTCCTCGCTCGACCCCTGGAACCGGTCGACGGTGTCGACGGTGGCGTCGACCCGGCGGGAGATCTCGGCGACCTGCGCCCGGAACGGCGCGATCGCGCCGATGTCGTCCTCGTCGACGCCCGCGGCGACGAACTGCTCGACGATCTCTGCGACGCGGTCGGCCTCCGCGGGGTTGGTGTTCCCCTCGCGTGCCCCGTCAGGATCGACGAACGCGACGGGGTCGCGCAGTTCCGGCGGCAGCGCGTCCGCGTCGACGCCCGGGAGGTCCGAGATCTGCTGTGCAGCCACCTCGCGGGTGGCGGGCCGGAGCGCGCCGTCGTAGAACTCACGGGAGGGGAACGCCTGGATGCGCTGGGCCATCCGGTACTGGCGGTCCAGCAGCACCGACGCCTCGGGCGCGAGTTCGTGGAGTCGCTCGAACAGCGAGGTCGAGAGGTCGAGCCGCGGCGCGCGGTTGTCGTCGGCCTCGATATTTCCGCCCTCTGTGGCGGTCCCGCCGTCGGCCTCCGCCGTCCCGAACCCCCGGTGCCACGCGTCGCCGCCCTCGGCCTGCACGACCGGGGGGAGTTGCTCGTGGTCGCCGACGAGCACGAACCGCTCGGCGAGGTTGATCGCCGCGAGCGTCGCTGGCTCGGTGAGCTGGGACGCCTCGTCGACCAGCGCCACGTCGAACGCCTCCTCGCGCATCACCCGCGAGCCGCAGGAGGCCGTCGTCGCGGCGACCAGCGACGCCTCCTTCAACTCGGAGATGCGCTCGCCCGGATCGCCGGCCTCCTCGAGGTGGAGGTCGGTCATGTCCTCGCGGATGCCGGACTCGGTGCCGACGCGGACGATCTCGTCGTCGTCGACGCCCGTCTCCCGGACCGCTTCGAGCGCGTTGTCGACCGCGCGGTTGGTAAAGGCCGAGAGCAGTACGCGGTCGCCGTCCTCGATCAGCGCCTTCACCGTCTGGGCGATGGTGTACGTCTTCCCCGTACCGGGCGGGCCGTGGACCAGCGCGAAGTCCTCGGCGCGGGTCGCGAGGTTGACGGCGTCGTTCTGCGCCTCGTTGTTGTCGATGTACTCGCGTTCAGGCCCCGAGAACTCGGGCTCACGGCGGCCGAACAGCACGTCCTTCCGGTCGGGGTCGCCCTTCAGCACGCCGTCGTGGAGCGCGGTCAGCATCCGGTCGACCGAGAGTTCGGAGGGGTACACGTCGAGCCGGCGCACGTCGACCGGCTCGTCGGCCTCGACGACAATCTCGGCGCCGGCTTTCCCCGTGCCGAGGCTCTGGATTCGACAGAGTTCGGCGTGCCCCTCGACGGGATCGCCGTCACTGGCCAGCGCCACGTCGCCCTCCCGGAGCTTCGAGACGGCGTCGTCGGGCTTGCGGGCCCGCAGGCGCCAGCGCCCGCCGGGAAGCTCCTCCCGATCGAGCGGTTCGAGGTCGAGCAGCGCGCGGTCGTCGTCGGCTCGCTCCTCGGCGTCCTGCTCCCAGAGCTTGCGGTACTCGGCGTGGACCTCGCGGCGCTCGGCCTCGATGGCTTGGTAGAACCCCTCGAAGTACGCACGTTCCTCGGGGGGCAGGGGCTGGCCGATCTGCCCCGCCTTGGACTCCTGATCCAGCCGGCCGGAGACGACCATGCAGGTGTCCTGCTCGAAGCAGTACTGGCAGTTCGCGTCGGCCTCGAACCCCGTCGGGACCGAGGCGTCGAACTCCATCGCCGCCAGTTCGTTCCGGGTGCGGACGACGAACTTCAACAGCCCCGGCCCGACGGAGAACTCCTTCGCCGGCGCGAGGTCGCCCGTCTCCTCGCTGCGTTCGAGCGCGGTGTTCTTCGTGTAGAGCAGCGTGCCCGTGTCCGCTTCGACGCCCTGCTCTTCGAGCATCAGCGCGTAGCAGGCCGCCTGCATCTTGTCCTGGAAGCGCGGCTCGCGCTTGGTGTTCTTCCCCGTCTTGAGTTCGACCGGCATCCCGCGGCGCAGGGCGTCGGCCCGCCCCTTCAGCCCGAACGTCGGCGAGATCAGCGTGTACTCCGATCGCCACGTGTCTTCCTCGGTGAGGGTGCCCTGTTCGAGCCACCCCTCGACGGCGGCGGCGTTCCTGCGGACCTCGTTCTCGACCTCCTCGCGGTCGTAGCCGAGCGCGCCGAGTTCGAGGCCGGCCTCCGCGACGCGGTGGTCGATCGCGTCGTCGAGGTCGCGCCCGCGGAGCAGGTCGCCGAACACCTCGTGGACGACGGTCCCCTTCACGACGGGGTACTTGAGGGGAACGCCGGAGAGCTTGTTCAGGTAGTACATCCGCGGGCACTGCACCCACGACCGCACGGCGGTCACGTCGACGAGGAACTCGGGTTCGAGCACGACCCACGAGTCGGGCGTCGTCTCGTAGGTGGTCTCGCCGCGGAACTCCGACTCCTCGGCATCAGTGACCAGCAGTTCCATCCCTTCCTCGGCGTAGTCGGCGGTCTCCGCCCACTTGTTCCACAGCGTCACCGTTGTCGGGTCGGCGGCGCCGCGCTCGGGCCGGATCGTGAGTTCGACGAGGTCGGCCCCGCCGGCGGTCCGCTGATCGCCAACGTCGACGATGGGGCCTCTGATTCGCATTGTGGGATGGAGTGGGTCCCGGAGGTAAACGGTGTCGGTCGGCCGGGTCTTCGGCCGGCTGTCCCGGCTCAGCGGTGGTCGGCCATCCACTCGGCGGCGAAGTCGACCAGCGCCGGCTGATCGACGAGCGTCGCCGTCCCCGCCCCGACCTCGCCCGTCTCGACTGACTCGGGACGTTGGCCCTCGAACGTCGACCCGGCCACGAGGAAGTCGCCGCTCTCGTGCTCGATGTCGGTCCACTCGACCATCGTCCGCTCCCCGTCCCGCAGGACGGGCGCGGTCTCGGTCACGCGTCCGGCGTCGAGGTCGGCGCGGTACTCCGCGAGATGCAGCGACGTGTTCGACGCGTGGTCGGTTCCGAGCAGCAGCACCGAGCCGTCGCGGTCGTACACCCGCGCGAGCGGCGACTCCTCGCCCATCGCGTTCTCGAAGCTGTGGTCCGCGACGATATCTTCGGCGTCGGCGCCCCACGCCGCGAAGGAGTACAGCGGGTGGCGGCTCCGGACGGCGTTCGGGTAGTCGCGGAAGCACTCCGCGACCGCGCCCATGCCGCGACTCGGTGTGACTTCGGGCCGGAACGGCGGTATCGACTCGCGGATCTGCGGGATCCAGTCGTCCGGAACTGGGGGGTTCATCCAGACTGACGGATCGCTGTACTGCGTCGAGTGGGTCGGCATCACGATCGTGCCGTCCGCGGTCACGACGCGCTGGAGCGCGTCGACGACGGCCTGCGGTCCGCCGGCGACCCAGCCGAGTTCGGAGAGCGAGGTGTGTACGAGGAGGGTATCGCCCGCCTCGACGCCCAGTTCGCGGAGGTCGGCGGCGATTCGATCGACCGTCACGGGGTCGTCGACGGCGGCGACGGCTGCGTGTTCGCCCATACGTTCGGGGGCGAGTGCGGGGTATAGGTGTCTTGTGGGCTGGAGCGGTCGACAGGGGAACCCGCCACGCTTGACGATCTCCGCGGCGGCGCAACCGCCGCGTTCAAGCCCTCGAACGCCCTCTCTCGAGCCATGAACGGGAGGCTCTGCGATGGGCGGTGACTGGAACAACGGCTCGCTGACGCTGCAGGCCGGCTTCGTGCTGCTCATCGGTCTCTCCGGCGTGTTCGTGTCGATTCAGGCCGGCGCCGGGATCCGGTTCGCGCTGCTCGCGGGGGTCGCCGGGCTCGCCGTCGGCGCCGTCGTGACGTGGTTCGTCGTCCGGAACCTCCGGCAAGTGATGCCCGACACGCCGGACGTGTCAGAACGGGAGTGGTAGCTACTCGATCCGGGCGAGCCAGCGCTCGGGGGCGTCGAGTTCCGCGTCCGTCGGGAGGTTCTCCGGGCGGTCCCACACTCTGCCGGCCGTCTCCAGCCCTTCGGCGTCGGCGACGGCGGTGAAAAAGTCCGCGCCGCGCTCGTACTGCCGGCGCTTGAGACCGAGCCCGAGCAGCCGCCGGATCAGCTGATCGACGGGTCCGCCGCCGCCCCGCCGGGCGTCGATCTTCCGGCGCAGGTCGTCGTACTCCTCGTCGAACGCCCGGTCCATCAGCAGTTCGGCGTACCCCTCGACGGCGGTCATCGCGGCATCGAGTTCCGAGAACGCCTCGCGGTTCAGCCCGCCGGCGGCGAGTTCGGTGACGGTGTCACGCATCCGCGACTCGAGATACTCCGGCAGCCACTCCGCGGCGCCGAACTCCGCGGCGTGGGTCACTTCGTGGAACGCGATCCAGCGCCGGAACCGCGGGAAGTCGACGTTCAGTTCTCTGGCGGTGCGCTCGATGTTCGGGTGGACGAAGTAGAGTTCGTGGGTCGGACCACCATCAGCCTCAGCCAGCAGGAGGGGGTCGTACTGGCCGAGCACGTGCCGCCCGAGGAACGCCAGCGAGAACGACATCGAGCCCGTGTTGACGACGCGGGAGGCGCCGGGGAACAGCGGCTGGTCGAACTCGTCGGCCATCGGCTCGATCAGCCGCCGGAACGTGTCGACGTTGGCGTCGATCCAGTGGTGGCGGTTCTGGAGCGACACCGTCTCGGGCACGTCGAACTCGACGCCGCCGACCTCGCGGATGCGGTCCCGGGCGTCGCGAACGTCGGTCGCGTACCCCTCGCGGTCGGCCGCCGAGAGGTCGAGGGAGCCGGGGTCGGTCCCGGATTTGGCGGCCTCGGAGACGGCCGCCCAGTCGACGACGCCGTCGCCGGAGGCCGAAGCCACGGCGCCGACGCTGCGGAAGAGATCCATACCCCCACTCGGGGGGCGGCGGGCAAAAACCCTCGTTCAGTCCTCGACGACGATCTCCTCGCTCCCGCTCAGGAGCTTCTTCGCGCCGAGTACGAACAGCACCAGCAACACGGCGGCGCCGGCGAGCAGGCGTGCGAGGTTGCCGTCCGTCTCCTCGTCGGGGCTGGTGATCTCGATCGGGACCGAGTCCTCGTCGGACTCGAGATCGTCGGTGGCGTCTTGGACCTCTTCCTCGATGTCGTCCAGCGCGTCCAGTCCCTCGGGATCGACGCCCGAGAGCAGCTTCCGGACGGCGTAGGCCAGCGCGGCGAGGACGCCCAGCCCCAGCAGCGGGCCGAACACGCTCGACCCTGACCCGTCGCCCGACGCCTCGACCGCCTCGGCCGCCGACTCGCGGGTCGCGTCGTCGGCCGCCGTGTCGTCGGAGCCGAGGCTGCGCGGACCGAACTGGAGGCCGTCGTGGACGTGGAGTTCGAGGAGCGTGAACTGTTTGTCGGACATACACGTCCGTTCGGCCGGTGACGGCATAAACCCTCCCGAGGCGCGGGCGGGCGCTCAGTCGTCCCCGGCCACGCGACCGCGCAGCGTCGTCCCCGCGCGGCGGGCGAACGACCCGAGGAGGAACCCCCCGACGGCGATGGGGACGCCGAACGGGAGCGCGAGGGCGG
>NZ_JBHUDH010000012.1:0-4736 GCF_042678005.1 Halolamina salina | reverse complement strand
CACCGAGAGCGAGGGGTCGGTGCCGAGCCACGTCCCGCGAACGGAGGCGACGACGGACTCGTAGCCGACCGCCGACCCGACCCACCACGCGACGGCGAGCGCGAGCGCCGGGCTCGCCAGCACGACGAGCAGCGAGAGGTCGGTCCGGCGCCCGAGCAGGACCGCCCGGAGCGGCCCGGTCACGAACCGCTTTGCGGGGCCGGAGAGCAGTTCGCCGGCGCGCCGCCGCCCGCGGCTCCACAGCTCGCGGCTGCGGCGGAGCACGCGGCGGAGCAGTCGCCGGAGGAAGCGGTACGTCGTGACGGCGGCGTCGAGCAGCCGTTGTACGAGCAACGCCAGCGTAGAGACGGCCGTGTCGGTGACCGACTGGAGGGACGGTCGATCGGGGCGCATACTCCCCGGTTCGGGGCACTCTGCCTTAGTTGTTGGCGAGCGTGACCGTCGCCCAACCGGCGGGGGCGTCCCCCACCGTCGGACTCATTTGGTTCGGCGCCGACGGTCGGGCCATGGACGACAGCCAGCGGGCGTTCCTCGACGAACTGCTCACGACGCCGAGCCCCTCCGGGTTCGAGACGCGCGGCCAGCGAGTCTGGGTCGACTACGTCTCCCAGTTCGCCGACCGCGTCGAGACCGGCCCGTACGGGAACGCGGTCGCGGTCCACGAGGGCGACTCGGCCGTCGACACCGAGTTCGCCGTGGGCGGCCACGCCGACGAGATCGGGTTCATCGTCCGGGACATCCTCGACGATGGGTTCCTCCGGATCAGCCGCGTGGGCGGCTCGGACCGCACGGTGTCGAAGGGCCAGCACGTCACGGTCCACGCCGACGACGGGCCTGTACAGGGCGTGATCGGACAGACCGCGATCCACCTGCGGCAGGGCGACGAGGAGTACGAGGACATCAGCGAGCAGTTCGTCGACGTGGGCGCCGAGGACGACGACGACGCCGAGGAGCTCGTGTCGATCGGCGACCCGGTGACGTTCTCCTCGGAGGTCGAGGAGCTGGCGAACGGTCGCATCGCGGCCCGCGGCGTGGACAACCGCGCCGGGACGTGGATCGCTGCCGAGGCGCTCCGCCGCGCGGCCGAGGCCGGCGCCGACGCGACCGTCTACGCCGTCTCGACGGTGCAGGAGGAGGTCGGCCTGAACGGCGCCCGGATGGTCGGCTTCGACGTTGACCCGGACGCCTACGTCGCCGTCGACGTGACCCACGCGACCGACAACCCCGACGTGGCCGGCAGCGCGCGCGGCCCCGTCGAGCTCGGTGAGGGGCCGGTCGTGGGTCGGGGGAGCACGAACCACCCGAACCTCGTGGAACTGGCCCGCGAGTCCGGCGACGACGAGGACGTGGACTACCAGCTACAGGCCGCCGGGAGCCGTACCGGTACCGACGCAGACGGCGTGTTCACCCAGAAGGGCGGCGTGCCGTCGCTGAACGTCGGCATCCCGAACCGCTACATGCACACGCCGGTCGAGGTCGTGGACGTGGCGGATCTGGACGCCGTGGCCGATCTCTGTGCCGCCATGGCCGAGCGCGCCGGCGAGCACGCGCCGTTCGAAGTCCGGATCTGACGCCGCTCACTCCGTCGATCCGGGCCGTCTCGTGGACGCCATCGCGGCAGCGCTCAGCAGACAGACGGCGGCGGCGGCCGCGCTGACGTGAGTGCCGCCACCGGTCGCGGCGGCGACGACGATGCCGGCGCCGCCAAACACGATCAGGAGGCCCAACACCACGCGGATCGTCCCGTCCCGGTTCATACGGTCCCCTTGGTTCGGGCAGTCCAAGAACGTTTGTCCCCGGGGACCCTCCGGCGCTACATCACCGCGAAGTAGTAGTAGCCGCCCGCGGCGAGGGCGATCACCAGCGCCAGCGCGACGAACGGGACGACCTTCCGGGCCGCGGACTTCGGGTAGGAGTCGGCGTGGAGGCTCCCGCCCACGTCGAACAGCTCGTAGCTGTCGCCGTCGTACTCGTAGCTCACCTTCCGGGTCCGGATGGCCCGCGTCTCTACCTCCTCACGGTACACCGTCGGCTCGTCGTCGTCGGGGTCGGCGGGGACGCCGTCGGCGACCGTCTCGATGTCGACACGGTCGCCGGTCTTGTGGCGGAACCACCGGAACTTCGCGCCGCGGTCGTCGTCGAGGTTGTACCCCTCGTCGGGCTCGAACTCCAGCGTCCCTTGGGTCGTGCGGTACACCTCGCGCTCACCCTCGCACGTGCTACAGGTGACGGTCGCGCTGCCGCCACAGCGGTCACAGACGACCTCCGTCGAGCCGCCGCAGTTCGAACACCGGAAGTCGCCGGAGCCGTTGCAGTCACGACACGTCAGCTTCCCGGCGCCGCCGCAGTCCCGGCACTGTCTGGCGTCGTCGCCGCTGCCGACGCTGCCGTTCCCGCCACAGGTCTGACACCGGAGCGTCCCGCTGCCCGAACAGGCCGAACAGCTCTCGCGCCCGCTGCCCGAACAGGTGGGACAGCTCATCTTCCTCGTGCCCGAACACTTCGGGCAGGTCACGTCGCCGGACCCGCTGCAGGTGGTACAGGTCTCGACCCTCGCGCCGCCGAAGTCGACGAAATCGACCGTCTTCTCCTCGAACTCCGCCGGCGCCGCCTCGTAGCGCTCGGCGGCACGCACGTACTCCCCACCCTCCGAGGGCGCCTTACTCGGCGGCACGACCAGTTCCTCGACGTCCTCGGTCACTTCGAGGTCGCGGACGATGTTCTTGTGGACGTCCCACTCCTCGAAGTTCTGGATCTCAGCCTCCCCGTCGAGGTCGTCGACGACCTTCCAGCTCTCGCTGAACTCCGCGATCATCTCCTCGGCGACCGCCTCGTCGGAGAGGCCTCCCCCCGCCTCGAAGGCGATGTCGATCCCGTCGTCGTCCGGTGCTCCGCCGTCGTCCGTGGTCTGGTCAGTGCTCATTGGTCGTCGTACACGTCGAAGGCGTCGGTCGAATCGTCCAGTTCCCGCTGTGCGATCAGTGCCGCGCCCCGCTCGGGGGCGTACCGCGAGCCGGTTTTGAGGTGCTCGACGACCCAGCCCGGGGCCAGTTCGTCGGCGAGGTGGCTGCGAACGCCCTCCTCGTAGGCGTCGCCGCCGGGCGTCCGGACGCCGAGCCCGGTCAGGCAGACGGCGCCGATCTCTTCGAAGCGATAGCCGGAGTCGTCGATCATCGTTATCACGTTGTGGGCCGTCTGCTCGACGAGCTCGGTGACCTCCCGCTCGACGGCGTCGGCGAACACCGGCACGTCGATCTGGGTGTCCGCGAGCTCGACGGTGGCGAGCTTGTCCGTCTCTCGCCCGGTGAGTCCCGCACGCACCTCCCGAACCGTCGGGAGGAGCTGCGCCCACAGCTCGATCGGGACGTCGTCCTCGTCGACGTCGAGCGCCGTGGCGAGGGTCTCTTCGGCGAAGATGTTGTCGACCAGCTGGGAGCCGCCGTCGACCGTGACCCGGTCCTGCACCCGGACCCGGTCCTCGGCGGCGTTGACCTCCACGATCGCGGTCGTGGTGTCGAACAGCCCGATCTCGGCGACCGCGACCGGGTGTGGCTCCGGAGGGTATCGCCCGTGAGCGTGCTCCAGCCCGCGGGCGACCGCGGACGCCACGTCGGTCCGGACGAGGCTGACCGGCTCCACCCGCGACCCGCCGGCACGCCGGGCTAGCCGCTTCGCGGCGTCGTCGACGTACCGCCCCGGAACCGCGACGACCGTCTCGCCGTCCCACTGCTCGTGTTCGGCGGCCAGTTCGCCCGCCAGCGCGTCGACGATCCCGTCGAAGTCGTCCTGGATCGACACGTCGACTCCGACCGGGGTGTCCTCGACGTCAACCGCGGGCGTGTCGAACAACAGCCCCTCGATCACCGCCTCGAACCCGGTCGACAGGTCGGGGTTCGCCCCGTCGCCCCGCGTCAACGGGACGGGCTCGCCCCCGGCGTACTGTCGAACGTCGTCGAAGTCGTCGTCGACCGACGCGGTCGCGGCGCGGAGCGCGACGAACTCGAACGCCATCCCCGCGGCCGTCGGCGTCGGACCGGTATCTCGACTGAACAGTCCCATGCCCGATCGTACATGGGTAGAAACCAATAGGTCACCTCCCGAGCAAATTGCTCACGCCCTGAACACCGCGGATTCGCCACGGGGCGTCGCCGATAAATCAATAAGTTGTCAGTTAGGTCGCGGGGACGGGACCGCTCCGAGCTACCCGACGAGCAGCCACGCGGCAACGAGCGCCGCGCCCGCGAGCAGCAGCGTCCCGAGCGCGTAGCCGGCCGCGAGCCCGCGCCGCCCCGACTCCCACGCCCGGACCGTCTCGACCGAGAACGAGGAGAACGTCGTGAACGCGCCGCAGACGCCCGTTCCGAACAGCAGCACTGCCGTCTCTCCCGCACCGGCGAACGTGAGCAGGCCGAGCGCGAACGTGCCAAGCGCGTTGACCGCGAGCGTCGCCGCCGGGAACGGCGCGTCGGCGTCCGCCAGCGCACACCCGACTGCGTACCGCAGCGTCGCGCCGAGGGCACCGCCGAGACCGACGAGCAGCGGCGCGGGGAGGCTCACGCTGTCTCACCCCCGTCCGCGCGGTCGACGATCCGCCGTCCGAGCGCGAGGCCGACCCCGGCGGCCGCGAACCCCAACACGTAGGTCGCGACGACGTTTCCGATCAGGAGAGCGTGCGAGCCGGCCGTCGCCGACTCGACGGCGAACGTCGAGTAAGTCGTGAAGGAGGAGAGAAACCC
>NZ_JBHUDH010000011.1:58857-68212 GCF_042678005.1 Halolamina salina | reverse complement strand
TCGAGCCGTTCGATCTGGCGGGCGGCGTCGTCGGCGTCGCCGACTTCGGCGTCGGCGGCGCCGGAGGCGTCGGTCTTGCTCCCGGGGAGGTTCGTCTCGCCGATCTCCTTCTCGATCGTGGTCGGCTCGAAGCCGTGTTCCTCGTTGTAGCGCTGCTGGATCGCCCGGCGGCGGCGCGTCTCCTCGATCGCGCTGCTCATCGCGTCGGTGCGCTCGTCGGCGTACAGCACCACCTCGCCGTTAACGTTCCGTGCCGCACGACCCATCGTCTGGACGAGCATCGTCTCCGAGCGCAGGAACCCCTCCTGATCGGCGTCGAGGATCGCGACGAGGCTCACTTCGGGGATGTCCAGCCCCTCACGGAGGAGATTGATCCCGACGAGCACGTCGATCTCGCCGAGTCGGAGCGAGCGGATGATCTCGTGGCGTTCGAGCGTGTCCGTCTCGTCGTGCATGTACGCGACGTTCACGCCCGCCTCCTCGAGGTACTCGGTGAGATCTTCGGCCATCCGCTTGGTGAGCGTCGTCACGAGCGTGCGCTCGTCGCGCTCGATGCGCTCGTCGATGCGGTCCATCAGGTCGTCGATCTGTCCCTCGGCGCTCGTCACCTCGACCGCGGGGTCGACGAGGTGGGTGGGCCGGACGATCTGTTCGACGATCTGATCGGAGTGCTCGCGCTCGTAGTCGCCGGGCGTCGCGGAGACGTACAGCGTCTCGTCGGTCTTCTCTTCGAACTCCTCGAACGTGAGCGGGCGGTTGTCGTAGGCGGTGGGGAGCCGGAACCCGTTCTCGACCAGCGAGTCCTTGCGGGACTTGTCGCCCTCGAACTGCCCGCGGATCTGCGGGAGCGTCTGGTGGGACTCGTCGACGACGGTGAGGAAGTCGTCGGGGAAGTAGTCGAGCAGCGTGTACGGCGCCTCGCCCTGCTCGCGGTCCGAGAGGTGGACCGAGTAGTTCTCGATCCCCGAGCAGTAGCCCGTCTCCTGCAGCATCTCGAGGTCGAACGTGGTGCGCTCCTCGATGCGCTGGGCGGCGACGAGGTCGCCCTGCCGCTCGAAGTGGCGGACGCGCTCCTCCATCAGGTCCTCGATCTCGGCCATCGCCTCCTGCAGGCGGTCCTCCGGGATCGAGTAGTGCTCCGCCGGGTGGAGGAGGACTGCCGGCTCCTCGCTGACGACCTCGCCTTCGAGGGTGTTCACCTTCCGGATCCGGTCGATCTCGTCGCCCCAGAACTCCACGCGGACGGCGTAGCGGCCGTACATCGGGAATATCTCGACCGTGTCGCCGCGGACGCGGAACGTGCCCTGGGTGAAGTCGACGTCGTTGCGCTCGTAGTTCAGGTCGACCAGTTGGCCGAGCAGTTCGTCGCGGTCGATCTGCTGGCCCTGCTCCAGTCGCAGGGACATATCGACGTAGTTCCGCGGGTCACCCAGCCCGTAGATAGCGGAGACGGAGGCGACGACGATCACGTCGTCGCGCGTGAGCAGCGAGCGCGTCGCGGAGTGGCGCAGCCGGTCGATCTCGTCGTTGATCGAGGCGTCCTTCTCGATGAACGTGTCCGACTGCTCGACGTACGCCTCGGGCTGGTAGTAGTCGTAGTAGGAGACGAAGTACTCGACGGCGTTGTCCGGGAACAGCTCGCGGAACTCCTCGTACAACTGGGCCGCGAGCGTCTTGTTGTGGGCGATGACGAGCGTCGGCTTCTGGATCTCCTCGATCAGCCACGAGACGGTGTTGGTCTTGCCCGAGCCGGTCACGCCCAGCAGCGTCTGGCGGTCCATCCCCTCGCGGAACCCCTCGGCCAACTGCTCGATGGCCTCGGGCTGGTCGCCCGCGGGGTCGAAGGGGGCGTCGACGCGGAACGGCCGCTCGGCCTCGGGTCGGTCCGGCGACAGCGGACCGCTCTGGGAGTCGCTCATTGGCGGGAAACAGGTGATGAACGGACTTGAGCGGCCCGGTCGTGGGAACCGTTCGCACCGACGAACGGAACCGCTTTGCCGCGGGCGCGCCGACGGATCGACCATGCCCGACGACCGACTCCAGCACGCAAGCGAGGCGCTCAGACGGGCCAGCGCGGCCGCCACCGACGCCGAGATTCAGCGCCGGCTGTACGACCTCTCCGACCGCCTCGCCGCGCTGGCGGCCGCCGACGAGGAGCCGGACGACGAGGACCTGATGCAGCACCTCCACGCGCTGGGTGACCTGCGCGAGGCGACCAGCGGCGACGTGAGCGAACAGGTGAACGACGCGCTCGAGAGCGTGCGGGAGCGCCGGGAGGAACTGGACGGCTGAGACCATGGTAGCGAGAGCGCCGGCCGAACGGCTTTGTCGCTTCGCGCCGAACCGCCGTACATGACCCGAGACCAGCTACAGACCGCGAGCGACGAACTCCGGGCGGCGGCCGAGCGTGCGACCGACCCCGAACTGCAAGAACGCCTCGCCGAACAGGCCGACCAGTTCGATCAACTGGCGACCGCCGACCGCGGGCCGGATCAGGGCCGGCTCGCGCGCCACCTGAATGCGCTGTCGGATATCCGCGAGTCGCTGGACGGGGACGCCGTGGCCCACGTCGACGACGCCGAGGAAGCGATCACGGCGTACCGCGAGACCGTCGGCGGCGTCTAACACCCCTCCGTTTCGTCTGGAGATTCTGAGAGGTACGGATCGCTCCAGAGCGACGGGCTGCCCGACTCAACAGACGTTCTTCGGCTCGACGCCCATCCCCTCCAGCGTCTCGACGTACCAGTCGTAGGCGGCGTCGATCACGTCGGTGCCGACCTCGCTCGCGATCTCTCGGTCGGCGTCGTCCGCACAGTGCTCGGCGAGGAGGTCGGCCGCGTCGTCCCGGTACTCGCCCAGTTCCGAACGAAACTGGCGGAACTCGTCGGCGCTCGTCCGGTCGGCGTCGCCGACGAAGAAGCCGACGAGCTGGCCCGTGAGCTCTTCGAGCACGAGCAGGGCGGCCGCGGCGCCGGCGAGTCGTTCCACGTCGGTCTCCCCGCCCGCGAGTGCGTCGGCGGTGATGCCCGTCGCGGCGTCGCTCGCTGCCTCGGTGTCGAAGTCGCCGGCAGACGTTGCCGCGAACACGGCGGCGTCGGCGAACAGGTCGGCCACATCGTCCTCGCTCGTCTCCGCCCAGTCGTCGAAGACCGACGTGAGCGCGTGGAGTTCGCGTGCGGTGCCGGCCCGGACCGCGTCGCCGGTCATCTCGCCGCCGGTCAGCGCGTAGACGGCTTTCGAGGAGCTCAGCCGCGAGAGTTCGGTGCCGCGGGCGTCCCGCAGTTCGTCGAGAAAGGTGTCGGCGTCCATACCCCGACGGAGGGGCAGGAGCGGCTTGTAGCCCACGGTCGGGGCAGTCGAACGCCGTCAATATGGCCGCAGGGAGCGGCTGGCTGCCGACGTTACTCGCCGTCGCCGGTCTCGACGGGCGCGCCGACGAGGTTGCCCCACTCGGTCCAAGAGCCGTCGTAGTTCACGGTCGACTCGTAGCCGAGCAGTTCGTGGAGCGCGAACCACGCGATCGAGGAGCGCTCGCCGATGCGGCAGTAGGCGACGACGGACTCGTCGCCGTCGATCCCCTTCTCGGCGTACAGCTCGCGGAGTTCGTCGGCGGACTTGAACGTCCCGTCGTCGTTGACCGTCGCGGCCCAGGAGATGTTCTGGGCGCCGGGGATGTGGCCGCCGCGCTGGGCGGTCTCGTTGAGTCCCGGCGGCGCGAGCACCTCGCCAGAGAACTCCTCGGGCGAGCGAACGTCGACGAGGGGGACGCCGCGCTCGATGGCGTTCTCCACGTCCTCGCGGTACGCGCGGATGTCCTCGAAGGGGCCGCGGGCGGTGTACTCCTGTGCGGAGAACTCCGGCTCCTCCGTCGTGGTCGGGTAGTCGTTCTCGACCCAGTAGTCGCGGCCGCCGTCGAGCAGGCGGACGTCCTCGTGGCCGTAGTACTTGAACTGCCAGTAGGCGTAGGCGGCGAACCAGTTGGAGTTGTCGCCGTAGAACACGACCGTCGAGTCGTTGGCGATCCCGTGCTCGCCGAGCAGGTCCTCGAAGTCACCCTTGCTCAGGATGTCGCGGGTCGTCTGGTCCTGCAGTTGGCTCTCCCAGTTGAAGCCGATCGCGCCGGGGGCGTGGCCCTCGTCGTAGGCCTCGGTGTCGACGCTGACCTCCACCAGCCGGTAGTCCGGGTCGTCGCTCTGGAACTCGTCCAAGCGCTCCTCCACCCAGTCGGCGGAGACGAGCGCGTCGGTCGCGTACTCTGAAGACATGTTCGCTCTAAACTAGGTCCGGTGCCCACTTAAACGGCAACCCCACCGGCGGCGCTCGCCGGCCTCTCCGACGGTGTCGCGATCCGGGGGGCTAAGTCCGGCCGCGTCGTCGGGTCACCCATGCAGCCATTCGTCCCCGCGTCGTGGGTCGAGGGCGGCGACGCCGCCGTCGTCGACGTGCGCGACCCGTGGGAGTACGACAGCATCGGCCACCTGCCGGGCGCGGTGAACGTCCCGTTCGACAGCTTCCGCTCCGACGAGGGGGAGGCCGGGAAGCTCCCCCCGCGTGCGGAGTGGGAGGAACTGCTCTCCGACGCCGGGATCGGCACCGACGAGGAGATCGTCGCCTACGACGACACGCAGGGGGTGTTCGCCGCGCGGTTCGTCGTGACCGCGCTGCTGCTGGGTCACGATCCCGAGAAGCTCCACCTGCTCGACGGCGACTTCAGTTCGTGGCAACGGGAGTACGAGACGACGACCGACGGCGTCGATCCCGACCCCGCCACGTACGAGAGCGACCCCGAAGCGGAGACGCCGCTGGTGGACTTCGAGACGGTCCGGGAGCTGCTTCCGGCAGCCGAATCCGGCGACGTGACGCTGGTCGACACCCGGGAGGACTGGGAGTTCGCCGAGGGGCACCTGCCGGGCGCGGTCCAGCTCGACTGGCGGGAGCTCGTCGACGAGGAGCGCCGCGGGCTGCGCCCCGAATCCGAACTCCGGGAGCTACTGGAAGAGCGCGGGATCGTCCCCGAGAGCCGGACGGTGCTGTACTGCAACACCGCCCGGCGAGTGAGCCACACCTATCTCGTCCTCCGACAGTTGGGGTACGAGCAGGTCGAACTGTACGAGGGCAGCCTGACGGAGTGGGAGGATCGCGGCGGGGAGCTGGTCACGGAGTAACGATCGCGGCGGGGTGTGAAGGAACGACTACTCGATTCCGGCCTCGCGGTCGGACTGTACCGCCTCGTCGGCCAGCGCCTCGGGCGCGGGCGCGTCCTCGATCTCCGGCACCGTCGAGAGCAGTTCGACCGTCTCCACGAGGAGACCGACCGCCAGCGGCCCGAGCACGAACCCCAGCGGGCCGATCGTGAGCACGCCGCCGACGAACCCCACGAAGTACAGCGTCGTCGGGAGGTCGCCGGTGACGGCGGCCAGTCGGGGGCGGACCACCGCGTCCGGGAGGAAGCCGACGACGAGGAGGCCGACGAGCAGCACCGTCGTCGCCCGCGGGACGTTCCCGGCCACCACGTCCGTCGCCGCGAGCGCGACGATGACGACGCTCGGGCCGACGACGGGGACGAACTGGAGCACGCCCGCGACGACCGCGAGCGTGAGCGCGGCGTCGTACCCCAGCAGCGCGAAGACGACGTAGGCAACGACCGACGTGGCCGCCGCGGTCGCGGCCTGCACGACGTAGATCCCGACGAGCGTCGCGTGGACTCGCTCGTGGTAGCGCTCCAGCACGTCGTAGAAGTCGGCGGGAGCCAGCCCGACCGCGACCGACCGGACCGACGCCGCCAGCGCGAGCAGGCCGTAGACGACGATGGCGAACAGCATCCCCTTGAGCGAGAGCACCGTCGCGGCGCTCGCGATCGACAGCGCGGCGTCCCGGAGCGCCGCGGCGACGGCCGCGATCAGTGGCGTCGTCTCGATGGTGTAGGAGAACTCGCCCACGACGATCGGGATGCTCTCCGGGAGCTCGCGAGCGATGTCCAGCAACACGGATCGCCGCCGGTAGAGGACGAACGCCACCGGGACGACCGCGCCGACCAGCGCCAGCGCGGCGACGCCCGTGACCGTCGTCGTCGCCGTCCGGCGGGAGTAGCCGCGGTCGACGATCGCCTGCCGGAACGGGAACAGCGTGTACGCCACGGTGATCGCGAACACCACCGTGTACAGCACCTCCGCGAGCACCACCGCCGACAGCGCGGTCAGGACGACCAGCGCGAGTACGAGCAGCCGGGTCTTCCCGAAGTCCGTCTCCATACGGCCGAGGGGACCCGCGGGGAGAAAACCGTTGTCCCGTATCGGCCGTCTGCCCACGCTACCGGCCTTTCTCCGGGCGCTCCTCCTGGTGCTCGTCGAGCTGCTCGTCGGCCTCGAGCTCGCGGGCCTCGTCGTCGGTGTGGAGCTTCTGCTCGACCTCGTGGCGGTCCTCGCGTCGCTCCTCGAGCCACGCGAGCATCTCCTCGCGCTGCTCGCCGCGGCTCATCGTCTGGGGGAGCGAGTCGAAGTTCTCGGTCAGCAGGTCGTGGACGAGGTCGCGGGTCTCCTCGACCACCCCCTCAGAGACGTCCAGCGTCTCGACGCTGCCCGGCCCGTAGGCCGCGGCCGCCAGCGCGTTTCGGTTCAGTTGCCCGTCCTCGTCGACGACGGGCAGCGCGAGGTCCTCGAAGGAGTCCGGCGGGAACCCCGAGGCCGAGAGCAGGTAGTGGTCGTCGACGGCCGCGACGCGGGAGTCGTCGAACTCCTGCCGGGACGGCTCCTCCCACCGCTCGGTGGTCGTGCCGTAGAACGACGGTTCGTGGAGTTCGTGAGACATCGTGACCGCTTCGGCGTTGGGACGAGCGTCGGAAAAATCTACTCGCCGATCGGGGCGACAGCCCCCACAACGGTAGAAGACCGGCGCCTTCGGCCGATGGCGTTCGACCGGTCCGCTTAACAACAACCCAGAGAAACAACTGAGTAATGAGCCGAGATCGGATCGACAGGCGGCGGTTCCTCGCGGGCGCCGGCGCGGCCGGCGCGGCACTGTTGGCGGGCTGTTCGGCCGACGAGGTGGAGTCGCCGACAGAGTCGGCCACCGACTCCCCCGGGACCACCACGACCGGGACGACCGTCGGGGGGACCGGCGGCGGGACGCTGGTCGTCGCGACGTACAGTTCGTTCATCGACGCCGTCAGCTCCAGCCCGGGCGGGTGGCTCAAACAGCAGTTCGAGTCGGAGTTCGACGCCGACCTCGTCTACCAGACGCCGCCCAACGAACTCGATCAGTACATCCAGCGGGCCAACGCGGGCGTCGACATCGACGCCGACGTGTACGTCGGGCTGAACGTCGACGGGCTGATCCGGCTTGACGAGAACCTCGAGAGCGGCTCGCTGTTCGCCGAGGCGCCCGACCTCCCGGGACAGTCCGACATCAAGGAGGGGCTGGGCTTCGACCCGCAGGGGCGGGCGGTGCCCTACGACACGGGCTACATCAGCCTCGTCTGGAACGCCACGGCCGACGACGGCGAGTTCGTCGCGCCCGAGACGTTCGACGGGCTGCTGGAGTCGGAGTATCGGGGCGACCTGCTCGCCCAGAACCCCTCCTCCTCGGCGACCGGGCGGGCGTTCCTCCTGCACACGATCAAAGCCCGCGGGGAGGAGAACTACCTCGACTACTGGTCGCAGCTACAGGAGAACGACGTCCGGGTGCTCGGGAGCTGGGGCGACTCCTACAGCGCGTACGGGGAGGGTGAGGCGCCGATGGTCGTCTCCTACTCCACCGATCAGGTGTACGCCAACCGCTCGGATCAGGACATGGACCGCCACCAGATCAGGTTCCTGAACGATCAGGCGTACGCCAACCCCGAGGGGATGGCCCAGTTCGCGAGCACCGACAGCCCCGACCTCGCGCAGTCGTTCATGGAGTTCGTGCTCCAACCTGAGGTACAGGCCGAGATCGCGGTGCGGAACGTCCAGTTCCCCGCGATCACCGACGCGGAGTTCGGCGAGGAGAACGCCGAGTACGAGCAGTACGCCCAGGTGCCGCCGGAGGCGGTCAGCTTCACCTACGACGAGCTCCGGGGGAACCTCCAGGGCTGGATCGAGGAGTGGAGCCGCCAGATCGCGAGCAACTGACAGCGGAGACGGGGACCGCTAGCCGAACCGTTTTCTCCCGCAGTCCACGAGTCCGGGTATGGATCTCTCCGCCGTCGACCTCTCGCCGGTCCCCGAGGACGGCACCGCGACCGACGCGTACCGGAACACCGTCGAGGCCGCACGACAGGCCGAGGAACTGGGGTTCGAGCGCTTCTGGGTCGCGGAACACCACGGGATGGGGAGCCGCCTCGCCGGCGTCAGTCCCGAAGTGCTGCTGGGCCACCTCGCCGCCGAGACCGACTCCATTCGGCTGGGGTCGGGTGCGGTGCTGCTGAACCACTACAGCCCGCTGAAAGTCGCCGAGCAGTTCGGCGTCCTCGACGGGCTCGCGCCCGGCCGCGTCGACGCCGGACTGGGTCGAGCGAACGGCTCGCCCGCGGTGGACCGCGCGCTCGGGACAAACCGCCGGAAGCGCAACCCCGACGAGGATCACCGGAAGAAGATCACCGCCGTCGTGAACCACCTGTACGACGACTTCCCGGACGCCCACGAGTACGCCGACATCGAGGTGCCGAGCTCCGACGGCGACCAGCCCGTCCCGTGGGTGCTCGGTTCGAGCGCGTCGAGCGCGAAGATTGCGGGCCAACTGGGGCTGCGGTTCTGCTTCGCGGCGTTCATCCGCCCGGATTTCGCGGTGCCGGCGTTCGAGGCGTACCGCGAGACGTTCGAGCCGTCGTCGCTGCCCGGCGGGATCGACGAGCCGCAGGGGATGGTCGCGCTCAACGCCGTCGCCGCCGAGACGGACGAGGAGGCCGCGCGCCTGCGGGCGGTCGCGGAGGCGTCGTTCAAGCGAATGCAGCGCGGTGAGGTGGGATCGACGCCCTCGGTCGAGGAGGCGATCGACGAACTCGGCGGTGTCCCCGAGCCGACGCCGGCGACGCTGGACGAGGACGAGTGGCCGCGCGCGATCTCGGGGAGTCCGGAGACGATCGCCGGGCTGTTCGAGCAGCTCGCGGATCGCGTCGGGGTAGAGGAGATGATGATCCAGCACGTCGTCCCGGAGCAGGAGGCGGCGCTGCGCTCGCACGAACTGATCGCCGAGGGTGTGAACGGTGGGTGACTCGATCCGTTGGAAGTGATCGATTAGGTTGCGTATTCAGAGAGGATGAGGACGGCGACGGCACTGCGACAGCGAACAGCAACAGCAGCTCGTTCGTAGGCCACTTGTGACCGCAGTGTGCCGGGCACGAGGCCCGGCACAGCACGGAGTCCCCACCCCTCCCCCC
>NZ_JBHUDH010000011.1:47146-58787 GCF_042678005.1 Halolamina salina | reverse complement strand
GGGGAGGTTCGTGGGCTGTGCGGGGCGGTTGCGGTCACAAGGTGCCAACGATCGAGCTGCTGTTGCCGTCGATACCGAAGAAGAAAAAGATCGTAGCTACTACCGAAGTCCCCACCGAAATCCCCCTAATCAGGGCGCGACACCGACCGTCAGCAGCGTCCCCCACGTCCGGTAGCGCTCGACCATCGCCTGCCGGCTGCCGAACCCTTCGTAGGGGAACTCGGACTCGTCGGGGATCTCCGTCTCGCGGTCCGGAACGTTGTCCTGCTCGGCGACGTGCAGGCCGGCGTCGCGGAACGCCTCGCGGTACTGCTCGCGGTCCCAGCGGGTCATCTCCACCGAGATGGTCTCCTGCCACTCGTGGGACGCGGTGTTCTCCTCGTAGTAGTTCACCGCGCAGTAGAACGTCCCGCCGGGTTTCAGCACGCGACGGACCTCCTCCAGCGTCCGGTGGGGGTCGTTCGCGTAGTAGAACGCCTCCATCGAGAAGGCGTGGTCGATCGAGTTCGTCGCGAACGGGAGGTGGTCGAAGTCACCGACCAGGAAGCCGACCGCGTCGTCGTCGGTGTAGCCGTCGGCCTTCCGCGCCATCTCGGGCGAGCCGTCGAGGCCGTAGCCGGCGCCGATGCCGCGCTCCCGGAGGGCCCGCAGCGCGTAGCCGCTGCCCGTCCCGAGATCGAGCACCGTGTCCCCCTCCTCGACCGGAATCCGTGCGAGGATGGGTCGCGCGGTGTGCCAGTGGCGCTCCTCCATCCCCTGTTCGCGGCCCTCCGCAGCCCAGGTGTCGAACTCCTCGCGAACGCTCATGGTCGTGCGTGGGGCGTGGCGGGCAAAACCGGTTCGGCTCCGGGCGCGGAGTCGCCTCCCGCCAGTACCGCCGCGAGTTTGAAGTCCTCGCCGCGCTACTACCGGATATGGAGTACGACCTCGCTATCGACGGCGCGCCCGACAGCGTCCCGGCCGGGACCGCGCTACTGCTGCTACACCCCAGCATCGGGGAGACCGACCGCGTCGACACCGACTTCCTCAGCGTCGACACCGACCGCTTCCTGGTCGTCTCGACCCGAACCACCGCTCGCGAGGTCGAACAGAAGCTCGACTACTACGAGGTCGACGAGTCGCGGGCGGAGATACTCGACACGCTCTCGATCGAACGGGGCTACTCCCGGCGTTCGGCGCCGCACGTCCACTACGCCGCCGGCCCGGACGACGTCGAGGGGATCGTCGAGCAGGTCGAGGCGTTCCTCACCGAGAACGACGGGAAGCGCCGGATCACGCTGGACTCGCTCAGCGAACTGGCCTACTACGGCGACGATGCCGCCGCGCTCGAGGCCGCCGAACGGCTGATCGAACTGGTGCGCGAACACGACGCAGTCTGCCTGTTCCACCTCTCCAGCGAGGTCCACGACGACGACACCGTCGCCGCGTTCGCGGAACTGTTCGACGCGACGGTCCGCCTCCACGACGACGGCAGCGTGAGCTACGAGCCACAGGAGTAGACCGACAGCTCCCCTCCGCACCGATCGGTTGGTTTCCAGTCGAAACACCGAGAGAGCGTCGCGGCTGTCGTTCCAGTCGAAGGGGATAGTGGAGTCGAAACGGTTCGCGGAGTCGAAACGCTTCGTGGAGTCGAAACGGTCGGTGCTGTCGAAACAGGGAAGTGCAGTCGAAAGGCAGGCTGCAGTCGAAAGAGGGGAAACAGTCGAAACGGATCGCCGACTCGAACCGACCGACGAACACGAACCGTCCCGCCGCTACTCCGTGAGCGAGTCGATCGTCTTCTCCGCCCAGCGGACCGCGTACTCGGCGCCGTGGTCCCGGTAGGCCAGCGTGTCCAACGCCGCGAACGGCGCCGGGAGGTCGAGGCCGTGTTTCACCGCCGAGCACGCCAGCTCCGTCGCCGCCGGGAACTCCGTCTCCCCGCGGGCGACCTCGCCCGGGAGGTCGTCGATCCGACCGACGAGGCGGTCGCCGGCGTCTTCCCACGCGGCGTGGAGTTCGTCGTGGTCGCCCGCCCACGCGCGGAACCGCTCGCGGGTGTGCAGGCCGACCCACGCGTCGAACAGCGCGGCCGCGATCTGGTACGTCGCCGTCCCGCCCAGCCCCAGCGCCGAGTCGAGTTCGGCGTACTGCTCGCCGAAGAACGGGAGGAAGCTCTCCGGAACCCCCTCGTCGATCTCGACCAGCGCCTCCGCGATCAGGAAGTCCCGGAACGACGCCGGGGTGGTCTCGGCGCGGGCCTTCACGAGCACCGTCGGCGGCTCGGTCTGGTGGGTCCGGACGACCGTGCCGTCGCCCGGGAGGCCGATGGTGAACTGCTCGGACGCGTACGCCTCGAGCTGTGCGGGCGCGTTCTCCGGGAGCCACGCCTCGGGGTAGCTCGCGGGGTCGAGCGACTCCACGAGGAGGCCCAGCTCCTCCGCGACCGCCGGCGGGAGCGTCTCGAAGTCCCGCTCGGTGTCGAGGACGAGTACGTCGGGCGTGATCTCCCTGTGCAGCCGCTCGACCGCCGGCGAGAGCGTCCGCTCGGCGAACATCAGGCCGAGAGGACGATCTGGAAGACCAAGGCGAACGCCAGAAGCGCCGACAGGCCCACTGTGCTGGTGACGATCTTCGTCGCCGTGCTCATACCCCCGTCTGCGACCGCGTGGCTGTTAACGGTTGCTGAAGCGGTCGAGGTGGCAGAAAGGGACAGAGAGAGTCGCGGGACGGAGGCCTACTCGTCGATGCCGTAGTCGTCGGCCATCTCGATCACGTAGCGGCCGTCCTCCTGAAGCGAGATGATGTACTCCTTCCGGTCGTACAGCTCCATGAGGTTGAGTTCGTACTGCCCGGGGGCGGTGATCTTGATGCTCTCGAACTGGTCGTTCAGCTCCTCGCGCAGCGCACCCAGGTCGTCGTCCGAGGCCGGCTCCTCGTGCTGGGGGGCCGAGCCCGCGACGGGCTGTTTCTCGACCGGCTCGTCGTCCTCGGGGCCGACCGCGCCCGAGAGGTCGAACTCGTCGGCCGACTCGTCCGGGGAACGCTCCGCCGGGGGACCCTGCGGCGTGCCCCGGGCGGGAGAGCCGCGGTCCGAGGGCGGCCCGTCCTCCGCCGTCCGGCGACCCTCGTCGATCTCCTCGCTGCTGACCGCAGCGGACCGGGCGTCCGTCTGTGCACGGTCCTCAGCGGCGTCGACGTCCGGCTCCGCTTCGGCCGGGTGGGCCGGGGGTTGGGAGTCGCCGCTGGACCGTTCCGGCGGCTTGGAGTCGTCGCCGGACCGTTCCGGGAGCTGGGAGTCGCCGTCGGAGGGTTCCGTCGACGGTGAGCCACGGTCGGGTCGCTCGGACTCGGCCGACCCGGCGGTTTCGGCGTCGGCCGTGGCGGCGTCGTCGGTCGCCGAGGACGGCTCGGCGGTGTCGCGGCCGGGCGGCTGAAACTGGAACTTGTTCCCGCCGCAGTTCGGACAGCCCGACAGCATCTCCTTGGAGCCGTCGTCGAACTGCCGGCCGCAGGTGGTACACTCGTGGGGCACGGGACTACTTGCGCGAGACGAGCGCGCTGATCAGGTTCTCGTCCTTGTGGAGCGTCTGGATCTGGTTCGCCGGCCCGATCACGGTGAGCTTCTGGGTCTGCTCGTCGTTCCCCATCAGTCGGTCGAACAGCCCGGCGTTGCCGGAACTGGACTTGGGGTACGTCTCGATCTCGATGCCGCTGAACTCGTCCGGGCTGATCTCGGTCATCGTGACCTCGATCAGCTTCGACTCCTCGTCGGGGGTGAGTCCCTCTTCGAGGATGACGATGTTCCCATCGCGGACGCCGTCGAGAATCAGCCGGATCTTCTCCATGCTGGTGAGCCCCTCCATCCGGGCGCCGCTGATCATGTCGACCCGGACCCCGTCGTCGAGGCCGTCCTCTTCGGGGGGCGTCCCGTCGCCGTCTCCGCTGGTCACTTCGGGCATTGTTAGGAGAAGTACTCCGCGATTTTCTCGTACACTTCGTCCATGTTCTGTCCCTCCAGCGCCGAGAGCGGGATCGTCTCGTGCTGCGGGAACGCGTTGGCGATTCGCTGGATGTCCGACTCGTCCTTGTCGATCTTGTTCGCGAGGATGAGCACCGGCAGCTCCTGACTCTCGATGATGCCGATCAGCATCGTGTTCACCTGCGTGAACGGGTCCTCGGTGCTGTCGAGCACGTAGATCACGCCGTCGACGTCCTCCCGGAGCCAGTGCATGGCCTCGGCGACGCCCTCGGTCGCCTCGCGGGAGCGCCGGACGGCGTCCTCCTTCTCCATGTCGTGGTCGAGGAACTCCTCGTAGTCGACCTTCGTCGCGACGCCGGGGGTGTCGACGATGTCGATCGTGACCTCCCGGCCGTCGCGTTCGATCGTCACGTCCTCCTTCCGGCGCGCACGCCGGGTCTCGTGGGGGATGTGACTCTCCGGGCCCACCGCGTCGCCGGTCCAGTCGCGGGCGATGCGGTTCGCCAGCGTGGTCTTCCCGGCGTTCGGTGGGCCGTATATCCCGATCCGTTTCGGCTCCTCCGATGCGAACAGGCCGTCCGTGACCTGCGTGATACTTTGTTTCAGATTCGTGAGCAGACCCATCCTTGTCTCCTGCCCCCGTGGCGGTAGGGAGCCGTTACAGCGAGTTCCGCCGGCGATGTACTTAAGAATGGCGTCGATCGGGGCGCCGTGTTCCGGGCGGCGTCGACGCTCCTGCCGATCGAAACCGCGTTTCGAGCCGTCGACACGAAATCGAGGGGCACCGCCGAAGGGGAGCTCCGTCGATCGGGGACCGAGCGGCTCCCCCGCCATCGGGAACGGACCGTTTCCACTCGAAACAAAGGTGGATGCCCGGCGTGTTCGGTGAAGATCGAGAATATTTTCGGGATACACTGCTCGAACCGCCCGTCTTGTCGGGTTCGATGTTGGACGGATCGCGCCGACGACCCCCTCCCCTCCGTTTCCCGTGGAGCGCCGAGACGACGAGGGGGTGGGGTCGCGAGCTGGCGGTCAGAGACACAACTAACCACACAACTCCACGTCTAAATAAAGAAGATAAATTGCAGTACGGACTAATCTATCGTCGTGTAGTGTAAAACTACCGCTCGATAGACGGCAGGTTCTGCCGTTTCTCGCCACCCTCACCCCCGGCTGACTCGCGTTCCACCCGAAACGATGGGGTGGGGGGGTCACCACCCCCTACCGTTTCCCGTCGATCGAGCGTCGCCACCCCCTACCGACCGGCGCCGTCGCTGACTGCCCCCTTCCTATCGGGCTTTTCCACTCGAAGCGATGCCAGCCATGTACCTGCCGCCGCCGACCCTCCGTTTCACCTCTACCCCCGATCCCTTCGACCCTCGCGGCCACTCTCGACGAGCTCGCACCACTCGACGGACCGTCTCCCAGTCGGGCGGATCGGTCCAGTCGAAACAGTGGGGTACGGGGGCGCGACACATCGCCCGTGAGCCGATCGAGACGCGATCGTCGACGCGGCTCCCCCAGCAGATCGCGCCGACAGGGACAGGTTTTTGGTACCCCTATTCATTTGGTTCGAGTGCATCAACTGGACGGCGCTCCGGAACGTCTCGCCTGGGATCGTGCCTTGCAGCGGGTCACGTGCCGGATATACCGGTCCCGAGTGCCGTTCTCCACACGAAACGTAGGGGTATCCAAATGAACGACACCGACGACGACACGGAGGGAGAGGGCGATCCGAACGACGGCTGGCCGATCACCGACGACGGCGCGTTCGACGACGGCGAAGACGGGGACGCCGATCCGGATGGGGCCGAGGAGACGCCCGACGCCGGCGAGCCCGAGTCGACCGACGATCTCCCGGACGGCGTCGACGCCTCGCTGGACACGGAGGGGATCGACTCCTCGGTCGATCTCGACACCGGCGGCGTCGACATCGACCGGATGCTGGAGGACGACGGCGACAGTCAGGGGCTGTTCGACGACCTGATGGCCGGCGAACCGATCTTCAGCAACAAGGAGGTGCTCAGACCCTCCTACACGCCCCACGAGCTTCCCCACCGGACCGACCAGATCAACCAGATGGCCACCATCCTCGTCTCCGCGCTGCGCGGGGACACGCCGTCGAACATCCTGATCTACGGGAAGACGGGAACGGGGAAGACCGCGAGCGCGAAGTTCGTCAGCCAGGAGCTCGAGTCCACCTCCGAGAAGTACGACGTGCCCTGCGAGGTGGAGTACATCAACTGCGAGATCACGGACACGCAGTACCGCGTGCTCGCCCAGCTCGCGAACAAGTTCATCGAGAAGAACCGCGAGATCGTCGCCGACCGCCTCGAGGAGCTGCGCGAACTGCGCTCGACGGCGGCCGACGGCGACGAGGACGCGCTCGCCGACACCGAGTTCGACAGCGTCGAGGCGATCGACGAGGAGATCGACCAACTCGAGGACGATCGCGAGGAGATGGAGGAGGTGCCGATGACCGGTTGGCCGACCGACCGGGTGTACACCAAGTTCTTCGACGCGATCGACTACCACGAGCGCGTGGTCGTCATCATGCTCGACGAGATCGACAAGCTCGTCGAGAAGTCCGGCGACGACACGCTGTACAACCTCTCCCGGATGAACTCCGAACTGGAGACCTCCCGCATCTCGATCATGGGGATCTCGAACGACCTGAAGTTCACCGACTTCCTCGACCCCCGCGTCAAGTCGAGCCTCGGCGAGGAGGAGATCGTGTTCCCGCCGTACGACGCGAACCAGCTCCGGGACATCCTCCAGCACCGTTCGGACGTGGCGTTCAAGGAGGACGCACTGACCGACGACGTGATTCCGCTCTGCGCTGCCTTCGCCGCACAGGAGCACGGTGACGCCCGCCGAGCCCTGGACCTCCTCCGCACCGCCGGCGAACTCGCCGAGCGCAGTCAGGCCGAGACCGTCGAGGAGCAGCACGTCCGGCAGGCCCAGGACAAGATCGAACTCGACCGCGTCGTCGAGGTCGTCCGCACCCTGCCGACTCAGAGCAAGATCGTCCTGTTCGCGACGATCCTCCTCGAGAAAAACGGCGTCCACAACATCAACACCGGCGAGGTGTTCAACATCTACAAGCGGCTCTGTGAGGAGATCGACGCCGACGTGCTCACCCAGCGCCGCGTCACGGACCTGATCAGCGAACTCGACATGCTCGGCATCGTCAACGCCGTCGTCGTCTCCAAGGGTCGCTACGGCCGCACGAAGGAAATCTCGCTGTCGGTCCCGATCGAGGAGACCGAACACGTCCTCCTCTCGGACTCCCGACTCGGCGACATCGAGAACGCCCAGCCGTTCGTCCAGGCCCGCTTCGACAACTGATCGGTTCGCGTAGCGTTCCTTTCTCCCGACGGTAAAGATCCCCCAGCAGCTACCGCATCAGACCGCCGCGATTCGGTCCGAGGACAGTCCCGGACTCGAAACCCCTTCGACCGACCCCGCCATCTCGACTCCACTCGAAGCGGTGGCGTTCACCGTCGCCGGGCCGCCGGTCGTCGCGCTCGCGGTCCCGCCGTCGATCGGCCCGGGCGTCGCCGCACCCGAGAAACCCAGCCGGACCCAACCGAGGTAGGGGATCCGGAGCCGCGCGGTGCCGACCAGCCACTCCGGCTTCACCGGCTCCCGGATGTTGCCGGTCTGGTCGTAGTAGGCGTTGTTGTCGCCTTTCGTGATGAAGCCGGCGTGGGGGGCCGGGCAGTTGTCCATCTCCCCGCAGTTGTCGGCGCCCTCCACCCACGCCTTGTTGGCCTCGTCGTACCAGTTCTCGCCGTCCTCCACCCAGAACCGGGCGCGGTGGATGACCGGCGGGCCGCTCCGCCGCTCGTAGATCACGACCGTCCCGAAGTCGTTGAACGTCTTGTAGCCGACCTCCTCTCCGACCCGGTGGGTGACGACGCCGGTGTCGCCGTGGGCGGCGTCGGGCGCGAACCGCCCGGGCTCGGTGACGAAGATCAGGTCGCCCTTCTGCATGTTGGGGTTCATGCTCCCGCTCTCGACGGCGACCATCGGCGGCCAGACGCCGCTGATCGCGAACAGCAACAGCCCGACGAGGGCGACGGTCGCCATGCTGGTCGCCATCTCGCGAGCGAACATCAGCGGGCCGCTCTCGGCGGTCAGGAACCGCTGGATCGGCCCGTCCGGTTCGTCGTCCCCGGCGGACGGCTTCGGCGGGGGACCCTCGCCAGCACTCATCTGATCCTTGCTTGCGGGGGGGTCGTCATAGGCCTTCTGACTACCCGTGCCGTCGCCGCTCTCGTTCGCTTTTGGCCGCAACCGACATCCTTTCGGTCCGGAGGACCCCGCGTCACTCCATGGCACGAATCGAGGCCGCGGACTTCCACGAGATCACCAAACCCGGCGACGTTCGGCTCTCGCCGGACGGCGAACAGGTCGCGTTCGTCCGGACAACGCCCGACGACGAGGAGAGCTACGAGTCGACGGTCTATCTCGTCCCCAGCGACGGGAGCGACGACCCCCGGCAGTTCACGGTCAGCGAAGGCGGCGACAGCCAGCCCCGCTGGTCGCCGTCGGGCGACCGAATCGCGTTCGTCTCGAACCGCGGGAAGGACGACGACCGCCCGCAGCTCTGGCTGATCCCGGTCGGCGGCGGCGAGGCACGGCAAGTCACTGAGGTCCCCGCCGGCGTCCAGGGGATCAGCTGGTCGCCCGACGGCACCCGGATCGCGTTCACCCAGTCCACGACCGAAGACGAGCGCGAGGAGGGACTCGACGTCGACATCTCCGACGAGGAGGAGTACGAGCGCGAGGAGCCTGACCCCCGAGTCATCGACCGCACGGTCTACCGCACGGGCCAGTCGTACTTCGACGGCACGCGCTCGCACGTCTACGTCGCCCACGTCGGCGACGGCCTCGCGAGCGCCGAGGACGTCGAGGTCGAGCGGATCACCGACGGTGACGTGGACTTCGCCGGCCCCGATTGGGGCGACGCGTCGACGCTGTACTACACCGCACAGGACGTGGGCGAGGACCCCGACGACTCACACCGCTACTCGATCTACGCCTACGACACCGACGCCGAGGAGGCCGAGAAGATCCACGAGTCGAGCGGCTGGGGCGCCGGCCTCGCCGCAAACGCCGACGGCGACGTGGCGTTCCTCTACAGCGAGGAGGAGCAGGTCACCATCCAACCCGCCGAACTCAAGGTCCTCGACGCGGACGGCGACGTGGCGTGGATCACCGAGGAGCTCGACCGCGGGCTGGGGTACGAGTCCGCGCCGCAGTGGGGTCCCGACGGCGAGCGCGTCTACTTCTCGACGCCCGACGAGGGGAAGACGAGCGTCTGGTCGGCGCCGGCCGACGCGAGCGAGGCGCCCCGCCGCGTGGTTCGGCCCGGCGCCGTCAGCACGGGCCACGTCGGCGAGGAGCGCTTCGCGTTCGCGATGAGCGAGTGGGACCACCCCGGCGACGTGTTCGTCTGCAGCCGCCAGCACGCCGACCAGCCCGGCCTCGACGGCGGCGCGGGCGCCGAGCGCGAGGACTGCGTCCGCCTCACCGAACTCAACGCCGACTACCTCGACGACGTTTCCGTACAGGAGCCGGAAGAGCTCCACTTCGACTCCGAGCAGGGCGAGGTCCACGGCTGGACGATCACGCCCCCTGAGTTCGATCCCGACGAGGAGTACCCCCTCGCGGTCGAGGTCCACGGCGGCCCCCACGCGATGTGGACCACCGCCGGGACGATGTGGCACGAGTTCCAGACGCTCGCCGCCCGCGGCTACGTCGTGTTCTGGTCGAACCCCCGCGGTTCGACGGGCTACGGCGAGGAGTACATGCAGGCCATCGAGCGCGACTGGGGCGACGTGACCCTGACCGACGTGATGGCCGGCGTCGACCTGCTGACCGATCGCGAGTACGTCGACGGCGACGACGTCCACCTCACGGGCGGCTCCTTCGGCGGCTTCATGACCTCGTGGACGGTCGGCCAGACCGACTTCTTCGCCTCCGCGGTCTCCCAACGGGGCGTCTACGACCTCACGAGCTTCTACGGCTCGACCGACGGCGCCTACGCCCTCGTCGAGGGCGACTTCGACACCACGCCGTGGGAGGAGCCTGAGTTCCTCTGGGAGAAGTCGCCGGCGGGCCACGCCCACGAGGTGGAGACGCCGACGCTGGTGATCCACTCCGAGGAGGACTACCGCACCCCGGCCTGCACGGCCGAACTCTGGTACCGCATGGTCCGCAAGCAGGGCACCGATACGCGGTTCGTCCGCTACCCGCGCGAGGGCCACGAACTCTCGCGTTCGGGCGAGCCGGGCCACATCGTCGACCGCATCGAGCGTATCGCCCGGTGGTTCGACGGTTACAGTGACCACCACGACGTGCCGCGCGCGCTCGACCGCGAGCGCGACGACGGCCTCTCGGCGGGCGAGGACGACGAGAACGGAGACAGCGAGAGCGGAGACGACGAAACCGACGGGAGCGACGAGTAGCGCTCCCGACGGCTCCGGAGCGCTACTGAGGGCGGCTTCACCTGCTCGTCAGACGCGCTGCCCGGCTGCGGTTTCGATCCGAAGCGAAGGGGTTCCGCCGTAACGCCCATCGGTCCCGATCCCTTACCCTCCGTATGGACTGCGTGTACTGCGACTCGACCGTCGAGGAGCACGACCCCGTCTACGTCGCCGAGGGTGCCGTGGACGCCGAGCCGATGGCGTTCTGCAACTACGCCTGCCTCACCACCTACGTCGACGAGCACGGGCTGGCCGACGGCGCCGCCTGTAACTGGTCGCCCTGAGGCCCCAGAAGGCACTTACCCGAACCGCCGGGATTTTCGGCCGATGGATCCCCGCCGCGTCGCCCTCCTGCTCGCCGTCGTCGGGCTGCTCTGCCTCCCGGCGCCGTACTACCTCGGCTGGGCAGCGGAGGCCACGTCCCCGCCCGCACAGACCTCCCAAATCTACGTCGCCGAGCCGATCGACCTCGACAACGTCTCCGACCAGAAACGGCTCGTCAGCGCTCACGACCACGAGGTCGCGCTCCCGGACTACCGGCTCACCGCACGCTACGGCGAGGAGTACCGCGCGCCGAACGCCACGCTCGACGCGCTGGTGACCGCCATGCGCGAGGGGTCGGCCACCGTCGACGACCCCGACGCCCGCGCGGATCTGCGCGAGATCGACCGCGAGTACGCGTTCGTGCGTGACACCAACGAGAACACCGACCCCGACGGCTACTACCGGCTCACGGTCGAGGAGAACGGCTCGCTCGTCCGCGCGGAGAGCGTCTCGCTGCGCCCCGTCGCCGACGCGATCGCCGCGCAGGCACCGCGTTACGCGAACCTCACCGCGGGCGAACAGCGCACGGTCGACCGCATCATCGACAACTCCACGGGCGACGATCTGGGCTACCGCCCGTACGTGAACGACCCCTACGTCGATCAGCTCCCGACCACGGTCCGGAAAGATGGGACGCTGTACAGCGTCTCCGTCTACGGCCACGTCGACGACTTCGGATCCGGCTTCGCCGGCTTCGTCGTCGGCCTCGGCGTGGCGGCGCTGGGGATCGTCCTACTGCTGACCGCCGGCGGGCTCTACGCCTACGACCGCTGGCGGTAGTTCGGTCCCGACGGTTTCCCAACCAACACCCCACCTCACGGCTCGTTTTCACTCGCCGTTCGGTATCCGAGGTAGTTTGCCG
>NZ_JBHUDH010000011.1:44753-47118 GCF_042678005.1 Halolamina salina | reverse complement strand
ACGTTTGCCTCCCTCGCTCAGTTCGTCCGGAACGACCGATCCCCGGCGTCGCCGAGCCCGGGGACGATGAACCCCTCGTCGTTGAGCCCGTCGTCGATCGAGACGGTCAGCAGGTCGGCCTCCGGGAACGCCTCGTCGACGCGGACGAGTCCCTCCGGCGCCGACACCGCCGAGAGCACGAACAGGTCCTCGGGCCCCTCGACGGCGGCGTCGAGGACGTGCTCCAGCACGGTACACATCGTCGACCCCGTCGCGAGCATCGGGTCGGCGACGACGACCGTGTCGTCGGCGGTGATCTCGGGCAGCTTCTTGTAGTCGACGCTGATGGGGAACGTGCCGTCCTCGCCCATCCCGGCCTCCTCGTCGCGGCCGGCGGAGATGACTCCCTGCTTCGCGCGGGGGAACGCCTTGAGCAGCCCCTCGACGAAGGGCGTCGCCGCCCGGAGGACGTTGATGATCACTACGTCGTCAAGCCCCTTGACGCGCTCGCCGGTGGTCTCCGTCAGCGGCGTCTCGACGGGGACGTACTCCGTCTCCATCGCGCCGTCGATGATCTCGTAGCCGCAGATCCGGCCGAGTTTGACGAGTCCTTTGCGGAAGCCGACCTGCTCGGTCTCTACGTCCCGGATCTGTGACAGCGTGTCCTTCGCCAGCGCGTGCGTGACCAGCTTGGCCTGGTCGCGGTCCTCGATGGGCATTGTCGGCTGTGGGGTCGCGAGCGGCATAAACGCGGGCGGTTCAGTTCCTCCGTGTGTGGCCTACACGAACTTCCGCACCGTCATGTCGAGCGTGTCCAGATCGAGGATCGGCGCGTGGCCGTAGTCGGGGTCGATGTTGACCGACTTCTGGAACGCGGTCTGCTCCTGCCAGCAGCCCGAGTTGACGGCGAGCACGTTGTGGTACTTCCCCCAGCCGAGCTTGTGGACGTGGCCGGTGTGGAACACGTCCGGCACCTCGTCGATCACGAGGTAGTCCTTCTCCTCGGGGGCGACGCGGGTGTGACCGCCGTACTGCGGGGCGACGTGCCGTTTCTTGAGGAGCTGGTACATCGCCTTGTGCGGGTGGTCGTAGCTGGCTTTCTCCTCGGGGAGTTCGGCGATCACCTCGTCCAGCGAGACGCCGTGGTACATCAGCACCGAGACGCCCTCGACGGTGACGGTGGAGGGGTTGCCCGTGAACCGCGCGTCGTGGGCGCTCATGATGTCGCGGAGTTCCTCCGTAAAGGCGGGCTGTGGCTCCGCGAGCCGGACCGCGTCGTGGTTCCCGGGGATCATCACGATCTCCATGTCGCCGGGCACCTTCTTGAGCTGCTCCGAGAACGCCTCGTACTGCTCGTAGATATCGACGACGTCCAACTCCTCGTCCTGATCCGGGTAGACGCCGACGCCCTCGACCATGTCGCCGCCGATCAGGAGGTACTCCACGGCCTCCGCTTCGGGGGTGTGGAGCCAGTCGGCGAAGCGGTCCCACGCCTCCTGTGCGAACTCCTGACTCCCGACGTGGACGTCGGAGATCAGCGCCGCCTGCACGTGGCGGTCGGCGGTGTTGGGCTTGTGGGTCCGGGGCACGTCGGGGAAGTGCAGCGAGTCGACGAACAGGATCCCCCCGTCGTCGGCCAGCGTCCCCTGCACCGCGAGACACTCGTCGAGCAGCAGGTCGTCGACGAGCGGTGCAAAGGCCCGGTCCTTCATGATCAGGCAGGGGAACGTTCCCGTGGTGTCCTCCAGTTCGACGATCCAGTGGCCCGAGGCGGTCGAGCGGATGTCGTCGACGAGGCCGATCATCTCCGCCTCGCTGCCGCCGGGCATCGACTGGATCGCCTCCGCGGGCCGGTGGTTCACGCGCCGGCGGAGCAGCCCCGAGAGCCGCTCGTAGCGGTCCTGGAACGTCCCGACGAACTCCTCGTACTCGCCGGTGCCCGTCGATCGGCCGGTCACGTCGTTGCGGATGTCGGGGGCCGGCGGCGAGCGGTCGCCGATCGCGTCGGCGGTCGTCGGTGGCTGGCTCTCGGCGTCGGCGGTCGTCCCGCCGTCGTCTGCTGCTCCCCCTTCGCCCGCACTCGCGCCCGCTGACCCCTCCGTTTCGACTCCGGATACGGATTCAGTCTGCCGATTTTCAGAATTTTTGGCTCCAGTCGAAACGTCGGGATCGCCGCTTCCGTCCTCGCCCGTGAGCAGTTCGTCCGCGGGCGTCGGGTCGTTCCCGGCATTCATGTCCGTCGGCGCCTGTTCGGCGAGGTCGGGGGCGCCCTCGCTGGCCTCCGGCGGGGTGGGTTCGTCGGGAGTCGCCTCGCTCTCGGGGGCGGGGTCGAGCAGCGCGCTGTCGAGCGCCTCGCGGGCGTGCTCGACCGTGACGACGAACGCGT
>NZ_JBHUDH010000011.1:43626-44739 GCF_042678005.1 Halolamina salina | reverse complement strand
GGCGGCGGCTTCGGCGGCGAGTTCGGGCTCGCCGGCGTTCGCGAGCAGCGTCACCGCCTCGCGCTCGGCGTTGTACCCCCGGCTCGTGAGTTCCTCCACGAGCCGTCGATGGGACTCCTGTGGCACGGGAATCTCTCGGCGAGGGGGGCGGAAAAGGATACCGACCGGCCCCCGGTTCCGGCACGGCTAAGCGAGCGGCGTCCCCAGCCCCGGGCGTGAGCCAGTTCCCGACGTTCGAGGTGATCCCCGCGGTGGACGTACAGGACGGCGAGGCGGTCCAGCTCGTCGCCGGCGAGCGCGACTCGGGGAAACGCTACGGCGACCCCGTCGCCGCCGCGGAGCGCTGGCTGGACGAGGGCGCCGAAACCCTCCACCTCGTCGACCTTGACGGCGCGTTCGAGGGCGACCGGGAGAACGCCGACGCGATCGAAGCGATCGTCGACGCGACGGGCGAGGACGTGGACGTCCAGGTCGGCGGCGGGATTCGGACCGTCGAGGACGCCACCTCGCTGCTCGACGCCGGCGTCGATCGCGTGATCCTCGGCACCGCGGCGGTCGAGAACCCCGAAATCGTCGAGGAGATTTCGGAGACGCATCCGGGGAGCGTGATGGTTAGCCTCGACGCGAAGGAGGGGGAGGTCGTCGTCTCGGGCTGGACCGAGGGAACCGGACTCGATCCGGCCGAGGCCGCGGCGCGCTATGAGGAACTGGGCGCGGGCTCGGTGCTGTTCACCAACGTCGACGTGGAGGGACAGCTCTCGGGGATCGACCGCGAGGCGGTGGAAAGAGTGGTCGATGCGGTGGAGATTCCGGTTGTCGCGAGCGGCGGGGTCACTGATTTGGCGGACGTGGGTGAGCTTCGGGAGTCTGGGGCGGCGGCGGTGGTGGTGGGGACGGCGCTGTACGAAGGTCGGTTTTCGCTTGCTGAGGCGATGGAGGTCTGATTCTGGGGTTGGTTCGTCGGTGTTTCGTTCGTTGGCTACTGGAACGGCAAGCGCGACAGCATCTCGATCGTAGACCACTTGTGACCGCAGTGCGCCGGACACGAGGTCCGGCGCAGCACCGAGTCCCCACCCCTCCCCCCGGCCGGCGACCGGTGCCGGCCGCGAGGCG
>NZ_JBHUDH010000011.1:23329-43576 GCF_042678005.1 Halolamina salina | reverse complement strand
CGAACGGACGTGAGGGAAGGAGTCGGCTGGGGAGGCCTGAGGGCTGTGCGGGGCGGTCGCAAGTGGTCTAGCCCACTCCGCGGTCGTGTTTGCGGTCAGGTCACCGAATTCGGCGGTCCTGTTTGCCGTTGAAACACCGAACTCGGCGGTCGAGACACCGAACACCACTACTCCACCCTTCCACAACCGCTTTGCCCCCACGGAACGCCCTCCCAACCATGACCGACCGGCACGCGACCGTCGCCCGGGAGACGGCCGAGACCGAGATCGACTGCACGCTCACGCTCGACGGGAGCGGCGACAGCGAGGTCGACACCGGGATCGGCTTCCTCGACCACATGCTCGACGCCTTCGCCCGGCACGGCCTGTTCGACCTCGAACTGACCTGCGACGGCGACCTCGAGATCGACGACCACCACACGGTCGAGGACGTGGGGATCGTCCTCGGGCAGGCGTTCGACGAGGCGCTCGCGGATCGCTCGGGCATCCGCCGGTTCGCCGACCGCCGCGTCCCGATGGACGAGGCGCAGGCGAGCGTCGTCGTCGACGTCTCCGGTCGCCCGTACTTCCGGTTCGACGGCGCGTTCTCGCAGGAGACGGTCGGCGAGTTCACCAGCGTGCTCGCCCGCCACTTCGCGCGCTCGCTGGGCCAGCACGCCGGCCTCACGCTCCACTGTGAGATCGAGGGCGACAACGCCCACCACGAGGTCGAAGCCCTGTTCAAGGGACTCGCCCGCGCGCTCGACGACGCCACCCGGCTGGACGAGCGCCGGAGCGACACCCCGAGCACGAAGGAGACGCTCTAAGGCTCCCGTATCTCCCCGTCCTCGACGACGAGCCGTCCCTCCGACGCCGCGTGTGAGAGCACCGCGTCGATCTCCTCGCGTTCGAGGTCGTAGGCGTTCGCCAGCATCGACTCCGCCTCGCTGCGCTCGATCGGGAACGGCCGGTTCGAGAGCATCCGCATCGCCCGGCGGTAGCTCGGGGGCGTCCCCTCCCCGGTACCGGGTCGCGACCCCGCACCGTCGCCTGTTCCATCGCCACCCGCCTCACCGACACCTGCCTCACCACCACCCCCCTCACCGCCACCGCCCGACTCCGGACTCCCGCCCGAACTCATCGTGACCCCGCCCGTCGCGGGACCGGGATCGCTGTGCGCGCCCGTCGTGGACTGCGCTGCGGTCGAGTCGTCCGCCGCGTCGGCTGCCTCCGCACTCGCTCCGTCGCCGCCTTCGGCCCGCTCGATCAGCGGCTCCATCACGCGCAGCAGTTTCGTCTTGCAGTCCGGACAGAGCGCTACCGAGCGGTCGCCGCCGCCGAGGCGGGGCGGGACCACCGCGTACTCCCCGAGTTCGTCGGGCGCGCCACAGAAGTAACACGACTGGAGGTCGGCCATGGTCGGGTGTCGCCCCCGCCGGGGAAAAATCTGTGTCGTGTGGGCCGACCCGCCGCTTAAGGCCGGCGAGCGACGACCTCGGATACCGTGGACATCCCGCCGACCGAGACCACCGGCCGCTCGATCGTCGTCAAGCTGTTCCGACGCCACGGCGTCGAGAGCGAGTCGGTCACGTCGATCGCCGACGCCGTCGCGACCGTGAAAGCCGCGAGCGAGTTCGAGGAGGCGAAGATCCTGCAGGACGACGAGGTCGTCTACCACTCCGAGCGCAACGGGACGATCGAGGAGTGGGAGCGCGCGTGGGAACGCGAGAAGCGCCGACTCTCCGCCGAGGAGTCGGCGTGGGACTGCCCACACGGCGTCGAGCACTGCTACGAGGACGACCGCTGCATCGACTGTCAGATCGACCGCGCGGCCGGGAACACGCCCGCCCGATCGGCCGCCGAGCGAGGAGAGTGACTTTAACCCTGCCGCGCCCCCTTTCACGGTAACGTGTTCGACGAGATCATGGAGAAGTTCGAGGGGTCGCCCTCCCAGCAGGCGGTGGTGCGTCTGCTGCTCGAACGCGGCTTCTCGATCAACGACGAGGGGCGGGTCGTCTCCGGCGGCATCGAGATCCCCGACACGCAGATCGCCCGGGAGGTCGGCGTCGATCGCCGCGTCGTCGACTCCACCACGGAGGCGCTACTGGCGGACGACGAGCTCCGGGACATCTTCCAGAACATCTCGGCGGTGCCGAGCCTGATGGATCTCGCGCCCGTGCTCGACTTCACCGTCGTCCGGGTCAAACCGACCGACGCAGACGCCGCGGGCATCGTCGCCCGCGTCACCGAGATCGTCGCCGAGGAGGGGCACTCGATCCGGCAGGTGCTCTCGGACGACCCGGAGTTCGCCGACGAGCCGATGCTGTACCTGATCCTCGACGACGAACCGTCCGGCGACCTGCTGAAGCGGGTCCACGACCTGCCGCACGTCCGGGAAGTGAGCTTCTGAGATGGAGCCGTTCCGCACCGTCGCCGGCCGCGGGGAGGCCCGCTTCGAGATCCGCGGCTCGGAGTTCATCGGCCACGTCGACCGCGTCGACACCGTCGAGGCCGCGGAGGCGTTCGTCGACGCCGTCGACGCGGAGTACGACGACGCCACCCACAACGTCCCGGCGTACCGCGTCCCCGCGGGCGAGACCTCGCCGGACCGCGTGAACGAGGTCATGATCCGGGAGTACCAGAGCGACGACGGCGAGCCGACTGGCTCCTCGGGCAAGCCCGCGCTGAACGTGCTCCAGCAGCGCGAGATCCGGAACGTCGTCGCGGTCGTGACGCGCTACTACGGCGGGACGAATCTCGGCGTTGGCGGGCTGGCCCGCGCCTACTCCCGCGCAGTGAAGGAAGCCGTCGACGACGCCGGCGTCACCGAGGTCCAGCCGCGCCACCGCTTCACCGTCACCGTCGACTACGACGACTCCGGGACGGTTCGGGGGCTGCTCGAGGGCGCCGACTGCGAGTTCGACGCCGCGTACGAGGCCGAGGTCAGCTTCGACGTGTCGGTCCCGGTCACCGAGAGCGACGACCTGCGCGATCGCATCCAGTCCGCGACCAGCGGCCGGGCGCGAGTCGAGTAGCCGGCGGCTGTCGTCGGGGACCGGCGGTCGGCACGGAACAGGAAACTTATCCGCCCAACAGCCACTACTCGGGGTATGACCAGCGGCTCGCCCGAGAACGTCCTCTTCGTGGTGATGGACACGGTCCGGAAGGACCACCTCGGCCCGTACGGCTACGACCGTGACACGACGCCCGGCCTCGACGCGTTCGCCGAGGAGGCGACCGTGTTCGACAACGCCGTCGCGCCCGCGCCGTGGACGCTCCCGGTCCACGCCTCCATCTTCACGGGGATGTACCCCTCCCGCCACGGCGCCGATCAGGAGAACCCTTACCTCGAAGGGGCGACGACGCTCGCTCAGTCGCTCTCGGCGGCGGGCCACGACACCGCTTGCTACTCCTCGAACGCCTGGATCACTCCCTACACCCACCTCACCGACGGCTTCGACGATCAGGACAACTTCTTCGAGGTGATGCCGGGCGACCTGCTCTCTGGCCCGCTCGCCCGCATGTGGCAGGTGCTCAACGACAACCCCCGGCTCCGGAAGCTGGCGGACATGATCGTCAGCGCGGGCAACACCGCCCACGAGTACCTGAGTTCGGGCGAGGGCGCAGACTCCAAGACGCCGCGAGTGATCGACCGCACCAAGCAGTTCGTCGAGGACGCGGAATCGGGCGATGGCGACGGGTGGTTCTCCTTCATCAACCTCATGGACGCCCACCTGCCGTACCACCCGCCGGAGGAGTTCCGCGAGGAGTTCGCCCCCGGCGTCGACTCGAACGAGGTCTGCCAGAACTCGAAACTCTACAACTCCGGCGCACAGGAGATCGACGACGAGGAGTGGGACGACATCCGCGGGCTGTACGACGCCGAGATCGCCCACATCGACAGCCAGCTCACCCGGCTGTTCGACTGGCTGAAGGAGACGGGCCGCTGGGACGACACCGCGGTCGTGGTCTGCGCGGACCACGGCGAACTCCACGGCGAGCACGGTCTCTACGGCCACGAGTTCGGGCTGTACGATCCCCTCGTGAACGTCCCGCTGATGGTGAAACACCCCGAACTGGACGCGGACCGCCGTGAGGATACGGTCGAACTGCTCGACCTCTACCACACCGTGCTCGACACGTTCGACGCCGACGCGACCGCGACGGCGACCGAGGAGGAGGCAGTCGCGCTCGACCCCACGCGCTCGCTGCTCTCGGACTCCTACCGCGAGTTCGACCGGGCCGACGACCCGGACCCGGCCCAGCAGGCCGCGCCGTCGGGCGAGACCGGATTTATCGAGTACTCGCGCCCGGTGGTCGAACTCAAGCAGCTGGAGGAGAAGGCCGCCGACGCCGGGATCGAGCTCGACGAGGACTCGCGGTTCTACGCGCGGATGCGCGCGGCGCGCCGGGCCGACGCGAAGTACGTCCGGATCGACCGGATCGAGGACGAGGCCTATCGGCTGGACGAGGACCCCGGCGAGACGGAGAACCTCGCGGATTCGGATGACGAAGCGATCGATGAGGTGGAAGGCGAACTGGCGATCTTCGAGACCGAGATCGGCGGCGCGTGGACGAGCGCTGCTGCGGGTGAGGTCAGCGACGACTCGGTGGAGGAGATGGACGAGGAGATTCAGGAGCGGCTGCAGGATCTGGGGTATATGGAGTAGCTGGCGTTCGGGTCGATTGGTTTTCTTTGGGTGGTTCTTCGGTTAGGACGATCAGCAAGCAGCAACCGCATCTCGATGCTTGACCACTTGCGACCGCAGAGCGCCTCGCATGAAGCCCGGTGCAGTGCCGAGTCCCCTCCCCCCGCGGCCGGCGACCGTCGCCGTCATCAGAAATCAGAGATTTCTGATTGGCAGACGAGAGCTTCGCTCTCGTCGACGGCCGCGAGGCGTCCACCGCCACCGCACCGCTGTGGCGGTCGGCGCGCGACGTGAGCGCGACGGCGCGAACGAGCGCGCGAGGGACGAGCGACCGTAGGGAGCGAGTCGGCTGGGGAGGTTCGTGGGCTGTGCGGGGCGGTTGCGGTCACAAGAGGTCTAGTGTCGAGATGCCGTCGCCGTCGCAGAAGTCGCCGTCGCAGAAGTCGCCGTCGCAGAAGTCGCCGTCGCAGAAGTCGCCGTCGCAGAAGTCGCCGTCGCGAAAAGCAGAACCGAGACCAAAAACGAGGATATCCTCGCCGTATCCTACATGAAATCCGCAATCCCGCTCTGTTTGTTCTTGTCGTTCTCGAAGATCGACTCCAGCGACCGCTCCAGCACCTCCAACCGCTGTTTCGTGTAGTCCCGGCAGCCGTACTCCTCGGCGGCCTCGACGGCGATGTCCATGTACTTGTTCACGGAGCCGCGGTGGACGGTCAGCGTCATCCGGCCGCCGCACTCCCGGCAGTCGCTGGTCAGCGGCACCCGGCGGTACTTCTCGCCGCAGTCGAGACAGCGCGTCTCCTGCCGGGAGAACGCCCGGAGGTTCCCGATCAGGTCCGGCAGGAAGTGGTTCTCGATCACGCGCTCGGCCACGTCGGTCTGATCGACGGCCCGGAGCTTCCGGGAGAGTTCGAGTTGGGCGTCCATCTTCGTCTCCATGTCGCCGAGGGTCTTGTACGCCGAGAGGTCCGGCCCGAGCGCGAGGTCGGTGGTGTCATGGGTGTGGTCGAACCCGTGGTACTCGTCGTCGGTGCCGAGCGTGTCCTCGCCGATCTGGATCAGCTCCTCGACCTCCTCGGGGTCGGCCATCTCGAGGGTGGCCTCGTAGAACTCCTTGGGGTACTGCCGGACGATGTCCATGTTGTGCGCCTCGTCGTCGATCTCCGAGGGGTCGATCCGGGAGGACATCACCAGCGGGGCGTCCATCCGGCCGCCGCGCTGGTCGGGCAGGAACTCCTTCGAGAAGTTGAGCAGGCCGTCGAGCAGCAGCATGACGCAGTCCTCGTCGCCGTCGCAGTTGCGCCGCTTCGCAGCGTGGAAGTACGGATGCGCGTACCCGACGGCGGCGCTCGTGAACCCCACGACGCGCCCCACGACCGCCGCGGAGGTGTGCGGCGCCATCCCGAACACGAGTTCGCCGACCAGGTCGTCGCGCTCCTCGACCTCGTAGAACGGCTCCAGCCCGTAGAAGCGTTCGAGCAGGTCGTCGACGAAGTCCGCCGTACGCATCATGTGCTCGGCGGCGCCGTCGGGGAGCACGATGTCCTGCACCTTGAGTTCGACCAACTGGTCGTCGTGCTCCAGCGGCTCGCCGTCGATGTCGGTCTCGTAGCCGAGCCGGCGGAACTCCGCGGCGGTGGTGTCCAGTTCCTCGGGCCGGACCGAGGTGACCGGCAGGTCGGTCATGTCGTAGCGCACGGTCCCGTCCTTGAACGACGAGACGTCGTGTTTGGCTCGGAGGATCCCCTTCTCCATCGGTTCGGGGGTCTCGTTCGCCGACATCAGCCCCTGCACGCCCTTCAGGATCGAGAAGCTCCCCTCGCGCTCGCCGATGTTCTCGAGCGCGTCGTGGTACACGGAGTTGAGGTCGATGGTGCGCTCCTCGGGGCTCTCGACCTCCCACTCACAGCGCGGGCAGACGACGCGGCCGGACTCGTCCGGTTCGACCTCGACGCCGCAGTCGTCGCACTCGTAGTACGGCTCCGTGTGCGTCTCACACTCCGGACAGCGGTTCTCGTAGGTGTGCTCGCCGCAGTTCGGGCACTCGCGCTCGCCGAGGCTGACCTCGATCTGTCCCCGGCCGGCGGCGGTGCGCTCTGTGGCGGCTTTGGCCACGTCGCGCTGGCTGCCGCCGGCCTCGCCGATCGGGAACATCGTGTGGACCGCCGGCGAGAGGTCCCGGCTCTCGGACTTCTCCGGGCGGCCCATCCGGTTCCCGATCCGGGTGGGGGCGCGCTCCCGAACGGTGAAGGGGGCGATCTCGTTCACCGCCTCGATCGCGTTCGTCCCGGGCAGCGGGGGCGACTCTCTCGACGTGTCGGCGGCCGATTCTGTGGGGACCGAGTCGCTTGAGTCGTCCCGGACCGCCATCCCGCCGTCCGCGACTGCCTCGTCCTTCGCCGCCGCGTCGGCGCCCCACGTTCGCGCGCGCTCGCTCAGGTCCGCGGGAGTCCACTCCCGCTCCAGTTCCGTCGTCACGCCCAGCGAGCGCAGCAGCGGGCGGTACTCCGGCACGACCAGCGTCTCCTCGGTCGCGGTGTGCTCGACCAGCAGCCGTTCCAGCGCGCGCTGCACGTCGTCGCTCCGCGGCAGTCGGAGTTCGTCGTCCGCGATCTCGCCGTCGGCCGCCGCGGCCGCGAGCGCGTCGTACTCAGCGACGGAGATGTCGTGCCAGAGGTAGGTGTACTCCGGATGGAGCGGGCAGTCGTAGCGGTCGGCCCAGTCCAGCGCGGTTCGGGGGCCGGGGTCGTCGAGGTCGACGTGTGGGTCGTCCCGGAGCGCCTGCACGTCCGCGCCGGCGTCGTCGAACTCCTGTTCCCACCACTCGACGGCGTAGGAGGCCGGCGAGAGCGGGTGGTTGTTCTCGACGTACTCGCCGAAGTTGACGAGGTACTCGCCGAGGTCGAGGATCTCGTCGACGCCGTTGCGGATCTCCAGCGCCTCCTCGGGGTCGTCGATCCGCCGCACGTCGCCGTTCGCGAGGCGGACGGTCGGCCCCTCGATCGAGTCGACCGGGATGATGCCGGCGGCCTTCCCCGGCCGCTCAGTCTTGATCTGGGTCCCCGTCGCGAGGAAGTCGTCGACCAGATGCATCGTCGCGGGGTGGACGCCGGCGGTCGCGAAGCCGTGGTTGCGGGCCCGGCCGTACCGGAGCCTGAAGCCGCCGGACTCGGAGGGATGGCTGAACACCGGCCGCCCGGCGATCAGGTCCCGGAGGTACTTCGTCGCGGGCTCGTGCCGGACCGGCCCCTCGGACTCGGTTTCCTCTTCGTCGTCCTCGGCCTCCGCTTCCTCCTCGTCTTCCGCGTCCTCGTCGTCCGCAGCGTCGCCGCCCTCGTCGTAGTACGTCCCGTCGATGAGGTCCTGCAGCCACGGCCAGTCGACCTCGTCGAGCTGGCGGGTGTAGCGCTGGATCTTCGGCGCCTTCAGCGCGATCCCCTCGGCCATGACGAGACACATCCCGCCGCGGGCGGAGTTGGTGTCGACGCGCTCGAGGTCGCGGAAGCCGGAGACCTCCTCGTCGCCGGTCGCCTCGCCGTCGAGCATGATCGGCATGTGCTCGGCGATGAACTTCGTCTCCTTGTCCTTCGGCGTGTACTGGAGGCCGGTCTCCTTCTCGTACAGCGCGATCTCCTCGGCGTAACGTTCGATCTCGTCGTCGCGGGCGTGGAACTCCTCGATCCCGAGCAGCGAGCGGGCGTAGTCGGCGACGAGCACCGACAGTGCCTGTGCGGTCCCACCTGCGGAGCGGATCGGGCCGGCGTAGTAGACGTTGACGAACTCCGTCCCGTCGTCGTTTTCCAGTAGTTCCGCGCGGTCGATGCCCTCGATCGGCGCGGCGACGACACCCTCCGTGAGGAGGGCGACCGCGGTTCGGACCGCGCCCTCGATCTTCCCCTCGCGGCTGTCGTAGTCGCCGACGTTGCCGTCGACGAAGTCCTCGACGAGTTCGAGCGCGGCCTCCTCGCGGCTCATCTGTCCTTCGAGTTCCCGGACGCGCTCGGCGACGCCGGGGATGCCGAGGATGTTCTCGACGCGGTCGGCCATGTCCCGCGCGGTCGGGATCTCGATCTCCGTCTTTGGGTCCCGGCCCTGCTCGCGGGCGGCCTCCGCGCGCTCGAACGCGTCGTCGAGCTGGTCCTCCAGCCGCTCGAAGTACCGCTCGTCGTCGTCTCTCACCGCTTCTCACCTCGGAGTGTCGGGGTCACAGCCAGAGGTCCAGATCGGTCTCCTCGTCGTGTTCCCGCTCCAGCGGTTCCTCGAACGTCCGCATGTACACCTCGCCCGCGAACACCGTGCCGGCGTCGAGATGGCCCGCGAGCGCCTGCCCGCTCGGCCGCGAGAGCACGGCGTGGGTGTGCGCGAACCGCTCGCCGTCGAGGTAGGAGACGTTGCCCATGCAGGCCGCGACCTCCAGCGGCTCCTCGAACTCGACGGACTCGTACTCGCCCGCCTGCTGGTCGTAGAACCAGACGACGGCGTCCTGCACCGCGCCCATCGCGTTGAACCACGCCGCGTCGACGTCCTCCTCGACCGCCAGCGACTCGATCTCCTCGCGCCAGTCGGCGCCGGTCTCGAGCCGCGCGAGGAACTCGCGGTCGGGCGAGAGTTCGCGGTAATCCATACGGAAGTACAGCAGCGACGAGGACAAAAACCTCACCCCTGCCGCCTCGCTCCCGCTCGAACGACGGCGTCCGGCGCTCCCGTTCGGAATCGAGCGACGGAAGGGGAGTTCACGGTCCCGTGACTGCTCGGCGTTCGAAGCGGGCGGAAAAACGGCGGATCGACGGTCGAGAACGGGCGTGGCCGTTACGCCCACTCCTCGACGACCGGCGCGTCGGCCTCGGCTACCGAGATCCAGGCCTCCTCCCGGCCGAGATCCGCGATAACGAACTCGGCGTCGTCCAGCGAGCCCATCACGTCGTCGCCGCCGTGAACCGTGCCCGGTGCCATGGTACACTATCCCACGCACAGCGATATAAACCCGTCGAAACATTGAGGAGGGTTCACACGGCCGCCTTCCCCGTGCTCGAGGGGGTTCGTGTCCGTCAGAGCCGGACACGCGTTCGGCATCCGTGTTCGGGGTGTCACCTTCGGAATACGCGGCTGCCATCGCCGCGCACACCTTCGGAATACGCGGCTGCCAGTACCGCGCACACCTTCGCAGAGTACAAGAGGGGGCCAAGAGAAGGGAAACCCATGAAGGTTGCCGACGCCATGACGCCCGCGGAAGACCTCGTGACTGTCTCGCTCCCGGGCTCGCGCGACGACGCCCTCGAGTACCTGCAGGAACGGAAGTTCTCCTCCGTTCCCGTCGTCCGCGACACCGAGGCGGGCGAGCGCTACCGGGGGCTGGTCTCCCGGGACGACCTGATCGAACACCCCGACGAGGACGACCTCGCGATGCTGATGCGCGAGGTCCCGACCACGACCGCCGACGCGACGCTCCACGAGCTCGCGGCGCTGATGCTCTCGGCGGGCACCCGTCGCGTCCCGGTCGTCGACGCCACCGACGACGGGACGCTCGTGGGGATCGTCACCATCACGGACGTGATCCACGCGCTCGCCCGCGAGGAGGTCGGCACCGAGGCCGACGTTGGGGGCCTCTGTAACGGGACGGTCAACACCACCTACGCCGGGACGCCGCTCCCGGTCGCCGAGCGCGAGATCGGCCTCGCGGACGTGCCGTACACGGTCGTCCTCGGCGACGACGCGGAGATGACGGGGATGCTCACCGAGGTCGACATCGTCGCCGTCGCCGAGGTCGTCGAGGGCGAGGAGAACGCCGGCGCCTCGATGGCCGGCGACGACGAGGACTGGAAGTGGGAGAGCGTGCAGTCGGTCGGCAACCGCTACGTCCCCACGCGGAACGTCGAGTTCCCCGACGAGCCGGTTTCGACGTTCATGACCGAGGACGTGGTGACCGTCTCGAAGCGCAAGTCCGCCGTCGAGGCCGCACAGCTGATGATCACGAACGACATCGAACAGATCCCGGTCGTCAGCGGCGGCGAACTCGCCGGCGTGCTCCGGGACGTCCACCTGCTGGAGGCAGTCTGATGAGCGAACACGCCGACGTGACCGAGCTCGCCAAGCGCCGCGGCTTCTTCTTCGCCTCGGCGGAGGCCTACGGCGGCGCCGCTGGCTTCTACACGTTCGGCCCGGAGGGCGCGGCGCTCAAGCGCAACGTCGAGGCCGCCTGGCGCGACCGCTTCGCGCTCAAGGAGGACAACGAGGAGATCGCGGCGCCGACGATCATGCCCGAGCCCGTTTTCGAGGCGTCGGGCCACCTCGACACGTTCGACGACATGCTCGTCGAGTGCGCGGAGTGTGGCGAGTCCCACCGCGCGGACCACCTCGTCGAGGACGCGACCGACCTCGAGGACGCCGAGGCGCTCGACCCCGAGGAGGTCGCCGACCTGATCGCCGAACACGAGCTCACCTGCCCGGCCTGTGGCGCCGACCTCGGCGGCCAATCGGTCGAGGAGTTCAACCTCATGTTCGAGACGAGCATCGGTCCCGGCTCGGGCCAGCCGGGCTACCTCCGGCCCGAGACCGCTCAGGGCATCTTCGTGGAGTTCCCGCGGCTGAAGGAGTACGCCCGCGGGAAGCTCCCCTTCGGCGTCACCCAGATCGGCCAGGCGTACCGCAACGAGATCTCGCCGCGCCGTGGCCTGATCCGCGTGCGCGAGCTCACGCAGGCCGAACTGGAGACGTTCATCGACCCCGAGACCGACGAACCCGACCTCCAGAAGGTCGCGGACGTCGAACTCCGGCTCTACCCCGCGCCCGAGCAGGCCGAGGACGCGCCGGCCGCGGAGGGGTATCAGGAGTTGACCGTCGCCGAGGCTGTCGAGCAGAACGTGATCTCCTCGGAGTGGATCGCCTACTACCTCGGCGTCGCCCAGGAGTGGTACGAGCGGATCGGCGTCGACACCGAGAAGCTGCGCTTCCGCCAGCACCTCCCGGGCGAGCGCGCCCACTACGCCGCGGACTGCTGGGACGCCGAGGCGAAAGTCGAGAGCGCCGGCGGCGACTGGATCGAGATCGCCGGCTTCTCGACCCGGAGCGACTACGACCTCTCGAAACACGCCGAGGCCAGCGACGACAACTTCACCGTGTTCAAGCAGTACGACGAGCCGCGCACGGTCGAACGCCCGACGGTCGACCCCGACATGTCGACGCTCGGTCCCGAGTTCGGCGGCGACGCCGGCGCGGTCGCCGAGGCGCTCGCGGCGCTGGCCGAGCGCGACCCCGACGCGTTCCACGACGACGAAGTGACCGTCGCCGTCGACGGCGAGGAGTACACCGTCGACACCGACGTGGCGAACTTCGAGGTCGTCGAGGAGACCGAGGCCGGCGAGCACATCGTCCCCCACGTCGTCGAACCCTCCTTCGGTGTGGACCGGACCGTCTACACCCTAATCGATCACGGGCTCCAGCGCGACGAACTCGGCGGCGAACCCCGGGACTACCTCTCGCTCGCCCCCGAGATGGCGCCGACGGACGTGGCGGTGTTCCCGCTGGTCAGCAACCACGAGCCGCTGCTCGACACCGCCAGCGACGTGGTCTCGACGCTGCGTGACGCCGGCTTCGACGCGACCCGGGACGACTCGGGTTCGATCGGTCGGCGCTACCGCCGGCAGGACGAGGTCGGCACGCCGTTCTGTGTCACCGTCGACCGCGACGGGCTGGAGGACGACCCCACGACCGTCACGCTCCGGGACCGCGACACGGGCGCGCAGGCCCGCATCCCGGTCGGGGAACTGGTCGGCCAGCTCGAGGCGCTGCGCGACGGCGACGCCGACTTCGAGGCCGTACTGAGCCGGTACGAGACGGTCGAGACCGCGGACGAATGAGCGAACTCGGGCGCCGTGGCGTCCACGCCTCCGGGGTGGGGATTCCCGCGCTGTACCTGCTCGGCGTGGTCGACTGGCCGGAAGTGCGCCTCCTGCTCGTGGCGCTCTCGCTGGCGGTCACGGCGCTCGAGTTCGTCCGGCTCGTGCTCGACTACGAGTGGCCGCTGTTCGACACGCTGGCCCGCGAGTACGAACGCGACAACGTCGCTGGCTACGCGCTGTACGCCTACTCCCAGACGGTCGTGGCGTTCGTGTTCACCCCTGCGGTGGCGCTCCCGGGGATGCTGATGCTCATCGTCGGCGACCCCGTCTCGGGCTATCTGGGCGACAACGACGCGGGCAGCGCCAAACAGGCGGGTGTCCTCGGCGTGATGTTCCTCGTTTGCTTCGCGCTGGCGGCGCCGTTTACCGCCGCGGTGACGCCGCTGCCGATCGGCCTCGCGGCCGCCGCCGCGGGCGCCGCGGGCGCGACGCTGGCCGACGGCGTGAAACCGGTCGTCGCGGGCTACGTCGTCGACGACAACGCCACCATCCCCCCGGCGGCCGCGATCGGGATCACGCTCGTGTTCGTCGCCGTCGGCCCGGGCCTGTCGGCCGCACTCGGGCTCTGAGCGGGCGGCGCGATCTCCAGTCGAAACGGAGGGGTGTGAGAGCCGAGCCCACGGGGAGTTTTCGCTCGTTCTTTTTCAACGTCGGGCGTCGGGAGTGCGTCCCGTAGTCGTTCGTTTTTCGGTTTTCGAGGGGTCGATCGCGTTTTCATTCCCTTCTCCCTGCTCGCGGCTCACTCCGTTCGCCGCTCGTCTACGAGGCCGTTTGCCGTCGCGCCACAGGCGCGACGTTTTCCGGCCTCGCCCCGAGAGTTTTTGACCGAGAACGCCCCACTCCCAGTAGTGGCAGAGACGACGCGACGGTTCTTCCCGTACGACAGCCCCTACCCCAACCAGGGCGAGGCGATGACTCGCATCGCCGCCGCGCTGGACGACGGCGACGACGTGCTGTTCGAGGGGGCACCCGGGACTGGCAAGACGCTCTCGGCGCTCGTGCCCGCGCTCGAGCACGCCCGTGAGGAGGACCGCACCGTCGTCATCACGACCAACGTCCACCAGCAGATGCGCCAGTTCGTCGAGGAGGCCCGCGCGATCAACGACGAGGAGGACATCCGCGCAGTAGTGTTCAAGGGGAAGTCCTCGATGTGTCACATCGATGTCGACTATCAGGAGTGTCAGACGCTGCGTGACACCACCCGCGAACTGGTCGAGGACGAGGCCGAGAAGCGCGAACTCGAGGTCCAGCAGCGGGAACTGCTCGACGCCAGCCGCGAGGGCGACGCCGCGGCCGCCCAACGCCGCGAGGCGGTGATGGAGGAGTTGGAGGCGGTCGAGGACCGCATCGAGGACGTCGAGAGCGCCAACGTCTGCGAGCACTACCGGAACAACCTCCTCGGCGACAACGAGGAGTTCTACGAGTGGCTGTACGAGGGCGTCCGCACGCCCGAGGAGATCTACGAGTACGCCGACCGGAACCAGCTCTGTGGCTACGAACTGCTGAAGGAAGGGATGGAGGCGGTCGATCTCGTGGTCTGTAACTACCACCACCTGCTCGACCCCAACATCCGCGAGCAGTTCTTCCGGTGGCTCGACCGCGAGCCGGAGCGCGTGGTCACGGTGTTCGACGAGGCTCACAACATCGAGTCCGCCGCGCGGGATCACGCCAGCCGGAGCCTCACCGAGAACACGCTCGACAGCGCGCTCGACGAACTCGACGACCGCGAGGACTCCCGGGCCGACGCCGCCGAGAACGTGATCGGCGCGTTCCGCGACGCGCTGGTCGACGCCTACGAGGACGGGTTCGAGTACGGCGAACGCGAGGGGATCGACGAGCACTGGCACGACGTATCGATCGCCAACGACGACGCCCGCGACGATCTCACGCTCGCGTTCCTGCGGAACTACGAGGGCCGGGGGATCGAGACGGAGACGGAGCTCGCAGTCCAGTTGGGCGAGGCGATCGACGAGGAGTACGAGGAGGCGTACAAGAACGGCGAGGCGACCTCCCGCGCCGAGAGTTCGACGCTCGCGGCCGCCCGGTTCGTCGCGACGTGGATGGAGGAGAACGCCGAACTCGGCCAGTACCCAGTGGTCTCGGTCCGCCGGGACGAGGGAACCGACGAGATCTACGGCCGCGCCGAACTGTACACCTGCATCCCCCGCCGCGTGACCGAGGCGCTGTTCGACGAGGTGTACGCGAGCGTGCTGATGTCCGCGACCCTCCGGCCGTTCGACGTGGCCGCGGACGTGCTCGGCCTCGACGACCCCGTGACGATGGCGTACGGGCTGGAGTACCCCGAGGAGCACCGCCGAACGTACGCCGCCGGCACCCCCGCACTGTTCGCCAGCGACCGCGGCGACCCCGAGGTACAGGAGTCGGTGTCGGCGCTCGTCTCGGACGTGGTGGAGTTCACGCCCGGGAACACGCTGCTCTTTTTCCCGTCCTACAGCGAGGCCGAGCGCTACTACCAGCGCCTCGGCGGCGGCGGGGGGCGAGCCGTCGGCGACGCCGACGCCGGCGACGCGGAACTGTTGCTCGACGGGTCGGACGTGGACACCGAGGAACTCCGCGAACGCTTCGTCGAGGGCGAGCACGCGGCGCTTTTCACCTCGCTGTGGGGGACGCTCGCGGAGGGAGTGAGCTTCGACGGCGACGACGCCCGGACCGTCGTGTTCGTCGGCGTCCCCTACCCCCACATCGACGACCGACTGGAGGCCGTCCAGGACGCCTACGACCGCGCCTACGGCGGCCGGGACAACGCCGGCTGGCGCTACGCGGTCGAGATTCCGACGGTCCGCAAGACCCGGCAGGCGCTGGGGCGGGTGATCCGCTCGCCGGAGGATTTCGGCGTCCGCGTGCTCGCGGACAAGCGCTACACTCGCGCGGACATGGGGCGGTTCTCGGTCCGGGACACGTTCCCCGAGGAGGAGCGCGACGAGCTCATCGACATGAACCCGGAGAAGCTGAAGTTCGGGATGCTGAACTTCTACGGCGACCGCGACGCGTACGACGGCGCGCCGCCGCAGCCCTAACACGGCTGTCGTAACGTATTTACCACCCCTACCGAAAGAACCAGTCACAGTCGATCGCCGCTGGGCAGGTACGAGCGGTCGTCGCCCCGTCGAAGGCGGGTCGCGACGGCCGTTCGTGGGCACTCTCGCCGCCGTCCTGTCGAGTACGACCAGCGCCGCCTTTATCCGGCTCCTCCATGTAGTGGGTCGCGCATGGCCACTCAACCCTCCGACCCCGACAGCGTTCAGGAGAACTGTGCGGACTGTGGCGGGGAGACGCTCCACGACGTCCGGGTCGAGATCCGGACCGAGAGCGATCAACAGGAGAACTCCGAGTTCTCCCGCGAGCCCTACCGCGTCTCCGTCTGCCAGACGTGTGGGTCCGAGACGGCGACGCGGATGAACAACGCCTAACTACCGGCTGAGTGGCTGTCGGACGGGTGTGGGGTCCCGTCGAGTTTCACCACGCCGGTCTGCGTCGGAACGGCGCCGCTGGCACCGTCGTTTTTCGGTAAAACTCGGAAGCCGACGGCTTACCCAAACAGCCCGTCGGTCAGCAACTCGTAGCCGTCCTCGGTCACGATCAGGCTGTGCTCGGCCTGCGAGATCAGCCGCCCCTCGTCCTCCTGCAACACGGGGTAGCCCGTGATCGCGCCGTCGGCTTTCAGCCGGCGCAGCGCCATCCCCGGCCGCGGGCTGTCGAGCCAGCGCTGGGCGAACGGCAGCCCGTCGAACTCGCCCGTGATCTGCTCCATCGCTTGCCGTGCTGCGCGGTCCCGGACCGAGCGCTCCTCCTGCAGTTCGAAGATCTGCTCGTGGCTCCCCTCGCCGACCTTCCCGCTCCCGTCGGTGGCGAACGGCTCGATGGCGATCACCTGTCCGGCCTGCAGTTCGGCGGAGCGGTCCATCCCCCGGTTCGGGATCGTCGGCCCCGTGTGGGCGTCGTAGCGCTCCAGCCCGTGACCGGAGAGATTGAGCACCGGCGAGTAGCCGTAGCCGTCGATCACGTCCTCGATGGCCTGCCCGACGACGCCGACCTCGGCGCCGGCTTCGACCTCGTCCAGCGCCGCCTCGAGCGCCTGCTCGGCGGCCTCGACCAACTCGTCGCTGCCCGAGAAGTCGACGGTGACCGCCGCGTCGGCGATGTAGCCGTCGACGTGGACGCCGACGTCGAGACAGACCATGTCGTCCTCGCCGAACACCGTCTCGTCGTCGGCCTCGGGGGTCGCGTGGGAGGCCTCGTTGTCGACGCTGATGTTGACGGGGAACGCCGGCTCGCCGCCGAGTTCCACGATCCGCTCCTCGGCGGACTCCGCGACTTCGAGGTGGGTCGCGCCGGGTTCGACCAGCTCCTTCGCTTCGTCCATCACCTCGACGAGGATCTCGCCGGCCTCCCGATGCTTCTCGACTGCCTCCTCGCTCAGATCGCCGTAGCTCATGGCTGTTCGGTTGGCCTGTTCGCGGCAAAGAGGTTCCGGCACGGGCACGCCGGGCTGCTGACCGAACGCTACCGCGTCGCCGTACTCGTCTGCATCCCGTCGGAGTTGAACGCCGCACCCGTCCCCTCCTCGTCGCAGACGATCACGCCGGCGGAGGAGCCGGTAAGCTCGTCGAACTCCGCGATCGCGTCCTCGGCGGCGGTCTGTGCGTCGGCGCCCGCTTCGAGTTTGTCGACCGCGCGCTGGCTCAGCGTCACCTTCGCGATGTCCTCGCCGGCGCCCGTCGCTGAGGCGCCGCCGGCCGGCGTGCAGTAGAACCCCGAGCCGACCTGCGGCACGTCACCCACGCGCCCCGCGAGCGCCCACGACCGCCCGCCCGTAGAGGTCGCGGCGGCGAACTTCCCGTCCTCGAACGCGACCGCGCCGACGGTGTCGTGCCCGCCGAAGCGCTCCTCGAGCCAGTCGAGGTGGGCTTTCGGCCCGGCCTCCGGCGGGTCTTCGTCCTCGTACGACTCGCGTTTCTCCGGGGTGAGCAGATCCACGTCGGTCTCGACGCCGAACTCCGCGGCGAGGTCGACGGCGTGCTCGCCGCTGACGAAGATGTGGGGCGTCTCCTCCAGCACGACGCGAGCGGCCGAGATCGCGTCCCGAACGCCGTCCATGCTCGCGACGGCACCCGTCTCGCGGTCGGAGGTCATCAGCCCGGCGTCGGTCCGTACCCGGCCGTCGGACTGCACTGCGCCGCCGTAGCCGGCGTTGAAGCGGTCCGACGCCTCGAGCACGTTCACCGCGGCCTCGACGGCGTCGACGGGGTCCGATTCGGCCGCGCCCGCCTCGGCGGCGTCGTCGAGCACCGCCTGTCGGGGTTCGGGTTCGTCGGGCTGGCTGCCGGCGCCGCCGTGGACGATGATTTGCATGGGAGAGTGGGCGGCGGGCCGACCCATCAATCCACGGGAAACGGCCGCGGACGCCGGAACGCTCCCACGGCGGGTTCACTCCCCGTCCCGGATCGAGCCGAGGGCGTCCGCCGCCTTCGTCCGCACGTCGTCGCTCGGATCCGACTCGGCCAGCCGCGACAGTTCGGGAACGGACGCCTCGTCGCCGACGAAGCCGAGCATCCCTGCCGCCTCCTTCCGGACGAGGTAGTATTCGTCGTCGAGCGCGGCCCGGATGCGGGGGAGTCGATCCTGCAGCAGCGTCGGCTCCTCCATTCCGAACTCGTACAGCGTGAACGCGCCGCGGTACCGGAGCCGCTCGTCGTCGCTCGCGAGCAGTCCGGCGGCGGTGTCGGCCAGTTCCTCCCGGCGCGGGACCGGGTGGCCGTGGACCGACCGGTACTCCTCGGCCACGTCGCTCAGCGCCGCGGCCGCGACGTGGCGGACCGTCCGGTCGTCGTGTTCGAGGAGCGCGAGCAGCGCGTCGAGGCGGTCTTCGTCGACGATGACCGTCGACGCCAGCGCCCAGCCGACCTCCCCGACCGCAGTGTACCGCCGGCCGTCGGCGTCGAACTCCGGGTACTGGCGCTCGTGGACCCCGACGAGTTCGACGAGCGCCGCGGGGTCGAGATGGTCGGTGACGACCGACGCGCAGACGGCGAACGCGACCGTTCGCGGGATGATCACCTCGTCGTCGAGTCCCGGCGTGAACCCGACGGAGCGTTCGAACAGGTCGAGTTCCCACTCCCGGAGTTCGGCGGCGTCGACGGCAGCCGACACGTCGCGGCCGGCCAGCGCGAGCAAACCGAGCGCCTCCGCACCGGCGATCCGCTCCTCGGCGACGTCGGCGCGCAGGCAATCGACGAGCGCGTCGAGGTCGGCCTCTCCCGGCGACGTTCGCGCCGCGTCCCGGAGCGACGCGGTGCGGTCGGTGACGGTCATCCCCGTCGGTAGCAGCGACCGGACCAACAAAAACCCGCCCCCGGATCTACCATCCTGACAACTGAAACGGCAGGCATTTGGGTTCGCTCTGAGACGGTAATCGTGCTATGAGCTACGAGCACATCGAACCCCCCGAGTCGGGGTCGAAGATCACGCTCGCCGACGAGGAGTCCGGCGAACTCGACGTGCCGACCGACCCGATCATCCCGATCATCCACGGCGACGGGATCGGCAAGGACGTGGGGCCGGCCGCACAGGACGTGCTGACCGCCGCCGCCGAGGCGACGGGTCGGGACGTGAACTGGATGGAAGTGTATGCCGGCGAAACCGCCCGCGAGAAGTACGACGAGAACCTCCCCGACGAGACGGTCGAGGCGATCGAGGAGCACCGCGTCGCGATCAAGGGGCCGCTGACGACGCCGGTCGGCGCCGGCTTCCGCAGCCTCAACGTCGCGCTGCGTCAGACGCTCGACCTGTACGCGAACGTCCGACCGACCTACTACCTCGACGGCGTCCCGTCGCCGATGAAGGCGCCCGAGGAGATGGACATGGTCACGTTCCGGGAGAACACCGAGGACGTGTACGCCGGCATCGAGTGGGAGGCCGGCACCGAGGAGGTCGAGCAGGTCCGGGACTTCGTCGAGGACGAGATGGGCTTCGACGACGTGATGCACGACGGCCCGATCGGCATCGGCATCAAGCCGATCTCCGAGAAGGGCTCCAAGCGCCTCGTGCGCGAGGCGATCGACTACGCCATCGAGAACGACCGCGACAAGGTCACGCTGGTCCACAAGGGGAACATCATGAAGTTCACCGAGGGCCAGTTCGGTGACTGGGGGATGGAGGTCGCCGACGAGGAGTACCCCGACGACGAGGTCTTTGCGGCGCCCGACTCGCTGTGGGAGGAGCAGGACGAGGTCGACATTCCCGAAGATGCGGTCATGGTCGAGGAGCGCCTCGCCGACGCGATGCTCCAGTGGATGCAGCTCCGCACCGACGAGTTCGACGTGCTCGCGATGCCGAACCTCAACGGCGACTACCTCTCCGACGCCGCGGGCGCCCAGATCGGCGGCCTCGGCATCGCGCCGGGCGCCAACTTCGGCTTCGGCCGCTGTCTCGCCGAGCCCGTCCACGGCTCCGCGCCCAAGCGCGCCGGGCAGGACAAGGCGAACCCGACCGCGCTGATCCTCTCGGGCCGCCTGATGTTCGAGTACCTCGGCTGGGACGACACGGGTCAGCTGATCCGCGACGCCGTCGAGAAGACGATCGACGAGGGGACGGTCACCTACGACCTCGCGCGCCAGCGCGAGGACGCCGAGGAGGTCTCGACGACGGAGTACGCCGAGACCGTGATCGACAACATCGAGAAGCTGTCGTAGACAGCTTCT
>NZ_JBHUDH010000011.1:22731-23314 GCF_042678005.1 Halolamina salina | reverse complement strand
ATCTCCGATTTTCGAGAACATCGAGGAACTCGCGTAGAAACCGCGGCGTCTGCGGCTCTCTGATCTGCGTTCTTTCGCAACTGCCCGCCAGTCGCTACTCCGCCCAGTCGGGGTCGGTCCGCGGCGGCGCGAACACGTCGATCCCCACGACCGGCTCGTCGCCCCGGTTCTCAGCGGCGTGGACCTCGTCGCCGAGGAGGGTGTAGGACTCGCCCGGCCCGACGGTGATCTCCTCGCCGTCCTCGAGGACGAACGTGAGTTCGCCCTGCGTGATCAGGCCGGCCTGTTCGTGGTGGTGGCTGTGGGAGGGGACTTCGGCGCCGGGTTCGATGCGGAAGTGCTGGACGCTCGTTTCCTCGCCGCTCGCGCCGACCGTGAGGTGGACGTCGTCGACGGCCTCGACGAAGTCGGCGTCGTCTGGTTCGTAGTGATCCATGCGGGTGTGTGGCGCGGCGAGGCGTATAGTTCCTGAGTTCCCGGCTATGTTGCGTGGGGAGGTGATTCGGCGTCGTCTCGGTTGCTTGTTGCTGGGACAGCAACCGCAACAGCGTCTCGATCGTTGGCACCTTGCGACCGCACCGCC
>NZ_JBHUDH010000011.1:16526-22674 GCF_042678005.1 Halolamina salina | reverse complement strand
GGGGGGAGGGGTGGGGACTCGGCGCTGCGCCGGGCTTCATGCCCGGCGCCCTGCTGTCACAAGTGGTCATGCTCATTCCGTGGTCGTGTTCGCGGTTGCTGTGCGGTTCCGACAGACATCCACTCGAGAAACACCGAAACCAAACCGTTCGAAGCGATTTACTCCAACAACTCCGACGGCGGCGACTGCCAATCACTCGCCGAGTCCTGTGGCTCGTACCCCAGCAGCTCCTTCGTGTGCTCCAGATCGAACCAGCTCCGGGGGTTGTCGCTGGTCGCGAAGAAGATCCCGAACTCGGTCTCCTCGTCCTGCAAGCAAAGCTCCACCAACTGCGCCCAGTCCCGGAGCGAGAGCCACGTCCCCTTCAGGCGCTTCACCTGTTCGGTGTACGCCTCGCTCCCGCGTTCCCAGCGCCCCTCCTCGACGCCGCGCTCGGCGTCGCCGTAGGGGTTGTCGTAGGGGCCGGCCCGGATGCTCGCGATCCGGGCGGCGTAGAAGCGCTTCGGGTACTCGCGCTGTTCCACGTAGTACCGACCCAGATCCTCGCCGTACGCCTTCGAGACCCCGTAGTAGGAGTCGGGCCGCTCGTCGTCGTCGACGGTGACGGTCGTGTCGTCGTCGAGTTCGTACACGTCGGGCTTGCCCTCCTCCTCCCACATCCCCGCGGCGTGGATCGAGGAGGCGAAGATGAACCGCTCGACCTCGGCGTCCGCGGCGGCTTCGAGCACGTTCCGCGTGCCGACGAGGTTGCTCTGCTCGACTGACTCCCACGACGCCGAAACCGAGGGGTTCGCGGCGAGGTGAACCACTGCGTCGACGCCGTCGAACGCCGGGCGGACTGCGTCGTAGTCCGCGATATCGGCGACGAAATCCACGTCCGGGGCGTCCTCGCGATCGAGGTAGACGAACTCGTGATTCGCGTCCGGGGTGTCCAACTCTTGCTTGATTCCCGAGGCGACGCGACCCTCCGAACCGGTGACCAGCACGCGCATACCCGGAGGTGGGCGGAGGCCGAGAAAAGCCCGGGGATGCCCGGACGCCCCGCGGTGAACGGAGGATTCATACCGGATAGCGCACCAGTCCCGAGCATGTACGCGGTCGTCGGCTGCACCGAGTGTGGCACCTACTGGCTGCTCACGGACCCCAGAGAGAGCGACTCCGCCACCTGCCCCAAGTGCGGCCGCCGCCACCAGACGAAGAAGCTCAATCGCTTCTACGAGACGGAGGACCGCGAGGCCGCCCGAGAGGCCCGGGCCGCGCTGCTCGCGAAGAAACACGGCGACAGCGCCGCGTTCGACGAGGTGGCGCACGTCTCCGAACTGGAGGAGCGCGTCGAGGAGAGCGGGCTCTCCGAGGAAGCGTACCTCGAGCAGTCGGGCATCGACGCCGATGAGGTGCAGGCGGCGGGCGACACGTCGACGAAGTCCTCGCGGAGCCGCGACGAGAAAGTCCGCGACGCGGTTCGAGCGGGCGGCACCGAGGCGGAGATCCTCGACCGCGCCGAGGCCGACGGCGTCCCGCGCGGCGCCGCGGAGAAGCTATTGGAGAAACTGCGTCGGCAGGGGGAAGTGATCGAGTCCGGCGGTGAGTTGCGGTTGGTCTGACTGGGCGTGCGGCGGCGCGCGAAGCGCCCGCGACGTCGGGCGCGGGGCGAGCGCGCGAGGGATGAGCGACCGAACGAAGTGAGGGAGCGAGTCGGCTGGGGAGGTATGAGGGCTGTGCGGGGCGGTGCGGTCGCAAGTGGTCTACGATCGAGCTGCTGTTGCTGCTACCGCTGCTGTCCATCGAACTCGCACGCCCTCGAAAAGACCCCGAACGAAGTTACCGACCCAACTCGGCGTGCGCACTCGACAGATTCCGCGACGCCAGCGCCGACAGCAGCGATAGCTCACCCGCCAGCGCGCCCGTCGCGACACACTCCGCGAGCGCGTCGGCGTTCGAGCCCGCCGGGTCGCCGCCGCCCCGGATTCCGAGCACGTCCAGCCCCTCGGCCTGCGTGGGGAGTTTCGTCCCGCCGCCGACCGTCCCAACCTCGATCGACGCGAGCGAGACGGCGGCGTACAGCCCGTCCTCCCGCGCTTCGACGGAGACGATCCCGTTGCTGCCTTCGACGACCTGCGCGGCGTCCTGCCCGGTCGCGAGGTACATCGCGGCGACGACGTTCGCGACCTGCGCGTTGAACCCCAGACTCCCGGCCTTCGCGCTGCCGATCAGGTTCTTCCGGGTGTTGACCTCGGCGATCGCTTCTGGCGTCGTCTTCAGCGTCTCCTCGACGAACTCCCGGGGAAGCGTCGCCTCCGCGGTGACGCTGCGACCGCGCCCCTCGACGGCGTTGATCGCGGCGGGCTTCTTGTCCGTACAGAGGTTCCCCGAGAGCGCGACCAGCGAGGCGTCGGTCTCGCCCTCGATCACGTCGCAGGCTTCGCCGGTCGCGATGGTGACCATGTTCATCCCCATCGCGTCCGCGGTGTCGTAACGGAACCGCAGGAACACGTTGTCGCCGACGACGTACGGCGTCACGTCGAGCAGTTTCCCGTGGCTCGTCGTCGACTCCGCGGCCTCGCGCAGTTGGTCGGTGTTCTCCCGGACCCACTCCGCGAGCGCCTGCGACTCCGCGATACCGCTCGTCCGGAACACGGGCGCGCGGGTCATCCCCCGCTTGGTCACGCGTGCGGTCGCGCCGCCGGCGTCGTCGATGACGGAGAGCCCGCGGTTGACGGAGGCTAGCAGCGCGCCCTCGGTGGTCGCGAGCGGGAGGTACGTCTCCCCCTCGAACGCGCCGCCGTCGATCTCGACGGGGCCGGCGACACCCATCGGGATCTGGGCGGCGCCGATCATGTTCTCGATGTTGCTGCCCGCCGCCTGCTCGGCCGGGAAGGCGTACTCGCCGGTCGTCTCCAGTTCGGCGCCGGAGTCCCGCTCGACGACCAGCCGCCGGGCCGCGGCGGCGGTGTCGGCGTCGGCGTGGTCGTCGAGTTCGTACAGCCGGAGGTCGCCGCTCTCGACCCGGTCGGCCAGCTCCTCGGCGGTGCCGGCGTCGACGCGGTCGGTCATGCCCCCGGGTTCCCCCGGCGCGGGCAAACCGTTACCGATCCGGGGCGGTCGGCCCGCCCCAGTCCCGCGGTGGCCGCGCCCGCGTGACCGCCCGCTTCCCGAACGGTTTTGCCCGATCCGCCCCGTCCTCCGGCAATGACCGAGGCCGCCGACACCGTCTTCCTCGACGGCGAGATCCACACGCTGACCGACCCCGACGAGACGTACGAGGCCGTCGCGGTCCGTGACGGCGAGATCGTCCGGCTGGGCAGCAGCTACGACGTGGAGTTCCTCGCTGGCACCGACACCGACGTGATCGACCTCGACGGCCGCGTGCTGCTCCCGGGCTTTATCGACGCCCACACGCACCTCACGACCGTCGGGAAGTACCTCGTCCACGCCGACCTCTCCGCGGCCGACGACCTCGACGAGGCGGTGTCGCGCCTGCGCGAGCGCGCCGCGGAGACCGATCACCCGGAGGATCCGGAGTGGGTGCTCGGCTACGGCTACGACGAGAGCACCTGGCCCGAGGACCGCTACCTCGACCGGGAGGATCTCGACGCCGTCAGCGAGGAGCGCCCGGTCGTCGCGTTCCGCGAGGACCTCCACGTCGCCTCGGTCAACAGCGTCGCCCTCGACCGCTACGAGGACGAGATGGCCGAGGAGAACGTCCACTACGACGACGCGGAACCAACGGGCGTGCTCGTCGAGGACGCGGTGAACGTGATCAGCGAGGCGGTCGCGCCCGACGCCGAGGAGACCGGCCGCCTCGTCGCGGCCGCGCAGGCCCGCGCGAACGAACTCGGCGTCACCGGCGTCCACGACATGGTCCGCGGGTCGTACGCCCCCGAGGTGTACCGCGACATGGACCTCGCCGATGAGCTTTCGCTACGGGTGCGGATCAACTACTGGTCGGACCACCTCGACGCGCTGATCGAGACCGGCCTGCGGACGAACCACGGCTCCGAGATGGTCCGCGTCGGCGGCGTCAAGTCCTTCACCGACGGCAGCTTCGGCGGCCGGACCGCGAAGCTCTCCGAACCGTACCACGACGACACCGACGAGTACGGCTCGTGGGTGGTCGATCCCGAGGAACTGAACGAGATCGTTCAGAAGGCCGACGAAGCCGGGTTCCAGCTCACGGTCCACGCGATCGGCGACGAGGCGATCGACGAGACGCTCGACGCGTTCGAGGCGACCGACGACCCGGGCGGCATGCGCCACCGCGTCGAGCACGTCGAACTGGCCTCCGAGGAAGCGATCGAGCGGTTCGGCGAGATGGGCGTCGTCGCCTCCGTCCAGCCGAACTTCCTCAAGTGGGCCAAGGAGGGCGGTCTCTACGAGTCCCGGCTTGGCGCGCGCCGCGCGGAGACGAACCGCTACGCGCTGCTCGACGGCGCGGGTGCACCGATCGCGTTCGGCTCGGACTGCATGCCGATGGATCCGCTGCTCGGCGTTCACCACGCCGTCAACACCGAGGTCGACGCCCAGCGCCTCGCCGTCACCGAGGCGCTCCGCGCCTACACACTGGGGGCGGCCTACGCGGGCTTCGACGAGGGGCGACTGGGCACCGTCGAGACGGGGAAGCTGGCGGACTTCACGGTGCTGGAGCGGTCGCCGTGGGAGCACGAGACGGAGATCGACGAGATCGACGTGGCGATGACCGTCGTCGACGGCGAGGTCGTGTACGACGGGCGGTAACGGCGTCAGCTCCCGGCCACGCCGGCCCGCGTCGAGAGCAGTGTCGTCGCCGTCCCGCCGAGCAGCAGCACGAACCAGTAGGTGCAGAGCCGGACGCAGAACGCGATCACGGCGGCGGCCGCGAGATCGACCCCCGCGAGCGCGACGAGCGAGCCGGCGAGCACCACCTCGACGCCGCCGATGCCGCCGGGAACCGGGATGACGTTCAGGAAGTCGCTCACGGGGACGGCGACGCACGCGACTGCCAGCGCGATCGGCGTCCCCAGCGCCACGCCCGTCGTGACCGCCGGGACACAGAGCAGCGTCCAGCCCAGTACCGACAGCGCGGCCGCGACGACGATCCGGCGGGGGTCCTCACGGATCAGCCGCCGCGCGTCGTCGAACTCCCCCAATCCTCGCCCGATCGCCTCCTGACTCGTCCTCGTCGCGACGCGCCCGGAGAGCCGGCCGAGCGTCCGATTGACTGCCGCCGCGGTGCTATGGACGATCCGATCGAGGTCCGCCCCGGCCACGAGCGCCCCGACAAGCACGATCCACCCGACGCCGACGACCGCGAGCACGCCGGCGACTGGGAGCAGTTCGCTCCGGCCACCCGCCACGAGGGCGACCGTCCCGCCGAACGCGACGACGGTCGAGCCGAGAAACGTCGCCGCCTGCGCGATGATCGTCGCCGGGAGCGCCCGGTCGGTCGGGATTCCGGTCGCCGAGCGCATCGAGTAGGCGATCAGCACCGGCCCGGCGACGTTGCCGACCGGGAGGAGTTGGCGGCCGTAGACGCCACGGAGGTACGCCAGCGCGCCGTCGACGGAGGGGCGCACGCCGAGCAGCGCCGCCAGCGCGAGGAACTGCGCGCCGACCCCGCCGACGACCGCGACGAGTCCCAGCGCGAACGGCAGCGGGTCGAGCGACGCGACGGTCGAGACGACCTGCTCGACGCCGACGAGCCAGGCGAACAGCGCCAGCGCGAGCAGCCCCGCCACGAGGCCGGCGACGACCGAGAGACGCTGGCGGGCGCGGGACACGCTCCGACGCTCGGGCGGCACGCGTAAATCGTTCGGGGGAAAGACCCATGCGCCGTCCGGCCCACGCTCCCGCCATGCTCCTCCAGATTCCCGGCGGGCCGGAACTGCTGATCATCTTCCTCGTGATGGCGCTGCTGGTCGGCGTCCCGGTCGTCCTCGCGGCGCTGTTCCTGTTCGTCCGGTTCGTCGGTCGCGACGACGACAGCGACGAGATCGCCGAGCTCAAGGGCAGAATCGAGGAACTGGAGGCGGAGGTCGCGGCGGACAACGAGGCTGCGGGCGACGAGGTCGCCGTCGAGGACGAGCGTAGCGAGGCGGGAAAACGGCGCGAACGAAGTGAGCGGCGGGAAACCGCCTCGGAAGCGAGCGGGGAGGAACGACCCGCGAGCAGC
>NZ_JBHUDH010000011.1:8278-16485 GCF_042678005.1 Halolamina salina | reverse complement strand
ACCGAAACGGCAGGCTTCTTGCCCCGCCAGCGCGCGCTCCCGGTATGTCCTTCTTCGACGACCTCTCCGCCCGCATCGACGACGCCGACAGCGTCGTCTCCGTGGGGCTGGACGCCGACCCCGACCGCATCCCCGAGTTCCTCGACGACCACGACCTGCCGCGCTGGGCGTTCAACCGCCGGATCATCGACGCGACCCACGAGCACGCCGCCTGCTACAAGCCAAACGCCGCGTTCTACGAGGACGCCGACGGCTGGCGCGCGCTCCGGGAGACCGTCGCCTACGCCCACGGGAAGGGTGTGCCCGTCCTCCTCGACGCGAAACGGGGGGACATCGGCAACACCGCGCGGCAGTACGCGCAGGTGTTGGACGAGGTGGACGCGATCACCGTCAACCCCTACATGGGCGGCGACTCGCTCCAGCCGTTCCTCGCCGAGGCCGACGCGGGCGTGTTCGTGCTCTGTCGGACCTCCAACCCCGGCGGCGCGGACCTGCAGGACCTCGAACTCGACTCCGGCGAACCGCTGTACGAGCGCGTGGCCGCGCTCGCGGACACGTGGAACGAGCACGGCAACGTCGGCCTCGTCGTCGGCGCGACCGCGCCCGAGGAACTGGAAGAGATCCGCGAGACGGTTCCGGACATCCCGTTTCTCGTCCCCGGCGTGGGCGCACAGGGCGGCGACGCCGAGGCCGCGGTCGAGCACGGTCTCGCGGCGCGCGAGGGGGCGAGCGTCGACGTCGGGCTGGTGAACTCCTCGCGCGGGATCATCTTCGCCGGCGAGGAGGTCGGCCGGAACACCGTCTCCGGCGCGTCGGGCGGGCGGGCGCCCGACGAGGACGCGTACTTCGCGGCGGCGGGCGACGCGGCCGCGCGGCTGAAGAAGCGGCTGAACCAGTACCGCTGACGATCGACCGCAGGGAAATCGTTCTCGGCCGCGCCCGTTCTACACCAACTCCGCGCCGTTTCCGGTCCACGTCCGGTAGGCGCGGGCGTCCTCGCCGTTGTCCGCGAACGCCTCCACCATCGCAGCCGCGACGGCGCGCCGGCGCCCTGCCGGACAGACCGCGAGCACGCCCGGGCCGGAGCCGCTGACGGTGACGCCGTGGGCGCCGGCCTCGCGGGCCGCCTCCACGGCGTCCTCGTAGCCGGTGATCAGCGCCGCGCGGTTGGGCGTGACCACCTCGTCGGCCATCCCCGCCCCCACGAGTTCGGGGTCGGAGCGACACATCCCGACCGAGAGCGTCGCGGCGTTGCCGACGGTGGTGACGAGCTCCTCGATCGTGAGGTGGGTCGGCACGACTTCGCGGGCCTCGCGGGTGGAGATAGGCTCCTCGGGGAGACACGCGACCAGCGGGACGTTCGTCTCGATCGAGCGGACGCCGTTCTCGGTCGCAATCGTGAAGCCGCCGAGCAGGGCGGGAGCGACGTTGTCGGCGTGGGCGGCGCCGGAGACGACCGCCTCGCCCTCGGCGGCGATCGGGACCAGCTCCTCGCGGGAGTAGCCGCGGTCGTAGAGGTCGTTGAGCGCGAGCGCCGCGCCCGCGGCCGAGGCTGCCGAGGAGCCGAGACCGGAGGCGGGCCTGACCCCCTTGTCGATCTCGATGTGGGCGGGCCCGTCGAGCGCGTCGGCGAGGGCGTCGACGGTGTTCCGGTCGGGGTCCTCGGGGATGAACTGGGCGCCGGCGCCGGTCACCTCGATGGTGGTGTGGTCGGCGCGCTCGACCCGGACGATATCCGTGGGGTGGGAGAGCGCGACGCCGAACGTGTCGTAGCCGCTACCGAGGTTCGCGCTGGTCGCCGGCGCGCGGACTGTTCGCATGCGGAGTCGTACCGTGGTTCGCGCGAAAAAGCTGGCGCTCGGTCGCTACTCGTCGGCGGTGGCGAACAGCATCGGCGCGATCACGATCAGCCCCAGGCCGAGGAACAGGTAGAGCTTGGGGTTGATCGCCTGCGGGGTCATCACGAAGATCAGACCGAACGCACCGAAGTGCAGGCCGAGCACCTTCTTCGACCCGAGGCCGAGCAGGCCGAGCGTTCCCAGGGCGAACACGAGTAACAGCACCTGCCCAATGTTGTAGTTGAGCAGGAAACTGTCGATGACCTGGAGCGGGAGCATTCCTTACGGCTTCTCCGTCCGAACGGCGCTTTAAACTTCTGCTCTCGGGCGGCGCTCGGGCGCCGGCACGCAGGTGCGCGCCACATACATACGCTCGCGTGCGCTACGTGCGGGTATGACCGAGACAGCGACCGTCGGCGGCGGCTGCTTCTGGTGTGTGGAGGCGGCGTTCGAGGAGCGATCCGGCGTCGAAGACGTCACTTCCGGCTACGCCGGCGGCCACACCGAGGACCCGACGTACCGCGAGGTCTGTTCCGGGAACACCGGCCACGCGGAAGTGGTACGCGTCGAGTACGACGAGGACGTTCTGAGCTACGAGGACGTACTGGAAGTGTTCTTCACGATCCACGACCCGACCCAACTGAACCGACAGGGGCCGGACGTGGGCAGCCAGTACCGCTCGATCGTCCTCCCCCACGACGAGGAACAGCGCGAGATCGCCGAGGCGTACGTCGAGGCGCTGGACGAAGAGGGCGGCTACGACGACGAGGTCGTCACCGAGATCCAGCCGCTCGAGACGTTCTACCGCGCCGAGGAGAAACACCAGAACTACTTCGAGAAGAACCCCGACGACGCCTACTGCTCGATGCACGCGACGCCGAAGATCGAGAAGGTCCGCGAGAAGTTCGAGCAGAAGGCGCGGGCAGAGTCGGACTGAACACGCCGTTTCTCGCCGATATCGTCGCCGTCACACGGGAGCTAGCGGCCTCCACGCCTGGTGAGCACTCCGTATCCCGGCCGAGAAAACGGTCGCCTCCCCAACTATTATTAGATATCATGTCAACTGATGTGGCATGGGAGGAAGGTGTTACTTCTGCGACGGAAAGGTCGTCGACGGCCAAAACGGAACCTACTGCACCCAGTGTGGCGACTGGTTCCACGGCGACTGCCTGAAGAAGAACGGGCTAACCGAAAGCGGCGGGCTGCTCAGTTCGGCGAAGGCGAAGTGCCCCAGCTGTGGCCACGTCGGAAAGGTGTAACCGAGAGACGGCGAGCGCTGAAGCTGATACTGCTCGGCGGCCGGTCAAGCCACCGGATACCGATCGAGCGGCTGGCTCAACTCTCCCCGAGCCGTCTCGACAGCTCCGCGAGGAGCTCCTCGGATCCGTCACACACCACGTCACACGCCGAGAGATCCGTCCCCGCGTTATGATCGACCCGGAGCCCGACGACGACCATTCCTGCCCGTTCGGCCGCGAGCGACCCGTTCCGTGAGTCCTCGACGGCGACGCAGTCCACCGGATCGACGCCGAACCGCTCCGCGGCCGCCTCGTATATCGCCGGCTCGGGCTTGCCGGGACCGTCGACCTCGTCGTTCGAGAGGATCAGGTCGAACTGCAGGCCGAACCGGTCGAGCACGTACCCCATCCACGTCGGCGGTGACGAGGAGACGAGTCCGACCGGGACCCCGGCGTCGCGGGCAGCCTCCCGAACCTCGGCGAAGCAGTCGAGTAGTTCGACCTCCTCCCGATAGACTGTCTCGGCGGTCTCGTCGTACAGATCGACGAACTCCGATTTCGACACTCGCGTCTCGTAGTTCGCGTCGAGGTAGTCGTAGATCTCGCGGTACGGCATCCCCGTGATCTCGTCGAGGTCGGGGAGTTCGCCATCGAGCACCGCGGGCAGTAGCTCCTCGCGCTCGGCGCGGTGCCAGTAGTCCTCGGAGTCGACGACGACCCCGTCCATGTCGAACAGCAGCGCGTCCATGGTCGCCGTACCGTTGCCCGCGCCATCGCGTTTGGGGTTTCGCGCCGACGTTCAAGGCCGATGCCGGGACCACTCCCGCGCGTGACCGACCGGATCCGACTGTTCGCGGGCGACTGCACGATCGAGTTCGAGGGCGAGCGCGAGCGGACCCAGCGCGGCTACGTGGTCGTGGTGGTGAAGCCGGACCGAACCGTGCTGGTCCACGACGCCGACGGCTACCAGCCCGTGGCGTGGCTCACCCGCGCCGACGAACTGACGACCGAGACCGAGGGCGACTCCTTCGCGCTCACGGCCCGCCGCGGCGAGCAGGAACTGCGCGTGATCGCCGAGGCCCCGACGGGTCGGCGGGAGTTCCCCGCCAGCGAGGCCGGGGTGCCACTGGGTGAGTGTCCCGACTGCGGCGACGCGCTCGTCCGATCGAACGGCGAGGTGACCTGTCTGGGCTGTGAGGCGGCCTACGGGCTTCCCGCGGGGGCGACGGTGCTCGAGGAGACCTGCGACGACTGCGGGCTCCCGATGATGCGCGTCGAGCGCGGCGAGACGTTCGAGCTCTGTGTCGACTGGCGGTGTGACTCGCTGGCCGACGCCGTCGCCGACGCGCTCGACGGGCGGTGGGACTGCCCCGACTGCGGATCGCCGCTCTCGGTGGTGAACCGCGGGAACCGGCCGTTCCTCGGCTGCGACGCCTATCCCGACTGCGAGACGACGTTTTCGATCCCCGCCGGCGAGGCGGTCGGTGAGTGCCCCTGCGGGCTTCCGGTGTTCGAGACCGCGGCCGGGCGGCGGTGTCTGGACGGGACGTGTGACCGCTACCGCGAGGGGGTGACCGAGGGCTGCGCCGGCCCGTGATCGGCGCCGATCACAGTCCCTATACCCGCCGCCCCGGGACGTAGCCCCATGGACGGGACGCTTCGCGACGGCGTGGTCCGGCTCTCGGGCGACGCCAAACAGCGGTTCTACGACTCCGGGGGGTACGGCCGCCCGGCCGGCGGGAGCGACATCGAACTCGCGCCGGTCGAGGCCGCCCACCTGCTCTACCGCGGCGACCTCGACGTCGTCACGGGCGAGGACGGCACCCCGATGGGGTTCCGCGAGTTCCTCACCCGGACCGACGCGGTGCTCGCCTTCGTCGTCTACAAGGACCTCCGCGATCGCGGCTTCTACCTCTCGCCCGCCCGCGACGGCTGGGTCGGTGACGACGTCGACGACGAGACGGACTTCGTGGTCTATCCGCGTGGGAAGGGGCCGGCGGACGACGAGATCGCCCACCGACTCCGGGTCGTCGGCGAGCGCGCGCCGCTGTCGGCGGCGAGTATCGACGAGCACGCGCTCGCGGTCGTCGACGAGGACGGCGAACTCACCTACTTCGGCACGGAGTGGCTCTCGCCGTCTGGCACCGCGGACCCGCCGCTGCCCGACTCGCTGGACGCGACGCTGATGGACGATCGGCTGCTGGTGTGGGAGCCGCCCGAGGAACTGTACGAGGGCGGCTTCTTCGGGCAGCGATTGGCGGGGCGGAACGCCGACTCGGGACCGCTCCAGCTCTCGCTGCTGGAGGCGGCGTATCTCGCGGATCGGGGTTCGCTGGAGCTGGATCTCGCAACAGTACAGGGCCACGCCGAGGCGATCGAGGGCGAGCGGTTCCGCCGGCGCTACGCGGCGTACGAGTCGCTGCGTGAGGCGGGTGCGGTGCCCAAGTCCGGCTTCAAGTTCGGCGCCGACTTCCGGGTGTACGAGTCGTTCGACGGCGTCTCGGATCTGGGCCACTCGGACAAGCTGGTCCGGGTGGTCGAGCCGGACCACGAGTTCCTCCCCCGGGAGCTGTCGCTGGACGTGCGGCTGGCCGGCGGGGTTCGCAAGCGAATGGTTTTTGCGCTGACCGAGCCGACGGGAGAGATAGATTGGCTCTGCGTCGAGCGAATCACGCCGTGAGAAGCGGCGAGGGACACCGATGACCGAGGACCAACCCACACTCGAGACAGACGGGGGCACCGACAGCGTATCGAGCGACGACGTCGCCCTCGACCCGTGGGGTTCCTCGACTATCGAGGACTACCGCAAGCTGTTCGAGCAGTTCGGGATCGAGGAGTTCGACGCAGACGAGGTGCCGGACCCCCACTACCTGATGCGCCGGGGGGCGATCTTCGGCCACCGCGAGTACGAGCGCGTCGCCGAGGCGATGGCCAACGACGAGCCGTTCGCGGCGCTGTCGGGGTTCATGCCCACCGGCGACCCCCACATCGGCCACAAGATGGTGTTCGACGAGCTGATCTGGCACCAGCAGCAGGGCGGCGAGGTGTACGGCCTGATCGCCGACCTCGAAGCCCACTCCGCCCGGGGGATGTCGTGGGACGAGATCGACGAGCACGCCCGGAGCTACCTGCTCTCCTTCATCGCGCTGGGGTTCGACCCCGAGGACGGGGAGCTCTACCGCCAGTCCGACAACCGCGAACTGCAGGACCTCGCCTTCGAGATCGGCTCGACGACGAACTTCTCGGAGTTCGAGGCGATCTACGGCTTCGGCGGCGAGACGAACGTCAGCCACATGCAGTCGGTCGTGACACAGTTGGCGGACATCCTCTACCCCCAACTCGACGAGCCGATGCCGACGGTGATCCCGGTCGGGCCGGATCAGGACCCGCACGTCCGGTTCGCCCGCGACGCCGCCGCGCGGATGCGTTACTTCAAGGTGACCGAGGCGTTCGCGAGCTTCGAACTCGACGACGAGGAGCGCGCGCTGTTCCGTGATCTGTACGACGCGCTCGAGACGGACGACGACGTGGAAACCGAGGATCTGCGGTGTGAAGACGCCGCCGAGCGCCTCCTCGAGTTCGCCAACGATCCCGCGGCGCCCATCGGCGCCGACCCCGCGACCCGCGACTCGCTGGTCGAGAAGCTGGAGAACGGCGGCAAGGAGCCGATCCGCCCCCGCGTTCGCTTCCTCGACCGCAACGCCAGCGAGGCGGCGTTCGACGCGCTGATCGAGGAGATCCCCGGCGAGAAGCGACGCTACGACGCCCACATCGACAGCTTCGACCTCGATCCCGAGGAAGCCGAGGAGATCGCCCGCGAGGTCGAGATCGAGCACGACGGCTACGGCTTTCAGGCGCCGTCGTCGATCTACCACCGCTTCATGACCGGACTCACGGGGGGGAAGATGTCCTCCTCCATTCCCGCCTCCCACATCTCGCTGCTCGACGATCCGGAAGACGGCTACGACAAGGTGAAGTCAGCCGCGACGGGCGGCCGGACGACTGCCGAGGAGCAGCGTGAGTTGGGCGGGAAGCCCGACGAGTGTCCGGTGTACGAGCTGTACGCCTACCTGCTCGCGGAGGGGGACGACGAGTTCGCGACCCGGGTGTACGAGGAGTGTACCGCGGGCGAGCGGCTCTGTGGCGGCTGCAAGGAGCAGGCCGCGGAGCTGATGGCGGAGTTCCTCGAAGAGCACCAGGAGAAACGCGAGGAGGCGAAGGAACTGCTGGAGGACGTGGACATCGACTTGGGTAGCGATCGGCGCGGATTGGGTGGTCGGGAGGAAGAGGACGCGGTTTAGGTCGGATTTCTCGTCGTCTCTCTTTTGGGTGGCGTCGTCGGTACGGCTGCGAACGGTGCCGCGGAGTCCGGTGTTTGGGCTGCGAACAGGACCGCGGAGTGAGCATGACCACTTGTGACCGTACCGCCCCGCACAGCCCTCGAACCTCCCCAGCCGACTCCCTCCTTCGCTTCGCTCAGTCGGTCGTCCCTCGCGCTCGGCTCGCGCACGGAGGCGCTCGCGCTTCGCGCCGACAGCCACAGCGGTGCGGTAGCGGGGCGGTGGACGCCTCGCCGGCGCCGACCGTCGGCGCCGGCGGGGGGAGGGGTGGGGACTCGGTGCTGTGCCGGACCTCGTGTCCGGCGCACTGCGGTCGCAAGTGGTCAAGCATCGAGATGCTGTTGCCGTCGCGGTTCCAGTCCCCCAACGATCGAGACGCTGTCGCTGCCTCGGCAGTCGAGTGTCGAACTGTCGTCGAAGCACCTTCTCACTCCACACTGGAGCATGCGCTACCCACGACACAACCACTGAATCCGACCCACTCACGGAACCTTTTTGCGCGCTCGGGGGGTTGCTCCGCGTATGGCGCCCGACACCGCCGCCCGGACGCACCGCCACGCAGCCGACGGTCGCGGGGTCGGGTTCTTCTTCGCCTGATCGGTCGGCGGAGCCCGGCGCGGGGCGGTCCGGGCGAAACCGACCGAGCGGGCAGCACCGTTCCCCCAGCGACGCCGGGGCGACCACCAAACCACACTCACCACATGCGACTCCCCGAACGACAGGTCGCGGCCCTGCAGGCCGCGAGCGCGACCGACGCACAGCCGATCCCCGCTCTCGCCGACGAGGCGGGG
>NZ_JBHUDH010000011.1:0-8146 GCF_042678005.1 Halolamina salina | reverse complement strand
GTCGAGATGGGGCAGGTCATCGGCGCCGCCGGCCTCGAGGGTCCGGAGGTCGACATCGCGCTCTCGAACTTCGCCCGGAAAGGCTACGGCGAGATTGAGAGCGGCGAAGTGACCGCGGACCCGGACGCCGACCCCGACGCCGATCCGGAACTCGCTGCACTCGAACGGATCGACACCGGCGAGACGGTCGACGACGAGGCGCTACTCGACCGCCTCGCGGAGCGCGGCCTGATCGAGCGCGAGGAACACACCGTGCGCTCGGTGCTGCTGACCGACGACGGCGCCGACGCGCTGATGGCCGGCGTCGAAGCCGCCGAAACCGCCGACCGGCTCACCCCCGAGATGCTCACCTCCGGCGAGTGGCAGGAGGTGGAGTTCACCGACTACAACGTCGAAGCCGACGCGACCGAGGCTGAGGCGGGGAAGGTCCACGTGCTCCGCCAGGCCGCCGAGCGTGTGAAGGACGTGCTCGTCGGGATGGGGTTCCAGGAGATGGACGGTCCCCACGCAGACGCCGACTTCTGGATCAACGACGCGCTGTTCATGCCCCAGGACCACCCCGCGCGCACCCACTGGGACCGCTTTGCGCTGGACGTGGACCCCGTCGAGGACCTCCCCGAGGACCTCGTTCGCGCGGTCGAGAACGCCCACCGCGAGGGGGTCGGCCCGGACGGCGACGGCTACCACTCGCCGTGGGACGAGGATTTCGCCCGCGAGGTCGCGCTCCGAGGGCACACCACCTCGCTCTCGATGCGCTACCTCTCCGGCGAGGCAGAGGGCGACCTTGAACCGCCCCAGCGTTACTTCTCGGTGCAGAAGGCGTACCGCAACGACACGATCGACTCGACGCACCTGCTGGAGTTCTTCCAGATCGAGGGCTGGGTGATGGCCGAGGACCTCTCGGTGCGTGACCTGATGGGCACGTTCGAGGAGTTCTACGAGCAGTTCGGGATCACGGACGTGCAGTTCAAACCCCACTACAACCCCTACACGGAGCCGAGCTTCGAGCTGTTCGGCCGCCATCCCGAGACCGGCGAGCTGATCGAGATCGGCAACAGCGGCATCTTCCGGGACGAGGTGCTGGAGCCGCTGGGCGTCGAGTGTGACGTGATGGCCTGGGGGCTCGCGCTGGAGCGGCTGGCGATGCTGTACACCGGCGCCGACGACATCCGCGACCTGCACGGTACGCTCGCGGACCTCGAGTTCCTGCGGAACGCGGAGGTGATCTACTGATGCCCGTCGTCGACATCGACACTGACGAACTGCGCCGACTGACCGGCCACGAGGAGAAGGACGACGACCAACTCAAGGAGGACCTGTTCGGCCTCGGCCTCGAGTTCGAGGGCGAGACGGAGGACGGCGACCTCCAGTTCGAGTTTGCGCCCGACCGGCTCGACCGGCTCTCCGTCGAGGGCGTCGCCCGCTCGCTGCGCTACCACTACGGCGACGACCGCGGCGTGACCGTCCCCGACACCAACGACGCCGACTGGACGATCGAGGTCGACCCCTCGGTCCCGAGCGAGCGCCCGTACGTCGCGGGCGCGGTCGCACGCGGGGTGGACTTGGATGAAGACGCGCTGGACTCGCTGATCCAACTGCAGGAGAAGCTCCACGCGACGATGGGCCGCAAGCGCGCGAAGGGCGCCATCGGCATCCACGACCTCGCGATGCTGAAGGGCGAACGCATCGAGCAGCGCGAGATCGGCGAGGACAACGAGCTCGAACCGCCCGAGGACCTGACCCCCGTCGGCGGCGACGAGGGGCAGACCGACCTCGGCAACCCGACGATCACCTACCGCGGGATCGAACCGGAGGGCGACGAGTTCGTCCCGCTGGACGCCGACCGCGGGATGACCCCCGCCGAGGTGCTGACCGACCACCCGACCGGCGAGGAGTACGCCGACCTCGTGAGCGAGTACGAGCGCTACCCCGCGATCTACGACGAGCTGGGGCTGTTCTCGTTCCCGCCGGTGATCAACGGCCAGCGCACCGAGGTGACGACCGACTCCCGGGAGCTGCTGATCGAGCTTACCGGCACCGACCAGTGGACGATCGACCGGATGCTCGCGATCATCTGCTACGCGCTCGACGCCCGCGGCGCGACGCTCGAGGACGTCGACGTGGTGTACGAGGACGGCGCCGCCGGCGAGCACGCGGGCGACCACCTCGTCCGGCCGGAGCTCGATACCCGGGAGAAGACGGTCTCCCACGAGCAGATCGAGACGACGCTCGGGATCGAACTGGAGATGGAGGAAGTCGTGGACCTGTTCGAGCGCTCCGGGCTGGACGCCACGACCAATCTCGGTGACGAGACGACGTACGAGGTGGAGATTCCGCCGTACCGGACCGACGTGCTCCACCCGATGGACCTCGTGGACGACGTGGGCCGAGCGTACGGGTTCGGCGACCTCGAACCGAAGTACCCCGACATCGGCACCATCGGCGGCCGCCACGAGCGGAGCCGACTGGAGCGGGCGACCCGGACCGCGCTCGTGGGCCTCGGCTTCGAGGACCTGCTGAACTTCCACCTCTCCTCGCCGGAAGAGAACTACGAGCGCATGAACGTCGAGGAAGGCAGCGACGCCCTCGGCGGCGGCGAGGCGGTGAACGTCACCAGCGCCTACAGCGAGGACTACACGCAGCTCCGGACGTGGGCACTCCCCTCGATCATGCACGTCTTGGAGAACAACACCCACCGGCGCTACCCGCAGGAGCTCGCGGAGGTGGGCTTCGTCGCCGAGCGCGACGACGAGGAGAACACGGGCGTCGCGGAGCACCGCACGGTCGCGGCCGCGATCGCGCGCACGGACGCGACGTACGAGGACATCAAGGGGCGACTGCAGGCACTCGTCGGCGAGTTCGACGCCGACCTCGAGACGCCCGCGACCGAGCACCCCAGCTTCATCGACGGCCGCGCGGCCGAGGTCGTGATCGACGGGGACTCGGTGGGTGTGATCGGCGAGATCCACCCGAAGGTGCTGGTCGAGCGCGATCTGGAGGTGCCGGTCGCGGCGTTCGAGTTCCGGCTGGACGCGCTCTCGGACTGAGACTCCGTTCCAGCCCGCCCTGTGGCGCGTTTTCACAGGACCGAGCTATTTAACAGGCGTTCACGGGAACGTTCACCCAACATGCCCAGCGGCCCGTACGACGCCGACGTCGTCGAGGAGAAGTGGCAGGATCGGTGGCTCGACGAGGACACCTACGCCTACCGCGAGAGCGAGGTAGACGATCCGAACACCGCCTTCGCCATCGACACGCCGCCGCCGACGGTGTCGGGCAGCCTCCACTGGGGCCACGTGTACGGGACGGTGCTGCAGGACATCGTCGCCCGGTTCTCCCGGATGCAGGGCGAGGAGGTGTACTACCCCTTCGGCTACGACGACAACGGGATCGCCTCAGAGCGCCTGACCGAGCGGGAACTCGACGTCCGCCACCAGGACTTCTCCCGCCGGGAGTTCCAGCAGAAGTGTCGGGAGGTGTGTGCGGAGTTCGAAGAGGAGTTCACCGAGAACATGCAGTCCTTCGGCTTCTCGATCGACTGGAACAACACCTACCGCACGATCGAGCCGCAGGTCCAGCGGGTCTCTCAGCTCTCCTTCGTCGACCTCTACGAGCAGGGCAAGGAGTACCGCCAGCGCGCGCCGGCGATCTGGTGTCCGGAGTGTGAGACCGCGATCTCGCAGGTCGAGACCGAGGACGACGAGCAGGACAGCCACTTCCACGACATCGCGTTCGACGTCGTCGATCCGGAGTCCGCGGGCCAGGACGACTTCACCATCTCGACGACGCGACCCGAACTGCTCCCCGCGTGTGTCGCGGTGTTCGTCCACCCCGACGACGAGGAGAACGAGAACCTCGTCGGCGAGTCGGCCCGTATCCCGCTGTTCGGCCACGAGGTGCCGATCATCGCCGACGACCGCGTCGACATGGAGACCGGCTCCGGGATCGTGATGTGCTGTACGTTCGGCGACCAGACCGACATCGAGTGGTACCAGGCCCACGATCTGGATCTCCGGGTCGCGATCGACGAGTCCGGCCACATGACCGACGTGGCCGACGAGTACGAGGGGATGGCCGCCGCCGACGCCGGCGAGGCGATCGTCTCGGATCTCGAGGACGCCGGCGCGCTGCTGGACCGCCGGGCGATCACCCACACCGTCAACGTCCACGAGCGCTGCGGCGTCGGCGTCGAGTTCCTCGTCGCCGACCAGTGGTACGTCGAACTGCTCGACAGCACCGACGAGTACCTCGAGGCCGGCCGCGAGATGGACTGGTTCCCCGAGAAGATGTTCTCGCGGTACAAACACTGGATCGAGGGGCTGCAGTGGGACTGGTGTATCTCCCGGCAGCGCTCCTCGGGGATTCCCTTCCCCGTCTGGTACTGCGAACAGTGCGACGAGGAGGTCATCGCCGACAAGGCCGACCTGCCGGTCGATCCCCTCTCGGACGACCCGCCGGTCGACGCCTGTCCCGAGTGCGGACACGACGAGTTCGTCCCGGAGGACGACGTGTTCGACACGTGGGCGACCTCGAGCCTGACGCCGCTGATCAACGCCGGCTGGGACTGGGACGACGACGCCGGGGAGTTCACGATGGACAACCCCGAGCTGTTCCCGATGGACCTGCGCCCGCAGGGCCACGACATCATCAGCTTCTGGCTGTTCCACACCGTGGTGAAGTGCTACGAGCACACCGGCGAGGTGCCGTTCGACTCGGTGATGATCAACGGGATGGTGCTCGACGAGAACCGCGAGAAGATGTCCAAGTCGAAGGGCAACGTCGTCAGCCCGCAGGAGGTCAAATCGCAGTTCCCCGTCGACGCCGCGCGGTTCTGGGCCGCGGGGAGTTCGATCGGCGACGACCTCCCCTACCAGGAGAAGGGCCTCCGTGCCGGCGAGAAGCTGCTCCAGAAGCTCTGGAACGCCTCGAAGCTGGTCGACTCGCTGACCCCCGAGAGCGTGCCGGACGTCGACGAGTCAGAGCTGTCGGCGCTGGACCGCTGGCTGCTGGCGGAACTCGACGGCGAGGCCGAGTTCGTGAAGGAGAAGCTCGAGAACCGGGAGTTCTCGAAGGCCCGGGACAGCCTCCGGAGCTTCTTCTGGGGGACGTTCTGTGACGACTACCTCGAGATCGCCAAACAGCGCGTCCGCGAGGAGGACGACGACTCCGCGAAGTACACGCTGACGGTCGCCCACCGGCGGTTCCTGAAGCTGTTCGCGCCGATGCTCGCCCACATCACCGAGGAGATCTGGCAGGACATGTACGCCGGGGGAGAGGAGTTCGACAGCATCCACCGCAGCGCGTGGCCCGAGCCCACGGGGATCGACGCCGACCACGAGGCCGGCGAGACCGCGATGGCGGTCGTCGGCGCGCTCCGGCGCTACAAGAGCGAGCGCCAGCTCCCGCTCAACGCCGAGCTCTCGACGGTGTCGGTGTACGGGAACGTCGACGGCTTCGAGAACGACATCCGGAACGTGATGCACGTCGGGGAGCTCGAGCGGCTGGCCGAGGAGCCGGAGGTCGAGTCGGTCGTCACCGGGATCGACCTGGACTACTCGGTCGTCGGGCCGGAGTACGGCGCCGACGTGCCCGACATCGAGGCCGGCATCGAGAACGGCGAGTACGAAATCAGGGAGGAGACGCTGTCGGTCGCGGGCCACGAGCTCTCGGCCGAGGAGTTCACTGTCGAGCGCGAGCGCCAGTACACCGGCGAGGGCGAGATGCTCGAAGCCGACGGCGCGCTCGTGATCGTCGAAGAGTAAGGCGTCGCGGCTCTTTCTACAGATCGGCGCCGACGGCCTCCGAGACGTGGTCGAAGCCGTCGCGTTCGAGCAGGTCGAGCAGCCCCTCGTTGATCTCGCGGGCGAGCGACGGCCCCTCGTAGACGAGGCCGGTGTACAGTTGGACCACGTCCGCGCCCGCGCGGATCTTCCGGTAGGCGCCTTCGGCGTCGCTGACGCCGCCGACGCCGACGACCGGCACGTCAGTTCGTTCGGCGACGAAGCCGACGAGACCCGTCGAGCGCTCCTCGATGGGGTCGCCCGAGAGCCCGCCCGGTTCGGCCTGACTGGGCGACTGGAGGCTCTCTGGGCGCTCAGTCGTGGTGTTCGCAACGACGACGCCGTCGAGGTCCTTCTCGGCGACCACGTCGAGGGACTCCTCGATCGCCGGGCCGGGGAGGTCCGGGGAGAGTTTGACGAGCAGCGGGGCCGCGCCGGCGTCCTGCAGCTCGTCGACGATCGCCTCCAGCGAGTCACGGTTCTGGAGCGACCGCAGGCCGGGCGTGTTGGGGCTGGAGACGTTGATCACGAAGTAGTCCGCCGCGTCGGCGACGCGCTCGTAGGTGTAGCGGTAGTCCGCGGGCGCGTCCCCGAGAGGGGTGGACTTCGACTTGCCGAGGTTGACGCCGACCGGGACGTGCGGGAGCGCGGTGTCGTCGAGGCGCGCACCGACCGCGTCCGCGCCCTCGTTGTTGAACCCCATCCGGTTGATCAGCGCGCGGTCCGGCCGGAGGCGGAACATCCGCGGGCGGGGGTTGCCTTCCTGCGCTTCGGCGGTGACGCCGCCGACCTCGACGTGGCCGAAGCCGATCGCCGCCAGCGCACGCGGGATGCGGGCGTTCTTGTCGAAGCCGGCGGCGACGCCGACGGGGGTGGGGAAGCGCAGGCCGAACGCCTCGGTCGCGAGCCGGTCGTCGTCGACGACGTAGCGGTCCCGGAGCAGCCCCTCGACGGGCGTACCTTGAACGGCTTCGAGCCCGCGGCTGACGAGCGTGTGGGCGGTTTCCGGCGGCAGCGAGAACAGGAGCGGTTTGACGGCGTCGTAGGGTCCCATCTGGTCCTCAGAAGTCGTGTTCCACGTCCTCGGCGTCGGCGGACTGGATGATGATCTTCCCGTCGCGGACGCGCACGAACACCTCCTCGCCGATCTCCATGCCGGCGACCTCGAGCTCGTCCTCGTGGAGGTTCACGTGGACGTTGTGGTACTCGCCGTTCTCGTCTTTGGCCCCGCTCGGGCTGAGCTTCTTCTTGCGGACCATCTGGTCTGTCTATCCCCGTTTGGCTTCAGCCGATACTAAAGTGTTGTCTCCGCGTGCGGCGCGCCCGAGGCTCTGTCGGGTGGATTTCGGGTTATTTTCATATTATAGACGGCGTTACCAACATTGCAGTATATAAAACTCCCGCTCACGCCGGTCGTTTGCCCCGATATTTTTATATCGAACCCTGTGCACCACTCCCATGGCGAGAAACCATGGTACGAGAAGACGGTAAGCGGAACTTCGCGCTCCGAGAAGAGGACGGCGAGGACAGCGTGTTCTCCGGCAACACGCCCCGGCAGGCGGCCCTGAAGGCGGCTCGACGGCTCGAGCCGGCCGACTCCGAGGACGACGCCGACCGCGTCCCGATCGAGCTCCGGGAGAAGGGGACCGACAAGGTCCACATCTACGAGGGCTGGGCGTGGGAGGAGGAAGCCCCCGAGAACAAGCCCGACTGGATGCCCGAGGTCATCACCGAGGCCAACGTCTCCAAGCAGGGGATCGAGCACCTCGACGAGTAGCTCCCGGGCGTCGATCCCGACAGGCGTATCAGTTCCCGCGTCGCAACGACCGACGCGCGGTACCACGCGGCCTGACTCCGTGTGAGCGTGGGATGACTGGCCGCCCTCCTGCCGCGCGATACTTTTCCGGGTAGCGTCGCTGCCGGCTCCACCCCGTGTGAGTACGACCCGCGTGAAACCGCATGACGTGGCGTCGATAGTCCGACGGGGTTAAGTAGTCGCCACCCATCGAATGGAATGCGAAGGTCGCCGGGGCGGTCGCCCCCGGTGACACCCGGACTCGCTCGGTGCGAGCCCGGTACGATCCGACGCCCTTAAGTGGAAACGGGCACTCGGAAGGAATACGCAGAGGGCAGCGGGGTTCGGACTGAGGTCGGCTCGGTGAACCGCTGTCTGCGACGGATGAGGATTCCGCCCCCCCGGTCCGCCGTAGGACGGAATCTGATGCGAGCCTTGGTAGTTCGGTGTCCCCCGGTTCGGCCGGTGGACAGCGAACGGTAACCGATACGCAATACCAGATTGGTAACGATCACGACGTGTGATCCGACCCGCCACCCACGTGCAATAGCACGTACACATTCCGGTTGAT
>NZ_JBHUDH010000010.1:13159-15150 GCF_042678005.1 Halolamina salina | reverse complement strand
CCCCCGACGCCGACCGCCGCGCTCCGGGCGAACCCATCGACTGAACGGTGGCGGACGCCCCACAGGAGGACGGAGGTGACGACGACGAACAGCGAGTAGGTCGGGTGGGTGAGCACCGTCGCGCCGAACGCCAGCGCGCCGGCGGCGACCGCCCGCCGCGAGTCGTGATCGAGCGCCCGGTAGCCGGCGTAGATCGCGGTCAGCGCGTAGCAAAATGCGAATGCCCGCACCACGCCGCCCGCGGAGACGTGCCACTGGAGCAGTTGGGGGTTGAGCGCGACGGCGACGCCAGCGAGCGCGCCCGCGGGTCGCGAGCCCGCGTAGTCCCGCGCGAGCAGATAGACGGGGACGAGCGCGGCCAGCACGCCCACCGAGGGGAGCACGCGCGCCAGCGCGACCGGATCGGCGCCGAGATCCAGCAGCACCGCGAGGACGTAGAACTGCAGCGGCGGGTAGGCGAAGGGGACACCCTCGGCGGTGTACCCCGCGATCCGGGCCGGCGGCGCGTAGCCGTTGGCGGCGATCGCGTCGGCGATCCGGAGGTAGAGCCCGGCGCCGTAGGCGGGGTAGGGGTTGGTCGCGAGGTAGACGACGACCGCGAGCAGCCCCGCCGCGAGGGCAGCGCCGAGCCACGGGGCGTCCTCGCGCGTGATCGGGGATCGGTCGCTCAGTCGGATCATTTCCGGCGGATCTCGATCGGCGAGCGGAACGCCACCGTATGGTCGCGCCAGCGGTACTCCAGCGTCGCCCAGCGCAGCAGGCTCCCGAGCAGGACGACCACCGCGCTCCCCTCCAGCAGGCCGACCCAGCGCGGGAAGGCGTAGGAGATCGCGTTCCCGATCGCCGGCGGCAGCGCGTTCTGGACGCGATCGAGCAGCGACGCGTTCGCCGGGGCGGGCTGGTGGCTCTCGAGTCCCAGCGACGCCGCACTCTCCCCGCCCGCGCTCTCGTCGCCGGTGCCGAGCCGCTCGGACTCGTAGGGGAACCCCACGTCAGCCGACCAGACGATCTCGCCCTCGCGGTCGACCTCGACCACGCGGTCGCCGTTGGAGTCGGTGATCAGCGTGTGGCCGTTCGGGAGGCGGTCGGCGTCGCGGGGCCACTGCATCCGTTGGTCGGCCCACGTCCACGACTCGACCCACTCGCCGTCCTCGCGCTGGTACTCGACGATCCGGCCGTTCTCTGAGTCGCCGACGAGCAGCGCCGGGCCGCCCCGCTCCGCGGGGATGAAGTCGGGGTTGTGCTGCTCGTACAGCGTCGCGTGGTCGCCGTCGGAGCCGAGCGTCCAGTTCTCCAGCAGTTCGCCGTCCATCCCGACGAACGCAACCTGATCCTGGTTCCGGAGGCTGACCATCACCGCTTCCTGCCCGTCGATCTCGACGTGCTCCACGTCGTTGATGTGGGTCCAGTCCTCCGGGAACGGGCCGCCGCTCGACACTGGGTAGTCGGCCTGTGCCGCCCACGACCACTCGATCAGCCCCGTCGTCGTGTTGACGATGAACGCGCGGTCCTCGGCGATGTCGGCGACGAGCAGCCGATCCTCGTCGATACGGTCAGCGTCGTGCCAGCGCGTGGAGTGCTTGCCGGCCGTGACCCGGCTGAACACGTCGGTCCGCTCGCCCGTGGTGAGGTTGACGCGCTCGATCCCGTTCCGGGTACAGACCGAGCCGTCACACTCGTCGGCGTCGAGGTGGTCGGCGTAGACGAACTCGACGGTGTGGCTGGTGCCCTCGACGGGGTCCACGTCCCAGTAGCGCGTGTGGTCGTTCTGGTAGTAGTAGACGCTCCCGTCGGGGGCAAAGGCCGCGAGTTCCGCCTGTGCCCGCGGCGCGTCGCTCTCGTCGCTGACGAACGCGTTGGAGTCCGTCGCGACGACGGTGATGTCGTTTCGCTCCCCGACGACGGCCTCGTCGCTCCCGGACCGGAACGCCTGCTCGACGGCGGGGTCGCCGGTCACGCGGTCGTTCGTGCGTTCGCTCTCGACGTAGCCG
>NZ_JBHUDH010000010.1:11986-13153 GCF_042678005.1 Halolamina salina | reverse complement strand
CGACGACCAGCGCAGCGAGCAGGAGGCGAGCGGTCCGCTTGGGGAACGCCATCGCGGGGAGGGAGTCGGGGCGGGCGGTAAAGTCTGTCTGAAACCGCCGGCGGCGGCGGCCGCAGTCTCGGGGCGAGTAGCACAATCCATATATCCGTTCATCGCACACCTGAAGGAAGATGAGGGATCAGCCACGCCTGCCGACGGGGCGGCGCTCGGTCCTCGCGGCGCTGGGCAGCGGCGCCGCCGCCCTCGGCAGTGGCTGTCTCCGCCGGGCGCGGAACCTCACCGGCTGGCGGTCCGCACAGCCCGTCGAACTGCAGATCAAGACGCTGCCGGCCGACGCCGACCCCTACGCCCTCGGGCTGGCTCGACAGATCGCCGCGTGGTTCCGCGAGGCGGGAATCGGTGTCGACGTGCTCCCGGTGGCCGAGCAGGAGCTGATGCGGCAGTGTCTGCTCCGGACGGAGTTCGACCTGTTCGTGATGCGGCTGCCCGAGATCATCCGCGACCGCGACGCGCTCACCACCCTGCTGCACTCCCGGTTCGCCGACGCGCCGGGGTGGCAGAACCCGTTCAGCTACACCGACCTCGACGCCGACGCCGCGATCGAGCGCCAGCGCCGGACCGACGGCGAGCAGCGCCGGGAGGCGCTGGCCAGCCTCCAGCGGCGGATCGCCCGGTCACAGCCGTTCACGCTGCTGACGGTGCCCGACGACGTTCGGGCGGCACGGACCGACGGCGACACCGACTGGCGAGCGGCCGACCTGACCGATCCGCTGGACCACCTGCGACTGGGCCGCAGCGACGGCCGGCTCCGCGTCGTCGGCACCGACCGGCGATCGACCACCAACCTGAACCCCCTCTCCGTCGAGTTCCGGCGCAGCGGCGTGTTGACCGGACTGCTGTACGACCCGCTCGCACGCCCCGTCGACGGCGAGTACACGCCGTGGCTCGCGTCCTCCGTCGAGTTCACGACCGACGGGGGACCGACCGCACAGGTCACGCTCAGGGAGGACGTCCGCTGGCACGACGGGGAGTCGCTGACCGCCGAGGACGTGGCGTTCACCTACGACCTGCTCGCGGACACGACGCTGGGCGACGACGAGTCGGCGGCGGTCCCCTCCCCGGAGTTCCGCGGTCGGCGTACGCTGGTCGACGACGTGTCGGTCGTCG
>NZ_JBHUDH010000010.1:9105-11945 GCF_042678005.1 Halolamina salina | reverse complement strand
ACGACGGCGTGGCCCGGCGGGCGCTGACGGTGCCGATACTCCCCGAACACGTCTGGCGCGACCGGACCGAGCCGGCCGCGATCGGCGGCATCCCGGTCGGGACGGTGACGGACGCGCTGGTGACGAACAACATCCCGCCGGTCGGGAGCGGTCCCTTCGAGTTCGTCCGGAACACCCCCCGGGAGCGCCTGCTGCTCGAACGCGTCGACGACCACTTCTCGACGCGGGAGGGGACCGAACTCCCCGACTGGATCGCCGACCCCGCCCTCGACGCGCTGTCGGTCCGGGTCGTCGGCTCGGACGTGGCGGCCGTCGAAGCGGTGGCCGACGGGGACGCCGACGTGACCGGCACCGCCGTCGGCGCGTCGACGGTGCCGCGGATCGGCCGCGCCGAGGGGACCGAACTGCTCGTGCGCCGGTCGGACCGGCCGTACGTGCTCGGCTACAACACCCGCCGCGCCCACCTCTCGAACCCCCGCGTCCGGCACACGCTCGCGCGGCTGATCGACGAGGCGTTCCTCGGCGAGGAGGTGCTCGACGGCTACGCCCGGCCCGCCGTCGGCCCGCTCCAGGGGACGGAGTGGTACCCCGACGATCTCGCGTGGGACGACGGGAACCCCGTGGTCCCGTTTTTCGGACAGGACGGCGAACTGAACGTCGAGACGGCCCGCGAATCGTTCCGCGAGGCGGGCTACCAGTACGACGACGACACGCTCGTCGGGGGGTCGGCGTGAGCCTATTCACCGTCCTCTCCCGCGTCGGCGGCGTCGACCTCCTGCTGCATCTGGTGAGCCTCGGCGCGCTCCGCCGGCTCTCCGGCCTCGGCGTCCGTCGCGGCTCGCTCCGGGAGAACGCCCGCGCGGTCGGGCCGACGGCGGCCGTCCTCGGCGCGCTGCTGCTTGCCAACGGCACCGTCCGGGACGTGGGGGTCCACCTCTCGTGGCTGATCGGGATCAACGTCACCGGCGCGATCCACGCGATCGAGGGCGGGTTCGTCGCCGACCTCCAGTCGTTCGCGTCGCCGCCGCTGACGGCGTACTTCAGCTTCGTCTACGTGTTCGGCTACGTGTTCCTCCTGACGTTCCCGCTCGTGCTCTACGCGCTCCACGACGACACGCGCCCGCTGTCGGCGACGCTGGTGGCCTACGCGCTGAACTACGGCATCGGCCTCGTCTGCTACGTGCTGTTCGTCGCCTACGGCCCGCGGAACTTCATGCCCGGCGCGGTGGAGTCGCTGCTGTTCGCGAACTGGCCGGAGGTCCAGGCGCTCACGAGTCAGGTCAACGAGAACACCAACGTGTTCCCGTCGCTGCACACCTCGCTGTCGGCGACGGTGGCGCTGCTGGCCGCGCGCTACCGCTCGACCGCGCCGGGGTGGCTCCCGATCGCGGCGGTCGGTGCCGCCTCGGTCGCGGTCGCGACGATGTATCTGGGGATCCACTGGCTGACCGACGTGCTCGCCGGCTTCCTGCTCGCGGCGGTCAGCGTCGGCGTCGGCGCGCGGTTCGCGGAGCGCCGACACGGCGAGCAGGAGACGGAGTCGCCCGAACCGTTACACGGCACCGCGGGCGGGGTCGTCGAGCAGTTCCGCCGGTAGTTCGGCGGCACTTTGGTCCCGGCCGGTCGCGAGCAATAGGTGACACACGATTACGGCGTGGCCCTCCGTGGCCGAGACACGAGGCCCCGGCCGGTCGCGCGCCGTAATCGGTTACTCCGCTTCCAGACTCTCGACTACACCCACCAACGAGTCGCTCTCGGCGTGGCCGTGGTCGACCGACAGCGGCGACACCGACACCTCCCCCTCGACCATCGCGCGGCGGTCGCTGCCGTGAGGGTAGCGCTCCTCGTGGCGATCCGCGAGCGGGAACGGGTTCTCGAACCCCTCGGTGTCGGGCCAGACCGAGTCCGAGAGCCGGACCGCGGTCTCGCCGTCGCCGAGGTCGCGGTCGACGGCATCCCCGTCGTGGGCCACGTCGAGGTCGTAGTCGTGTGTGGGCCGGGTGATCCGGGCGTCCGGCTCCGGGGCGTCGACGGGCGCGTTGACGTTCAACAGGTCCACGTCGTCGTACGTGTCGGTCGCGAGCGCGCGGTCGAGCAGGTCCGCGGCCACCCGCGCGGGCCGGGCGAAGTCGTACTCCTCCGGCGGGTGGGGGAAGAAGTCGACCGCGTGGTACGCCGACACCGCGAGCGCCGGAACGCCGAGGAACGCCGCCTCGATGCCCGCGCCGACGGTTCCCGAGCGCCCGACGACGTAGTTGCCCGCGTTCGGGCCGTCGTTGACGCCGGAGACGACCGCGTCGAACTCGGTGTCGAGGCCGTTGAGCGCGTAGGCGACGCAGTCCGCCGGGGTGCCTTCAAGGGAGTACCCCCACGGGTGATCGTGGCGGACGGCGCTGCTCGAACGCGTGCGGCCGACGCCGCTCTGGTTCTCGTGGGGCGCGACGACGGTCACGTCGCCCACGGCGGTGAGCTCCTCGCGGAGGGAGGCGAGGCCGGGGGCGTCGATCCCGTCGTCGTTCGTGAGGAGGATATCGGGGCTGCTCATGCGGGGAGTGGAGGACCGCGGGGAGAAACGGTTTCGATCCGTCGACGGCGGTGTCGGTGCGGGACCTTACGCCCCGTACCACCGGGCAGTCCCGCCCGCGACCAGCACGAGTGCGCCGGCGATGAAAGTTCCGGGAACCGGGAACGCGAACAGGATCGCGCCGAACGCGAGGACGAGTGTCGAGGCTCGCATACGGTCGAAGGTGGGAAGCCACCCGGATACGGGTTGTGGCGGCATTCGGATCGGGTGAGAGTCGGTCGGATCGACCGCGAACACGACCGCGAGCGAGCATGGC
>NZ_JBHUDH010000010.1:7955-9071 GCF_042678005.1 Halolamina salina | reverse complement strand
TCGCGCGCCACCGCCGGCTGCGGTGGCGGTGGACGCCTCGCGGCCGTCGACGAGAGCGAAGCTCTCGTCTGCCAATCAGAAATCTCCGATTTCTGGTGACGGCCAACGGTCGGCCGCCGCGGGGGGAGGGGTGGGGACTCGGGGCTGTGCCGGGCCTCGTGCCCGGCACACTGCGGTCGCAAGTGGTCAAGCATCGAGGTGCTGTCGCTGTTGCTGTTCCAGTTGCCAACAGTCGAGATACTTGCAGTTGCTGTCCCAGCGGCCAATAACCGAACTACTGTCGCCGCCCCAGATTGCGAAAGAACGCACGACCTCGAAAACAACCAAAAGAAACCCGACTGCCCGACTCAGTTCACATGTCGCTCCAAGCGCCCATCCCTCGGCTCACCGAGGTGATCGACGCGATCCACCGGGTCGCGGCCGCCTTCTTCAGGAACTTCGCGCCGATCCCGCCGAACGTCTCGAACGGGAGCGCGTCGATGTCGTGGGCGACGGCCTCGTCGCCGACGGAGATCAGCGTCCCCTTGTCCTCGAACGTCCACGTCGAGAGGGGCCGGCCCTGCACGGCGTTGACGAGGTTCTCGCCCGCGACTTCGGCGGCGGTCCACGCTGCGACCGCCGTCGGCGGCGCGACGTCGTCCTCGCCCTGATCGATCAGCGCCGTGTCACCGATCGCGAACACGCGGTCGTCGCTGGTCTGGAAATCCCGATCGGCGAACACGCGCCGGGAGCGCTCGTCCTTCTCGAGGTCGGTGTTCTCCAGTTCCTCCCGCCCGGTGATGCCGCCCGTCCAGACGAGCACGTCGTACGGCATCTCGTCGGGCGCCTCGTCCTCGCCGCCGCCGACGTACACCGTGTCGTCGTCGACCTCCGAGATGAACTCGCCGCACTCGATGTTCACGTCGGCGGCCTCCAGCCGGCTCCGGATCGCCTGCTGGACGTCGTCGGGGTTGTTGGGGAACACCTCCTCCAGCCCCTCGACGAGGTGGACGTCGATCGGGGCGTCGTGTTCGTCGCGGTACTCGGCGATCTCGCCGGCCGTCTGAATCCCGGAGAGGCCGGCGCCGCCGACGATCACCTGTGCGGGGTCGGCGACGGAGGCGTCCGCGGCGGGCG
>NZ_JBHUDH010000010.1:5386-7945 GCF_042678005.1 Halolamina salina | reverse complement strand
TTCACGTCCTCGTGGATCTCGCGGGCGTCCGCGAGGCTCTTGAGCGTGAGCGCGTGCTCCCGTAGGCCGTCGATGCCGAAGAAGGCGGTGGCGCTGCCGACCCCGAGCAGGAGGTAGTCGTAGTCGACCGGCTCGCCGTCCTCGAGTTCGATCGTTCGGTCGTCGGTGTCGAGGCCGACGACGCGGTCCTGCACGAACTCCCCCCAGTCGGGCAGGATCGACTCGCAGGGGATCGTGATCTTCGAGGCCACGTCCGGGTTCCGGATCACGCGGTGGGCCTCGTGCAGCACGAGGTGGTAGTCGTGTTCGTTGATCCAGACGAGCTCGACGTCGTCTTTCAGCCCGGCGTCGGGCACTTCGTCCTTGAGCGAGTCGATGGTTCCGGCACCCGCGTAGCCGGCCCCGACGACGACGATGCGGTCGGTCATGGGCGGAGGTGACACGGGCTGCGGTAAAGTCGCTACGGAACCGCCCCGGGGAGCGAACGGGCGCTCCCGCCGCGTGACGCCGGGCGAGTGGCCGCATGGATGCCACGACAGCCGTCTCCACCGTCGACCCGGGAACGCAGGAACCAACAGCCCCGGCCGCGAGGGTTCGACAATGACTGCGCCGAACCGCAACACGCTCTGGGCCCGGGCGATCGTCGACGAGCTCGCCCGGAGCGGCGTCACCGCGGCCTGCATCTCGCCGGGGTCGCGGTCGACGCCGCTGACGGTCGCGTTCGACGAACACGAGGCGATCCGGACGTTCTCCCACCTCGACGAGCGGTCCGCGGCGTACTTCGCGCTCGGCCGCGCCCGCCGCACCGGCGAGGTGACGCCGCTGGTCTGCACCTCCGGCACCGCCGCCGCGAACTACCACCCCGCCGTGCTGGAGGCCGACCAGTCCCGCGTCCCGCTGCTCGCGCTCACGGCCGATCGCCCGCCGGAACTGCGGGACTCCGGCGCGAACCAGACCGCCGATCAGGAGAAGCTGTACGGCGACGCCGTCCGGTGGTACAAGGATCTGCCCGAACCGGAGGCCGAACCTCGAAAACTCCGCTCGCTGCGAACCACCGTCGCCCGCGCGCTGGCCGAGGCCGAGGGGACCGACGCCGGGCCGGTCCACCTCAACTGCCCGTTCCGCAAGCCGCTCGAACCGACCGAGGTGCCCGGCGACGTGCCGGAGGACCTCGAGGCGCTGGCCGCCGAGGGGCGGGAGCGGGAGGGTAGCGCCGCCCCCGCAGGTGTCGGTGCCGGATCGTCGTCCCCGGCGTTCGTCGAGCGCGCGCAGGGGGCGCCCGAACTCCCCGATACCGAGATCCGCTCGCTGGCCGAGGAGTTGGGCGTCGAGCGCGGCCTGATCGTCGCCGGGCCTGCCGACCCCACAGAGGTCGACCCCGAAGCGATCGTCGCGCTCGCCCACGCGACGGGGTTCCCGATCCTCGCCGACCCGCTCTCCGGCCTGCGCTTCGGGGGCCACACCCGCGTCGCGCCCGTGCTCGGCGGCTACGACGCCTACCTCGACGAGTCGGTCACCGCCGACTGGCCCGACCCCGAGGCGGTGTTCCGGATCGGCGCCTCCCCCACCTCGAAGCCGCTGCGGAAGTATCTCGCCCGGACCGACGCCGAGCAGTTCGTCGTCGACCCCGCGGGGAAGTGGCGCGAGGCGGAGTTCACCGCGAGCGACCTCGTCGTGGCGGACCCCTCGCGACTTGCCGAGGCGCTGGCTCGGGTCGTTTCCGGCCCGGACTCCGCGGACTGGCGGGAACGGTGGGCCGCGGCCGAGCGGACCCACTGGGAGACGGTCGACGCCCACGAGGGGCTGTTCGAGGGCGGCCTCGTCGTCGACGCGGTCGACGCGGCCCCCGAACCCACCACGCTGTTCGTCTCGAACTCGATGCCCGTCCGGGACCTCGATCGCTTCGCGCGGCCGAGCGCGGACGCGGTGACGGCGCTGGGCAACCGCGGCGTCTCGGGGATCGACGGGATCACCTCGACCGCGCTCGGTGCGGGCTCGGCGACGACGGACCACCTGACACTCGTGATCGGCGACCTCGCGTACTACCACGACATGAACGGGCTGCTCGCCGTCGCGCGGTGTGACGTGGACGCGACGATCGTCCTGCTCAACAACGACGGCGGCGGGATCTTCCACATGCTCCCGATCGAGTCGTTCGAGCCGCCCTTCACCGACCAGTTCAAAACGCCACATGGGATCGACTTCGAGCCGACCGGCGACCTGTACGGGCTCGACTACGAGCGCGTGGACTCCCGCGAGGGGTTCGTCGACGCCTACAGTGAGGCGGTCGCGAGCGAGGGGAGCACCGTCGTCGAGGTCGTCACCGACGCCGCGGACTCTCACGCGGTCCGCGACCGTCTGCGGGAGCAGGTGATCGAGGCGCTCGCCGACGGATCGGCGGACTGAGAGCGCCCCACGGCCGCGCCGACCGCGGACTTTTTGCTGGCCGGCGTCGCGGTTCCGGTATGGTCTCAGAGCTGTTCGACCCCGACCGCGACGAGCCCTTCGACGGCGTCGGCGAGTTCGACCGCGCGCTCGCGCTCGCGGGCCTCGGCGTAG
>NZ_JBHUDH010000010.1:1082-5286 GCF_042678005.1 Halolamina salina | reverse complement strand
GACATCACCTACCACCGCGGCGTCGATTTCCCGGCGGTGCGGATCGCGTTCGACCGCCCCGAGGTGCGGAACGCGTTCCGACCCGGTACCGTCGACGAGCTCCACGCCGCGCTCGACCACGCGCGCAAGCAGGCCGATATCGGCGCCGTCCTCCTGACCGGTAACGGTCCCTCCGAGAAGGACGGCGGCTGGGCGTTCTGTTCGGGCGGCGACCAGTCGGTCCGCGGCGGCTCGGGCTACGAGTACCGCGGCGACGACGAGGCTGCCGAGGACGAGTCCGAGGCGGTCAAGACGGCCAAGGCGGGCCGGCTCCACATCCTCGAAGTGCAGCGGCTGATTCGGTTCATGCCCAAGCCCGTCGTCGCCGTCGTCCCGGGCTGGGCCGTCGGCGGCGGCCACTCGCTGCACGTCGTCTGTGACCTCACGCTCGCGAGCGAGGAGCACGCGAAGTTCCTCCAGACCGACCCCGACGTGGCCTCCTTCGACGGCGGTTTCGGCTCGGCGTACCTCGCCCGCCAGATCGGGCAGAAGAAAGCCCGCGAGGTGTTCTTCCTCGGGAAGACCTACTCCGCCGACGAGGCGGTCGAGATGGGGATGGCCAACGAGGCGGTCCCACACGAAGATTTGGAGGAGACGGTGATCGAGTGGGCGGAGACGATGACGAGCAAGAGCCCGACGGCGATGCGGATGCTGAAGTACGCGTTCAACATGGCCGACGACGGGATGGTGGGCCAGCAGGTGTTCGCCGGCGAGGCGACGCGGCTGGGGTACATGACCGACGAGGCCAAGGAGGGCCGGGACGCGTTCCTCGAAGGCAGGCAGCCCGACTTCTCGGAGTACCCCTGGCACTACTGAGGCTGTCGCCGGAATCGGCGTGAGACACCCGGACGCTACTTCCGAACCGCTTGATACAGCACGTACGCCACGAACACCGCGATGTACGCCACCGCGAGGCCCTCGGTGAGCAGCGACCGGCCCAGCACGACGATCAGGGCGACGACGGGGGGGCCGATCAGCAGCAGCGAGTCGAACACCCGGTCGTCCGGGCCGGCGTCGAACACGTCGAAGACGAGCGGGATGTCGTCCAGCCTCATTGGTAGAGCCCCCCTCGCTTGAACACGGTGCGGAGCATCACCAGCACCGGGATGATCTCCAGCCGGCCGATCCACATGTGGAAGAGGAACGCGACCTTCCCGATCGTCGGCAGCGACTCGGGACCGGTGATCCCCGCGGAGAGCCCGACGTTCCCCTGCGCGCTCGCGACTTCGAACAGGACGTTCGCGAGCGAGTACTCCCCGGCCGGGAGCGTGAGCAGCAGGAGGAACGTGCCGACGACGAGGAACGAGATCCAGAGGACGACGATGATCGCCGCCTCCATGAACTCGCGGCTCGCCTCGTCCTCGTTCAGTCGGCGGCCGTTGATCTCCAGCCGCCGGACCGCGCTCTCGGGGTAGAACACGTCGGCGATCTGGTGGCGGATCCCCTTCACGAGCGTCAGCCCGCGGATGAGTTTGATCCCGCCGGCCGTCGACCCGGCCGCCCCGCCGACGAACATCGCGAACACGACCGTCAACTGGGCGTACGAGGGCCACCGGCCGAGCGCGACGTTCGTCGCGTCGACGGCCGTCTGGAACCCCGTACAGGTGGCGGCCGAGACGAACTGGAACAGCCCGTAGCGCAGGGCGGCAAACGGCGTCGCGTACGGGCCGGCGAAGTAGAGGAACGCCCACAGCAGCGCCGACCCCAGCCCCATGTAGCCGAACACCCACCGCGTCTGGAGGTCGGTGTAGAAGTTCCGCAGGTCACCCTGCAGGATGAGGTAGTGGACCGGGAAGGCGATGCTGCCCAGCAGCATGATCGGGAGCAACGTGAAGTCGATCGCGACGCTGTCGTACGTCGCGATCGAGTTGTCCGTGACCGAGAACCCGCCGGTCGCGAGCCCGGTCATGGCGTGGTTGATCGCCCCCCAGATCGGCATCCCCGCCAGCCAGAGCGCGAGGATCGAGCCGAACGTGAACAGCGTGAAGATCCACCAGATCGTCCGGACCGTCGAGACGATGCTCGGGTGGATCTTCTTCGAGCGCGCCTCGCTCTCGTACAGCGTCAGCGAGCCGCTACCGGGGCGTGAGAGGATCGCCGTCGTCAGCACGATCACGCCCACCCCGCCGACCCACTCGCTGAACGTCCGCCACCACTGGAGCGTCCGCGGCAGCACCTCCTCGTTGTCAGTCATCGTCAGCCCGGTGCCGGTGAAGCCGCTCATACTCTCGAAGATGGCGTTGAGCGGGTCGGTGAACGCCGCGAGCGTCGACGTCCCGGCGGGCATCTGGACACCCGGCACCCCGAGCCGGACGCTCCACGCGATCAGGAGGAACGGCAGCGCGCCGAAGACGCCGACGCAGAACCAGCCCGAGGCCGCGACGATCATCCCGTGGAACCGACCCGGGGACTCCGCCCCCCGGTACCGCCGGTAGAGCAGTCGACCGATCCCCAACGGGACGAGCGCCGAGGCCAGCAGCGCCGGGATCGCGAAGTACTCCCCCCAGACGATCGGGACGACGAGGGAGACGAGCAACAGCCCGCCCAGCGCCTCGAGGATGCGGCCGAGGTCCCGGCCGACCGTCGCGACAGCCCCGTTCATACGTCCCCTGTGGCCGCGGGGAGTCGGGCCGTTCGGCCTCCGGCGCTGCTCACGGCCGGCTCACTCCTCGCGGTCTTCATAGTGGCCGAAGATGTCGGTGATCTCCGGGTCGGCGCCGACGCCGGAGTAGACGGTCAACAGGTCGCCCCCTTGGATCGTCGTCTCGCCGCGAGGGGTGATCGGATGGTCGTTCCCCTCGCGTTCGATCGCCACGACCAGCATCTCGTCGGTGAGAAGCCCCGACTGGGCGGCCTCCCGGAGCGTCTTCCCCGCGATCGGCGCCTCGTCGGTGACCGTGATCTCGAACACCTCGGCGTTCTCGCCGACGCGCATGTAGTCGACGATCGCCGGCCGCGCGACCGCCCGGTAGAGGTACTCGGCGATGAGCTGTTGGGGGTTCTGCATCGTGTTCACGCCGATCTGCTCGAACAGCCCCATGTGTTCGGGGTTGTGGACGACCGAGAGGATCGCGGGCACCTCGAACTCCTTCGCGAGGAGGCAGGTCATCACGTTGGTCGCGTCCTGATCGGTCGTCGAGATGAGCGCGTCGGCCTGCGCGGCGCCCGCGTCCTCGAGCGTGTCCTTCGTCGTCGCGTCGTCGTGCAGGACCAGACAGTCGAACTCGTCGGCGGCGCGGTTCGCCCGGGCCTCGTCGCGCTCGATGACGACGACTTCGTTCCCGGACTCCGTCGCGATGTCGATGAGCGGCGTGCCGATGTCGCCGGCGCCGATGATGATTATGTACACGAGTCACACCCCCCGTCGCCGCAGGAGCGCTTCACGGCCCGACACCGGCGACTCCGCCGGGGCACGCGCCATCACGACAGTTTGGTCGGCCTCCCGTCCACCCGTCTCGGGGAGCGAGCCGAACACGGCCTGTGAGACCGCCCCGGATCGGGTCGCCCCGACACAGGCCGTGTCGTGTCCCTCCGCGGCGTCGGTGATCGTCCGTTCGGTGTCCTCAGCGACTCTGATCTCGGTGTCGTACGACATAGATTGGATGTCAGCGCGTTCCGCGACCGCCTCGATGACTGCTTCGCCACCTTCAGTGGGAGCGATCCGCCTCGGTGTCGGCCGCCGGGGGTTGGACGTCGAACAGCGTCAGCGACGCGTCGTCGGCTGCGGAGGCGAGTTCGGCCGCCCGGCGTGCCGCGATCAGTGCGTGTGAGTCGTCCCCGGCGAGGACCATAATTTCTTCCCTGCCGCTATCGCCCGCATCCGGAATCCAACGTCGAGGTCGGCGGCGATATCCGGGGGCCTCCAGTAGCTCCTGCCGCCGTTCGACCCGCTCCACCTCGAACTGCTCGGACTCGACCTCGGTGACCCGCTCCGCCTCGGAGGGGTCGTCGTAGGTCGCTCGCGGGTCCGTTCGATCCACGGTTCGGGCTTCGGCCCCGCACCGGAAACAGTTCCGGCTTCCCGCAACCGCAGTCGCTTTGGGCCGCCCGCCCGAACCACCAGCAATGAGTTCGAACGCGGAGCCGACGCGGGCGAAAGCGTGGGTGATGGCCGCCCGCCCCCAGACGATGCCGGCGGCGATCTCGCCGGTGCTCGTCGGCGTGG
>NZ_JBHUDH010000010.1:0-1064 GCF_042678005.1 Halolamina salina | reverse complement strand
CGAGGGGCTGTTCGCCCCGGCCCCGGCCGCCGCGGCGCTTTTGGGCGCGATCCTGATCCAGATCGGCACCAACTTCGCGAACGACTACTACGACGCGATCCACGGTGCCGACACCGAGGAGCGCGAGGGGTTCACCCGCGTGACCGCGGGCGGATTGATCGAACCCGCCGCCGTCAAGCGGGCGATGTGGCTCACCTTCGCCGCCGCGATTCTGGTCGGAACGTACCTCGTCTGGGTCGGCGGCGTCCCGATCCTCGTGATCGGCCTGCTTTCGGTCGCTTCCGGGATCGCCTACACCGGCGGGCCGTACCCGCTGGGCTACCACGGGCTCGGCGACCTGTTCGTGTTCGTCTTCTTCGGCCTCGTCGCCGTCACCGGCACCGTCTACGTGCAGGCCGCCGCGGCGGTCGGTGGCGTCCCGATGGGTGTGCCGGAGGGAACCGTTCCGGCGCTCGCGCTACTGGCCAGTCTCCCGATGGCGGGGCTCACGACGAACGTCCTCGTGGTGAACAACGTCCGGGACAAGGAGGAGGACAGCAGGACCGGGAAGCGAACGCTCGCCGTCCGCTTCGGCTACGGTGTCTGTCGAGCCGAGTACGTCGCGATGCTCGCGCTCGCGTACGCGGTCCCGGTGTTCCTGTTCGTCGAGGGGTTCGGTCCGGCGATCCTGCTGCCCCTCCTGTCGATCCCATTGGCGGCGGTCGTGGGACGGACCGTCCTGACGCGGACCGACGGCGAGGCGCTCAACCCCGCGCTGGAGCGAACCGGACAGCTGCTCGCGCTCTACGCCGCGCTGTTCACCGCCGGACTGATCCTCGGATGAGTCCGACTCTCCGTCCGTTCACGCTCGATCTCGCTCGTCCGTTATCGACCGCCGACGGGACGATCAAGGAGCGTCGTGGGTTCCTCGTCGGCGTGGAACGGTCGACCGACACGGGGACCGTTCGCGGCGTCGGCGAGGCGACACCCCTCCCGGGATGGACCGAGGGGTACGAGGACTGTGAGTCCGCGCTCCGTGATCTGCCCGAGTCGTGGCAGCGGGAGGGCGTGGACTTCGACGGCGG
>NZ_JBHUDH010000009.1:0-1665 GCF_042678005.1 Halolamina salina | reverse complement strand
TCGGCGAACAGCGCCATGCTCGCGGGCTCGCGGAACGCGTCGACGACGCCGAGCGCGCCGTGACCGAGCGGCTGTCGGCGATCGAGCGCCGGCTGGACGAACTCGCCGAACTCCGGCGGCTGGGCGACGCGGACCTTTCCGCGCCGACCGAGACGCTGACCGAGCCGATCGAACGCTACGACGCCGCCGTCCGCGAGGCGTTCGAGGCGTACGTCCAGGATGCACCGGTCCGGGAACTGCTCGAACTGATCGAGACGACGAAGCAGTACCCGCTGATCGACTACCAGCGGCCGCCGACGGACCTGCTGGAGTACGTGCGAAACCACCCCGCGGGCGAGGAGCCGCTGTCGACGCTGCTCTCCTACGCGCAGTACTCGGGCTCGAAGCTCTCCCACTACGTCGAGGACCCGACCGCGTTCGAGACCACCGTCCCGGTCCACCGGACCTACCTCGACCGCATCGGCCCGGAGCCGCTGACGGTGGGATCGCCGCCGCCCGCGGACGAACTGCGCTACCTCGCGAGCGAACTCGTGTCGGTCGTCGGCCGCTTCGCCGACGAGGAGACGGTCGCGCTGGCCCGGAACCTCCGTGATCTCGCCCGGCGGGAGGACTACGACCGGCTGCGGGACGCGGTCGTCGCGGAGGAAGAGCTTACCGCGGAACAGCGTGAGGCGCTCCGGAACGGCGAGATCGAGGCCGAAGCCGAACGGCTCCGCGGGGAGCGTGATCGGTTGGAGCAGGCGTTGGAGAACTGAGAACGGTCCTCGGCCGGCGGGTCAGTTGTCGAGCGCCGCCGCGAGTTTCTCTTCGACGGCGTCGGCGAGTTCGACCGCGCGCTCGCGCTCGCGGGCCTCGGCGTAGATCCGGACCTTGGGCTCGGTGCCGGAGGGCCGGACCAGCACCCACGCGTCGCCGTAGTCGAGCCGGTAGCCGTCGACGGTGCTCGCTTCCACGTCGGCCGCCTCGGCGTACTGCTCGGCGGCGGCGAGCATCGCGCTGAGTTCGGACTCCTCGTCGTACGCGAGGTTGCGCCGGACGTTCTCGTAGGCGGTGTAGGGCGCGACGACCTCGCTCGGGCTGTCGCCTGTTTTCGCGAGCAGTTCGAGGAACTTCGCGGCGATGAACGCGCCGTCACGGACCAGCCGGAAGTCGGGGAAGAAGATCCCGCCGTTGCCCTCGCCCGAGATGGGGACCCGGCGGCCCTCGGCCTCGAGTTCCTGAATCCGCGTGATGATGTTCGTCGCGCCGATCGGGGTGAGTTCGAGGTCGGCGCCGACCTCGTCACACACGTCGACGAGTCGCTGGGAGACGTTCACGGCGGCGACGGTGGCGTCGCCCGGCTCCAGGGCTTCGGCCGCCAGCGCCGCCAGCGAGGCGTCGCCCTCGATGTACTCGCCGGTCTCGTCGAAGAAGATCGCGCGGTCGGCGTCGCCGTCGTGGGCCACCCCAACGTCGGCGTCGCTCGCCCGGACGAGCCGGCCGAGGTCGTCGAGGTTCTCCGGGACCGGCTCGGGGTCGCGGCCGGGGAAGTGGCCGTCGGGCTGGCCGTTGACGGTCACCACGTCACAGCCCAGCCGGCGGAAGAACTCGGGGCTGGTGAGCGCGCCCGCGCCGTGGCCGGGGTCGAGTGCGACGGTGAGGTCGGCGTCGGCGATCGCCTCGCGG
>NZ_JBHUDH010000008.1:51676-56675 GCF_042678005.1 Halolamina salina | reverse complement strand
TCGGGAGGTCGAGACGCTCGTCCCCAACGAGTCGCTGGTCGATCGGACGACCAGCCGACTCGACGACCTGACGGTGACCGCCGACGCCGAGTGGGGGACCGCCGATCAACCCAACTCGAACGTCTACCTCCGCTTCGAGAACGAGGGCGACGAGCCGATCCGGGACCTGCGGTTCGAAGCGGACGGTCCCGACCTGGACGAGTGGACGGTGCCGGAACACGTCGACGAGATCACGCCGGGCGGCGACCCGGTCGAGTACCCGATCCACCTCGTTTCGGTCGGGCCGAACACCGCGGGCGAAGTCGAAGTTGAGGTGACGGCCGACGACGGCGCCGAACGGGTGTTCACCGTGCGTGCCTCGGCCGACGAGAACGCCGAGGTCCCGCCCGACGCGATCACCGTCCAAGACAGCAGCCCGGCCGCGGTACGCTTCCCGGACAGCGTCTCCGGGCCGTACCGCTAACCGCCGTCGAGCAGGAAGTCGCCCGAGGCGGACGCGCTCACGTCCCGGTAGTAGGCGTAGAGGTTGAGCCCCGTTCTCCCCAGCAGCGCGAGGACGCCGAGCCCGTACACGCCGGTCACGCCGTACAGCCCGTACTGGCTCAGTTGGAGCCGCTGTCCGATCGTGTTCGCCCGCTGTTGGGTCGCGTCGCGCTCCTCGGTCGCGCCGGCGCGGTCGTACAGGGCGACGGCGGTGTCGTACCGCTCGGAGATGCGGCTCGTGGTCGTGCCGACCTCGTCGAGTCGGGCCGGGTTCAGGACCAGCGGGTAGTCGACCAGCACGATCGTCGCGTTGGCGGCGTACCCCTCGTACGCTTTCTCCCCGGCCGTCCGGTTCGCGGCCGCGGCCTCGACGGTCCGGAGGTACTCCTCCGAGGCGCGCTGGTACGCCGCTTCCCGCTCCGCGGCGGTCTCCTGATCGCCGGTGTACTCGCTCAGGCGCATCAACGCGCGGTAGGCCTGTGCGTTCCGGTAGATAGAGCTGTTCTGCTCCAGCATCTCCCGGTAGTGCGTCTGTTGGACCGACGCCGTCTCGTCGAAGGCGGTCTCGGCGGCGGCGACGGACTGACTCCCGGTGTTCCGGAGATCGTCCTGCTGGATGCCGGTGACGTACTGTCGCATCTGGTCGCGGGCGGCCGCGGCCCGGGCGAGCGAGCGCTGTGCGGCCGAGTAGTTCCCGCTGTCCTGTGCGGCGCGTGCCTGTTCGAGGGAGTCGACGAACAGCAGCGTCGCCCGGCCGGCCGCGAGCGCACGGGAGAGCACGGAGTTCGAGAGGTCGCTGTCGCCGCGCAGCCGCTCCTCGAGGTCGAGCAGCATCGTGTTCATCGGCCCCGTCGTCGACGCCTGCCAGTCGCCGCCGGCGGCGCGCTCCTCGAGGGGGTTCGTGATCTGGTCGAAGCTGTACGGTCTGGCGCGGGCCGTCACGGTGATGTTCCGGGCCTCGACGTTGTCACCGGTGATCCTGAACGTCCACCGGTACTGCTCGTACAGTTCGGCCTCGGTGTCGAACTGGACGGCGACGATGAACGGGGAGGTCTCGCCGGAGCCGATCCGGCTCGGCGGGCGCTCCACGACCGTCAGCCACCGGTCGGGTCCAGAGACCTTCGTGATCTCCAGCCCCTCGATCGCCTCGTAGCCGAGCCGCTCCTGTACGTCGATCGTCCGCGTCTGGTTCGCGGTGATCGTGAGCTCGCCGTAGGAAACCTCCGTCTGCGTCTGGAGTTCGGGTTCCTGCGTGATGGTGATCGTCTCGACGACCGTCGTGCTGCCCGCCGACTCGGTGTCGACGGTGACAGCGACGTCGTACGTCCCCTCGGGCGTGTCCGGGTCGGCAGAGATGTCGAGGGTGGCCTCGCCCGTCGAGAGCCCCGCCACCGTCCCCGGCGCCTCGTCGATCGACGCCGAGATGTACTGCTCCCCCGAGCGCATCGACGCCGAGGCGCTGACGACGTTCATCTCCAGGTCGCCGGAGTTCCTGATCCCGACCTCGGTCGTCGTGTCGAACGACGTGACCGACGACCGGGGTTCGTCGAACTCGAGCTGCGTCTCCGGGAGGTCGACCCCGTCGAGCATCGCCGGGTAGATCGACCGCGCGGAGACCGTGACGACGGTGCTCGGCGCGTTCTGGTTATCGGGGGTGAGCTCCACGTCCCACGTCAGCTCCTCGTGCTGTCGCACGCCGTCGTCGACCGACACCGACGCGGTCGCCGTGGCGCTCCCGCCCGGCCCCGTCGAGACGTACCGCGTTCCGCTGAAGGAGAGACTGGCCGAACGCTCGTTCCCGATCTGTCTGACCGAGAGGCCGTCGATCCCCTGGTAACCGCCCGCCTCCTCGATCGTGAACTCCACCTCGCGGCTGGTGCCGTTGAGCACGTCGCCGATCTGGATCTCCCCGCCCGACACCGACGCGATCGGCGGCCGCCTGACCTCGATCGGGACGGAGAGGTCGAGGGAGTTGCCGAGGTTGTCGGTCAGCGTCATCTGGAAGCTGTACCGGCCAGGGTCGAGCGACTCGCTCCCGGTGACGGTGACGCTGACGGCGCCGGACGACCGCGCGTCGATCGGCGAGTCGGGGAGCTCGGCTTCCGCCGATATCCCGGAGGGGAGTCCGGAGAACGACACCTCCGACAGCACCATCGCGCCGTCGCCGGAGTTCGGCACCGAGACGTCGAAGGAGGTCGACTCGCTCTGTGAGTTCGGGTCCTGATAGACGAGCTCCTTGGTCGACGGGTCGGCGTAGCCGAACTCGGGGTAGAGCTTATCGACTGAGACCTCGAGCGGCTCCGAGGCGACCGTCCCGCCGTTCCGGTTCTGTACGGTGGCGGTCCCGCTGTAGACCCCCTCGTCGGCCGACCCCATCACGCTGGCCTCGTAGGTCACGCGGTAGGTGGCGCCGGCGACCACGTCCCACCTCGTCGACGATCCCGAGCCGGAGCCGTCGGTCCGTTGCCAGGAGACGAACTGGAACGTGACGTCGCCGTTGGCCCGGGTTATCTCCTCGGTCGCGTCGACGGTCGCGTTCGCGTCCGGGGAGAACGTAAAGGAGAGCTGGCTGCTCTCGCTCTGGTCGGGCAGCGCGGCGTCGACCCCGACCGACGTGGACGCGCCTGCCGCCGGCGCGGCCGCCCCCACGACGAGCAGGAGGCAGCTGAGGAGGGTGAACGCCCGGACGGCGATCGAGCGGCTCATGACTCCCCCACCTCCACGGAGTCCGCCGGAACGATACGTCCCACCTGTGCCCGCTCCAGGTCCTCGCTCCAAGTCGCGATCCGAGCCGCCACCGGCGCGACGAGGAGGACGATCAGGAGCGCGTAGCCGAACAGCAGCAGCGTCGACGCGATCACCAGCGAGAGCATCGCCTGGTTCGTCCACTCCGACAGCTGCGCGACGCGGTCGGCGTCCTGCGAGATGGAGTGTCTGTCCACGATCTGGCTCGCGGTGTCGCTCGCGGCGTTCGCTTCACGCGCCTGCCGGTAATGGCCGAACACCGCCGGCCCGAGCCCGGTCATCGCGGCGACCGGGCTGGCACAGGACTCCCCGCAGTCCGCCCTGAAGGAACTCGCCAGCGACACCGCGGTTTCGAGCTCGGCCTTGTCGGCCTCGAACGTGGCCTCGGTCTGGCTCAGTTCGGCGCTCACCCGCGAGAACTGCGTCGTCGCGCCGCCGCGTTCGAGTGCGGTGGCGGCGGCCTCGAAGTAGCGGATCTTCGCCGACGTGTTCTCGGCGGAACGGCCGCGTTCGTAGAGCGTGTCGCCCTGCTGCCGGTAGAACCGCTCCAGGCCGAGCCGTGCGAGCGTGGCGTACTGGCCGCCGTCGGCCGCCTCGACGCGATCGATCGCCTCCGCGGTTCGGTTGGCGATCGTGACGCTCTCGGCCACGCTCCCGTTCTGGGCGGCGGCGTAGGCGTCGGTGAACGTCTCGAGCGTCGCGAGGATCGCCGCCATCCGTTCCCGGTCGGTCGCCGTGAACTCGCCCACCTGGACGGCGGTGATCGCCTGACTCCGCATCACTTCGAACTCGCTGTACGTCTCGAGCGCCGGCGCCTCCTCGTACTCCTGCAGCGCCGCGAGGTACTCGTCGGCCGTCTCCGGGTCCGCTGTGGACGCGGCGACCGGCGTCCCGCTCGCGGCGAACACGCTGCCGAGGAGGAGCGCGGTCACGATCAGTCGAGGGAGTGTCGATCGTTGCATGGTGCTAGAACCTCGTGTACTGGAGCCGCTCACGGAGCTGCTCTCGCTCGAACAGCTCTTCCACCGCGTCGGCGAACCCGAGGAGGACGAACACGACCGCGGCGTTTCTGGTCGTGTCCGACTTCATCTCGTTCTGCGCGAAGTTACGGAGCTCGTCGAGCACGTCGCTGGCCGGCGAGACGACGTTCAGCTCGTCCCGCTCGGCGTCGATTCGCTCCTCGAGTTCGGTGAGGCGGGTTCGAATCTCGGTCTGCTGGTCGAGCATCTGCTCCTTCCCTGCGAGGTCGAACAGCGTCGTGATCTCGAACCCGTCCCACTCGACAGTCGCCGCCGGCAGGTCCGCACAGCCGTTGAACAGGTCGACGTTCTGCTTCGTGTTCAGCGCGTTGTCGACCACGGTGACGACGCCCTGCCCCGTGTCGAGCAGCGCCTCGGCCACCGCGTCGGGGTCGACGCCCGTGCCGGCGAACTGGTCGCCGCGCTCCGGCAACGACTCGACGACGTCGGCGAGCGCGTGAGCGACGCTGGCGTAGTAGCCGTGGATCGCAGTGTCGATCTGACTGGAGGGGACCAGCTCGTCGGCCGCGGTCCGGAGCGCCGCGAGTTCGTCGCGGTGCCGGTCGATCGAGAACCGGAACCCGACGTCGAGGTCGGCCGTCACGGCGTCGTCGGCGCCGATCTCGACCGTCTCCCGGTCCGGGTCGAACGGCGAGCCGTCGGCCGTCGCGAGCAGTTCGTAGGCGCCCACCGGCACGTCCTGGAACTCGTAGATCCCGGGTTCGGTCGACGCCTCGACCGTCGGTGCGGCC
>NZ_JBHUDH010000008.1:50275-51644 GCF_042678005.1 Halolamina salina | reverse complement strand
CGACCGCGTCGGTCGCCTCGCCGTCGATGGCCGTTCGGACCCGGAGCGTCCCCGTCTTCTCGGCCAGCGTGATCGAGTCGGGGAAGGAGCTCGGATCGGCGACGTGGCGCGAGGCCGACTCGAAGCGGTCGTGCTCCACGGCGACCTCGAACCCCGTCGCGTCGACCGACACGTCGAAGTGTGCCCGGCCGGCCTCGTCGGTCTCCCGGGTGACGTGGGTCTGCCCGTCGGAGACGATCGCGACCGTCGCGCCGGGGATCGGCTCGCCGTCCTCGTCCCGAACCGTGAGCGTTTGGGGTACCGGACCGAACCGCAACTGTACCCCGTCTGACTCCGCGAGTCTCACCGTACGGCTCGTGCTGATCCCGTTGTACGTCGCCTCCAGTTCGACCGGCTTTCTGGGCACCTCGATCCGGGATGTGCCGCCCGTGATCTCGTGGGTGCGTCCGCTCGTGTCGAGGCGATACCCCTCCTTCGTCTGCTGCTTCTGGGGTGTCGCCTCCACCGTCACGGCTCCGGTGATCTGGCTGTCGTTGTACCCGTCGATCACGGAGACCCTGAGCTCTCGCGAACCGGTCGCACCGCCGTTCGCCGCGCCGTCGTCGTCATCGTCGGAGGTCAGCCAGAGCATGGCGACCACGACCCCGAGCAGGACTGCGAGCGTCAGCAGCGCCCCGACGAGGACGTTGTTCCCGCCGAGCGACTGGATCAGGCCGCCCTCCGTCTGCTCCGAGGTGGCCGTCCCTTCGCTGGCCGGGGGTGACGAGCCGCCGTCGCCGACCTCGACGAACACCGACGAGCCGTCGCCGTAGAGCAGCACGAGGCTGTAGGAGCCGTTGGGGCTGAGCGTCACCGGCAGCGAAACCGTCCCCGACTCCTGCGTCACGTTGTCGAGGAGCCGGACGCTCGACCCGTCGTCCAGCACGGCCCGGTCGATCGATCCGCCGGGGAGGTCGCCCTCGACGGAGACGTTCCCGTCCACGACCGACCCCCGAACCGCCTCCGGGGGTTGGAAGCCGGCGTTAAGCACCGTATCGCCGTCGAGTTCGACGGTCACGTCGCCCGCGCCGGTCACGTACTCGTTGGACAGTTCGATCCGCCCTTCGGAGGCGTTCGCGGTGACGACGTACGTGGCCTCGGGGTCCTCGGTGGCGAGTGTCACGTGGTACTGCTGACCGTCGACGAGGAGGTCCGAGGAGACGAGGACGCCCCCGCTCTGCAGCGAGACGCTCGTCTCGCCCACCTCACGGAAGTCGATACGGCCGTCGGCGGCGACCTTCGGGCAGCCCCGGACCCGGAAGTGGCCGTTGTCGACCAGCTCGACGATCACGGTCCCCTCGTTGGTACAGACCGCGTCCGGCGGCGCGGC
>NZ_JBHUDH010000008.1:48072-50231 GCF_042678005.1 Halolamina salina | reverse complement strand
GACGGCACCGCCGCCGAGGCCGACCGACGTGGCGTTCACCGCGAGCCGTCCCGCGTCGTCGAAGCGGGCCGTCCCCGTCTCGACGCGCAGGTGCCGGAGGTCCATCGTCCGATCGAACTCGACGGTGCCGTTGTACGCCACCGTCACGCGGGCATCAGCCAGCGATCCGTCGGGCAACGCGTCGGCGGCGACCTCACGTGCCCACCAGTCCGGGTCGTCCGTCTCCGCCGCGCTCGTGTCGAGCGTCGTCGTCTCGTTGTTCGCGGTGACGTTGACGGTGACGCCCTGTCGATCGGGGAACGTCTCGTTGTCGAACTCCACCAGCAGCCCGCCGTCGTCCTGCTGATTCACTCTGACGTGGCCGTCCTCGGAGTCCACTGCGACTCCGACGCCGACGGCGGCGACGCTGGAGACGACGAGCGCGAGCACGGCGAGCGTCGCGAGGAGGCGTCGCTCGGTCATCGGCCCGATCCGTTCACCTCCAGGTACCGCGTCAAGTTCTCCTCCAACTGCTCGATCTCGTTCATCGAGATGGCCGTCTCCGAATCGTTCTGGAGCTTGCGTGCCTGCTCGAACTGCCGTTTGGTCTCCTCATACTCCGGCCACGACTGGTCCAGCAGCGGGTTCAGGTCGAACCCTCCGAGCAGGAGCAGCACGTCGACGTTGTTTCCGCGACCGGGCTTCAGCGTGACCGTGGAGAGTCCCTTCGCGCTCGAGATCCCCTTGTCGCGCTTCCAGCGGCCGAACGCGTTCTCGACGCCGGATTTCGTCACCTCGCCCGACTCGACGAGGTGGGCGGGCGCGCGGACGACCGCGAACGCCGCCCGGGAAGTGGAGGCGTCCATCGGGACGAACGACTGCTCGGCCGCCCGGTCGAACATGATCTCGTAGTCGAGCATGTCGTAGTGGAGGTCCGTCGCCACCCCGGGCGTGAAGTGGTAGACGCCGATGTTCGACGGCTGGGCGATGTAGTCCTCCGCGTCGATGATGCGTTCGGCGTTGCGGCCGGCGCCGATCAGCAGATCGATCGCGGTGACGATCCGCTCGTTGACCGCGTCGTACTGGTCGGTCGAGAGATCCTCGTTCTCGATGTGCGTGTTGCTCGCGAGCAGGACCGCGTCGGCGTTCTGTGTCACGTCCCGGCGCATGAGCAGCCGCGAGAGCCCCATGACGGCGTTGAACTGCTGCTGGGACGGCTCGTGCTCGTACGGCCACGCCGCGAACGCCATGTTGACCGCGCTCTCGACCCACTCCGGCCGAGTGCCCTCGACGTTCGAGCCGGTCGAGAGCTGTTCGATGAGGTACGGGATCGACCCGTTCCCGGTCCCGCCGCCGAGGGTGGTGACGTGGAGCAGGGCGTCGGCACCGACCATCCGCTCCGTGACCGCGTTGTAGATCTCCTCGAAGTGTTCCTCGGCCATCCGCTCCCCCTTCGCGAAGTCATTCCCGACGCCGCGCCGGGGACCGAAGATGGTGATGTGTTCCCCGTACTCCTCGAGGATGTCCGCGTCCTCCATGAGGTTCACCATGTCGCTCCGGTTCGTGTTGAGCAGCGTCACCCGCTCGCCGATCCCGGGGCTCTCCTCGCGGCTGAGGAACGTCGACGCGATCCGGCCGCCACCTTCGCCGGAGGAGACGACCCCCCAGTCGGTGTAGTCCGCTTCCGACATCAGGCGCTCACCCCGTCGTCGGCGACGGTGACGTCGAGGTCGAGATCCGTCAGGGTAGTCGTGATCAGTTCGTCGGACGCCGGAACGGAGAGGAATTTGGTGCGCATGTCGTCGTAGGTGAGTGTTTCGTCGTCGTCGAGGTGGTGGGTCACGAGCGTCCGGAGCCGCGAGACGAACCGCTCGTGGTCGTAGACGAGGAGTCGCCCGTCGTCCATCCGGGCGGTGTACCCGGCGTCGTCGGCCCACAGCAACAGGAGACAGGGGAGGTAGTCGTCCGCGATCGGCAGGTCGGTGTCGGGCGTCAGGTAGCCGTCTTCCTCGAAGCGGTCCTCCAGTTCGGGGGCGACCGTCGGCAACTGGTCCTGTACCGCGTCCTCGTGCTCGCCACAGAGCCGGTCACGGAGCGACCGCTCCGAGAGCACGAGCCGCTCCGCGGCCTCGTCGTCGAGTTCGATCGTGCTCTCGGCGTCGACGGTCGCGTCGGCCGGG
>NZ_JBHUDH010000008.1:40714-48048 GCF_042678005.1 Halolamina salina | reverse complement strand
CGGCCGGGACGCTCGCCGTCACCGTGTACGAGCCGTACGGCACGTCGTCGAACGTCACCGTCGCCGACGTGCCGATCGCGGCCGTCTCGCGCTCGGTCGCGTTCTCGCCGTCGAGTTCGACGGTGACCTCGTCGACCGCCGCCGAGGTGTCCGAGAGCTCGGCCGTCACGTCGAGATCGTACGTCTCGCCGCTGCCGCCGCTGACCAGCACGCCGCGTCGCTCGTCGAACGTCACGCCCGGCTCGTCCTGTGCGTACAGCTCGAAGAACCGCTCAGGCTCCTTGACCGGGAGGTCGTCGCCGGCGACCTCACCCTGTTTCCGGAGGGCCTCCTCGATCCGCTCGCTCACGATGTCGTAGGAGTCGGCGACCGCGGCCTTCCCCTCCCGGGCGTCGAGCGCGTCGAGCAGCTCCTCGGTCGCCGCCTCCCACCGCTGGGTGAACGCCCCGAGGTCGTCGGCCGAGCGTAGCTCCTCGACGTAGTCCGTGTAGACCGCGTCCGGCGTGGTGTAGAACTCCGACGGCACGTCGCTGCTCTCGATGGTGTCGTCGGCCGCTTCGAGGTCCGACCGGAGCGTCGAGACGACGTCGATCGCCACGCGGCGCACGTCGGCCGACGCGGATTCGAGCTGGTCGGTCGAGAGCGCCGACTCCATCTCCTCGAGCTGTCTGCGGACCGTGGCGATCCGGTCCCGCTGGTCCTCCGTGAGGTACGGGTCGATCTCCGCGTCGTCGATCGCGTCGAGCAGGGAGACGAGCGCCTCGCGGTCGGCGGAGAACTCCTCCGCCGTCGAGCGCTCGACGCGCTCGCGTGCACGTTCGAGCTTCTCGGTCGCGCTCTCCCACTCGCCGACCTCGAGGTGGCCGCGGATCGAGTCGAACTGCTGCCGGAGGCTGGCGCGGTCGCCGCCGTACTCGCCGAGGGTCCGTTCGATGCGGTCGATCGCCCGGTCGAACACCTCCCGCGTCGCGTCGCGGCTGCGTTCGATCGTGCGTTCCGCCGCCGAAACCTCGGGCGGATCGCCGTCCGGGACGGCCGTGGAGACCGACTCGAACGGATCGTCCGTTTCGTCGAGGAACTCAGACTGAACCTCGTCGGCCGCCTCCCGGGAGCGGTCGACCTCCTCGCGGGCGAACGCCGCGAACGAGGCGGCCACGGACTCGGAGAACGCCTCGACGTCGTCGTCGAGTTCCTCCAGTTTGTGGACGCCCTCGACCGACTCGATCCGGAAGGAGCCGTCGTCCACGTCGACGTCGATGCCGGCGGACTCGAAGCTGTCGGCGAGATGCTTCGCGTCGGTTTTGACCTCCGTCGCGCCCCAGCGAGGGTAGTCACGGTCGAGGCGGTCGAGCCGAGCCAACTCCTCGCGGAACGAGGAGGCGACCGACTCGGCCATGCTTCTGGTGAACTCCCCCTCGGTCGTGTTGCGGCGGGCGACGGTCCCGCGGACGTAGAGCCCGATCGCGACGACCACCACCACCGGGGCGCCGATCCCGACGGCGTACACGCCGAGCGTCGAACCGAAGTAGAGGAACGCCGCCACGCCGAGTGCGGTCGTGGCGAGGACGATACCTGCGATACCGAGTGCCGCTCTGTACTGTCGTTTCATAGGATCACCTCGAAGAGCGTCGGCCACTGGAGGGCACCGACGGCGACGCCGGCGACGAGTGCGAGGACCCCGAGGATGAGCGGGAGCGCGACCTGCTTGGGGCTGTACTGCGTCGCGGTCGACACCCCGCGGTCGCGCTCGATCTTGCTCAGGGTCCGCCGCGAGAGGGCGTAGCCGCCGACGGCGCCGACGAGGAGGCCGCCGACCAGCCCCCCGCCGACGAACAGGCGAACGCGGAGGACCGCCGCGCTCCGGCGCTGTTCGACCGTCTCCAAGTACGACTGTAGCGACTCCCGAGCGTCCGCCCGCACGGCCGCGGTCGTGTCGTTCGACTCCGCCACCACCGTCGCGACGGCGGCGCCGTCGCCCGAGCGTGCGGCCGGGATCACGCTACGCTGGAGCGCCGTCGTCGTCGCCGAGAGGTCGCTGTCGTTGAGCGTCGCGAGGGCGCTCCGGACCGCAGAGGAGTTCGTCGCGTCCGCCGAGACGTTCGTGAGCGCCACCGACGCGTTCTCGACCCGGTCGATCGACGCCTGCCAGTCGTCCTCCGCCCGTCGGAACTCGGTGCTCGCGTCCCCGCTCGGGAACCGGATCGTTCGGTCGGCGATCGAGGAGTCCGCCCGGTAGCCGGTCTGGACCCGGATCGTCGGTCCGGTGATGTCGGGCCGGTTCTCGACGCCGGCCGTCGGGGTCACCGACTCGACGGTCCCCCCGAGCGTGAACACGATGCTGTACTCGCGTTCGCTCTCGATCGAGATGCCGTCGACCGCGCTCGCGTCGAACCCCCACGCGGCCGGGTACTGCTGTTTGTCGCCGTCCTGACAGACGTACATCGTCACCGTCGTGCCGGGGTAGTACGCCTGATCACCCTCGATCGGCTCGCCGGTGTCGAGGAACAGCCGTGCCTCGGTGCCCGACGTTCCCTGACACGGGGCGTCGGGCGACGCCGCCGCGGTCGCGACGCCAGCGGTCGCGGCGACGACGAGAACGGCCACGAGAACGAAAGCCGAGTATCGCGCTCGTGTCATCGCATCCCCCTGTTCTGGTAGGCGTAGATCGTACCGCCGAGGAGGCCGACGCCGAGGCCGAGCGCGGCCCCGAACCCGAGCGGCATGACGATGCTGTCGGCCACGCCGACCGCGGTGGCCGCCGCCTCGCGCTGCTGGTCGGCCGCCGCGGCGAGCTCGTCGATCGTCTCCGGGTTCCCGGTCCCGTCGTCGCTGAGCGTGACCACGGCCCCCGTGGCGACGAGGACGAGGAGGACGACCACGGCCACGACGCCGAGGAGACGGCGGCGGCTCACGTCGTCACACCCCCCTCGTGTCTTTCGGCGACCTCTTCGATCTCCTGGAGGCGGTCGATGTCTTCGCGAGCGTACGTGAGAAGTGTCGTGAACGAGGCCAAGTTGCGCTCGGTCAGCGTCATCCCGAGGTTGACCTCCGGACAGTAGGAGTCGAGTAGGTTCCGGACCACCGACGCCTGAATGCGGTAGTCGTCGTCGACGATGTACGGCGCCGGCGCACGAATCTGTCCGATCGCCTTGCGCGTCTCCTCGGGGACCAGCCCGTCGACGCTCCGCTTCGACACCGCGATCCGGGAGAGCGCCGCCCCGTCGACGGACTTCCGGCCGAGGAACGGCAGGAGATAGCCCGGCAGCGTCCGCGTCATCGTGATCGAGCGGCCAAGCGCCGCGTAGCCGACCTCCTCGTTCGGCAGCCGCAGGGAGGTGACGATGTCCCGGAGGTCGATGATCGGCGCGTCGAGGTCCTCGTAGCTGCCCGGGTCGATCCGTTCGAGGATCGGCCCGGAGATGAGGTCGACGATGGCCGAGGCGACGTACTCGTTGTACTCGTTGAAGCGCCCCTCGGCGGCGTCCTCGTACGCGAGCCGTTGGTTGTCGACGAGGATCATCCCGTCGACGTGTTCCTCCAGCCGGTCGAGGCCGTACATCGTGTTCGCCGCCTGCCGCGTCGCGCGAACCTCGTCGTCGTCCTCAGTCGCCCGTGCGGTGTTCGGGAGAACGCCGACAGCGATGACGTGTGTCGTCTCCTCGCCGTACTCGTGGAGCGCCTCCGCCAAGTGCGGCGCGATCCCACAGCCCGTTCCGCCACCCAACCCCAGAAACAGGAACGCGTACGGCGGGGTCTCCTCCCCGAACCGTGCACGGTAGGCGTCGCGGATCGCCTCCCCCTGATCGGCGATCACCTCGTCGGCCTTCCGTGGATCGCGGCCGAAGCCACCGGCGACCTGCTCCTCGAACCCGGCCGTGTCGCCCGGTACGAGTCCGACGCCTTCGGCGATCCCGTACCACGCGTCCCGCTCGATGTTGGAGAGATTCTGTAGATCCCGTATAGTGGAGTTGAACGCCACTGGCGTCGCGAGCTGGGCCACACGCTGGTGGTCGAACACCGCGTCGACGATGGCACACCCTGCCTGGCCCGCACCCACGAATAGGTATGGCATTGATACATTCGGGAGTAATTATCCAAGCCACATATAATACTGTCGTAAATTGAGGTGATCGCCGGGCGCCGCAGGGGAGGAACCGCCATCCGGTCCCGCCGCCACGTTGCAGTTCCGCGAGTTCGCCGACGCCAACTTTTTTTGTCACTCGACATATCCCTCCGGTGTACAATGGCGAACTCCCTGAAGAAGCTGGTCCGGAGCCCCTCTTTCCTCGAGTTCGTCTCCGGAATCCTCTACCTCTCTATCGTGGGTGTCGTCGCGTGGTTCCTGCTCGAAAACCTCTGGCTGCCGGCGTGGGAGAGCCGCGGGATCGCCTTCCGGACGGTGCGCTTGATCGGCCGGACGATCGGGACGTTCTTCCCGAGCGAGAGCTTCCTGTTCGTGCTCCCGTTCCCGCTGGGCGTGTTCGCCGGGGTGTCGCTCGTCTGGTTCGTCGACACGTACAAGCGGTATCAGGCGATCGTTCTCTGGGCCGGAATCGGCATCGTGGTCGCACAGCTCCTGATCATGGGGCGGCTGTTCGACGTGCTGATCGAGAACTTCTCGCTGCTCATCCTGTCGTCGCTCGTCATCGGCGTCGTCGCCGGCATCCAGATCGGGGGCATCCCGCTGATCGGGTGGCTCCGCAGGGACCGCGACCACCTGATCGGCACCCCGCCGAACGAGTTCGACCGAGCGCCGCTGGCGGTGTGGGGGATCCTCTTCCTCATGGTCGTCGTCGGCCTCGTCGACGGGCACCTGTCGCTCGGGCTGGGCGGCGGCCCCATCGAGGCCACCCGGCTCGAACAGCTCGGTGGGAACCTCGTCGGGAGCACGATCCTGCTCGGCGCGTTCTGGAAGTTCACCGAGTACGAGTCCGAGATCAGGACGGTCCAGATCGGGCCTGCACGGGGCGGGAAGACCGCGATCCTGGGCGGGCTGTACAACCACCTCGAGACGGAGAACAGCCTCACGATCCTCCGCGGGGGGGAGTTCGACACGTCGATCAGCGACCGGATCGAGAACGGCGAGTTCCCGCCGCGGAACCAGCTCCGCGAGGTGGACCGGGGCCGACAGTACCGGTTCCTCGAGATCCCGTTCGTCTCCGATCGGCGGTTCTTCCGGAAGAAGGTCGTCATCGGGACGCTCGACTACCCCGGCGAACTCATCACCGGCGGGTCGAACTGGAACCCGCTCGACGAGGAGCTCGAAGCGGTCAGACAGGAGGGACGACACGACCTGATACTCGACCACGAGTACATCGAGAACGAGGTCGACGTGCCGGTGCTGGCCCCCGCGGCGCTGAAGATCGACGCCGCGCTGGGCCGGCTCCAGTCGGCGTTCTCCTCGACCGACCAGTGGGAGGAGGCCCAGCGGGTGCTCGAGAACGCCGAGTCGCTGTCCTACCAGGAGACCGTCCCGCCCGAGGCGCTGGCGAACGCGCTCTCACGGCTCGTCGACGGCGCCGACACGATCCTCTTCACCGTCCCCCTCGACGACTTCGTCCAGCGTGCCGCGGCGGCGGGCCACATGCCACAGCACACCGACGCCTACTGGCTTCGGCGGACCGGCGGGCAGTACGAGGTGTACAGCACGGAGGGCGACCTCGTCGGGCGGTACGACACGCTGGACGATCTGGAGTTCGAGGCGATCCTCGAGGAGGCGCCCGAGGTGCTCAATGAGCTCCCCCGGTACGACCACCCCGACCTCGGCGACGTGCGGCTGGTGATCGAGGGGCGGCCGGCACGGACCCCCTCCAGCGAGTACCGCAGGGTGTACGAGGGGATCGTCGACCAGTGTAACGGTGGGGCGAAGTCGTTCGTCTGGGTCGCGTCGATGTCGGACTACGCCAAGCGACACTTCACCGCCGCGTACACGGCGTACGTCGGGAACAACGCGACGCCGAGCAGCCTGAACCCCACCGAGATCCTGAGCAGCGAGACGCTCCCCAACCACCCGTCGCTCCCCCACGAGGACGGCGTGTACACCACGTTCGCGGACTGGATCGAAACCCAGTATCTGGACGTGCCGGAGAACTGGGACGGCTACCGGCGGTCGCTCAGGAAGCGAACCCGGGAGGACTTCCTCTACCCCCTCTGGTACGACGTGGAGTCGAACGATCAGGGCGAGCGGATCAAGACCGGGAGTCGGCCCATCCTCCAAGGCGCCGACCGGCTGATCGACCGGATCGAGGGGCGGACGCTGGTCCGGACGTACCCGTGGCGGTCCTACCTGCCGGGCGGCGAGTCGCTGTCGAAGTCCGAAGAGATGGTGGAGAACATGCGAGAGAGCCTCAACACGCAGCGAACCACGAACGAGTCCGTCGCCACAGACGGTGAGCCGACCGAGGAGGACGCATGAGCCGTCGCATCTACACGGCGACCAACGGGAACTGCATCGTCGGCGGCCAGCCGCCCCCGGGCGAGGAGGCGGCGGTCCGACAGGACTTCGAGGCCGGCGTCAGCCTCGTCGTCGACACGACCGGCGGGGACGCGACGGTTCGCGGCGCCATCCCCGCACACCGCGACGCCCCGGAGGCGCTCGTCGGCGTCGTCACCGTCCCCCGCGGCGACGATCCGCTTCGGGGCTACCACGACGCCGTTCGGGAGGTGTTCGACGATCGGTCGGGCTGGCGGGTCCGCACCGACGTCCTCAACGGACAGCTGTTCGAGGCGCTGGGGCCGGCGTCCGGTCCGACACCCGACGACGACCTGCTCTCGTCGGTCCGGGAGCGCCGCCGGGACGGCGAGCGCGTCGAGATCGGCGTCCCCGACCCGACGAACGCGGTCGGGGTCCTCCGGTCACTCCTCGACGATGGGAGCGACGGGGTGTTCGTCATCTCAACGCAGGAGCCGCCGGAGCACGTCGAGACGGACGTGTTCGTCCACCTCGCCGACCGGTACGCCCGGCCGGAGCTGATCGATCTGGAGTCGGACCTCTCGCCCAGCGAGCGGATCGGCCGTCGGGTCGACGAGCTCGTCGACGAGCGCCCCCCGTCGGAAGTCGCGACACAGCTCGAAGCCGAGACCCGACAGCGGGACGTGTCGCTGGGGTTCGAGGCCGACTCCGGCGGAGGCGGGCTCGTGAGATCGGTGCTCGCCGGAGTGGGCGTCGGTCTCGCGGCCGCGGTGCTGCTCGCCGGGGTGAGACCCGCCGCGAGCGGGAGTCCCGTGACGCTCGATCTCGGGTGGCTGCCGGTCGTCGGGACGACGCTCTCCGTGCCGCCGTTGGCGCTCGCCGGCGCGGGGTTCTCCTCGTGGGTCCGCACGTCGATGTCGAT
>NZ_JBHUDH010000008.1:30851-40647 GCF_042678005.1 Halolamina salina | reverse complement strand
CGTCGCCGCCGTCTCCGTGCCGCGCGTGCGCCGGCTGCTCGGCGCTGGGGTCGGTCTCGACGCCGTTCTGGGCGGCCGGGAAGAGCTCGAACCGGCACAGCGCGAGCGGCTGGAGACCGCCGCCACCATCCTCGAACAGCACGCGCTTGAGCGGGACGCCGATCCGTATCGGACGGCGAAGTCGGCGCTCGAAACACAGCCGATACAGGCGACCCGGCGGAGCGCCGTTCGCCGGCTCGTCGGCGTGCTCGGCTCTCTCGTGCCGGCAGTCCTGCTCGTCGCGGCGGCGTGGCTACTCCTCGGCGCGCTCCCGACGGGGATCGTGACGACGGCCCTGTTCGCTATCGCCGCGATCACGCTGGTCGTGAGGGCCGGCATCGCGGTCCGAGCGATCGGCGCCGGCTTCGGAAAGCTCCTCTCCGGGGGATCGTCGGACCGGGAGCCGGATGACCGGGAGCCGGAAGAGGCAGACGACGCGGACGCTGGCGACGACGACCTCGGCGTTCGGCCGGCCGAGAAGGGCGACGGAAACGACGATTCGATCGGAGTCGCGGCCGCCGACGACCCGAATCCGGTCTCCGATCCCGCCGAACAGGACCGTGACGACGAGGGAGGTTCCGAGCCGCCGGCCGACGAGGGGTCGTTCCCGGTCGAAGACCCGGAACACGACGATGGTGGCGCGGGGGAGACGGCGGGTCGGGCCGATCCAACCGGCGACGAGGTGGGAATCACGGACACCAGTGACGGGGGCGGGGTCGCAGATACCGGCGGCCGGAGCGACGGAGACGAGGAGCCGAGTCCGGAGCCTGAGGCGGGCGAGGGCACCCCCACGGACGACGCGTTCGGCGCCGAGCGAGGGGTCGAGACGGCGGACGACGAACCCGAGGCCGACGAGACGGGCCACCTGTTCGACTCGGCGTCGACGGAGTCCGACGAGCAGGAGCGACACGACACGACTGATCCGGAACCGACTGTGGCCGACGAGGGGGGGTCCCCACCGATCGGCGAGAGCTCACCCGACGAGCCGGGAGCGTCGACCGAGGGAGATCGGGAGGACCGCGGGGTCGCCCGACGCGGCGGCCCGAAGCCGACCGGGACCGGCGTGGACGAAACGACGACACGGGGACCGTTCGAACAGTTCTTCGACGAGTTCCCGGTGACGGCGGCGCCGGTGGTCACCGACGAGCAGGTGTTCGTCGCCGGCGACGCCGGCCTCCACGACCGCTCGGTCCCGATCGACCGAAGCTGGCTCCCGGAGCACCACGCCGAGACCGTCCGGCACGGGCAGACGCAGGCACACCTCACGCGCCTGACCCACGACGGGGAGCGTGACAACACGGTCCCGTTCACCAGCCCGTTCGCGGAGCCGATCGTCCGCGGGGACGACACCGTCTACGTCGTGGACTCGTCGGGGACCGTCGCGGCGCTCGGGGACGACTCGCCCACCGTCGAGTCGTTCCGGTACCAGCCGACCCACTTCTCCGCAAACCGGTGGCTGTACGTCTCCGGCCCGGAGAAGAGCCGCGTCCTCACCTCGGACCTGCAGGTACGACAGGAGCTGTCCGGGCAGTTCTCCGTCTCGCCGATGGTCGCCGGCGAGTCGGTGACGCTCTGTTTCGAGGACAGGGAGAGTCGGCGTATCAACCTCTCGAACGGCCGTATCAACGACTTCCCGGCTCCCGAAGGGCCGCTCGTCGGCTCCGTCGTCGTCGGCGGGACGCCGTACGTCGCGAGCGAGTCAGGAAGGGTGTGGTCGGGCTGGGAGCGCGGCTGGGAGGAACGGATGAACACCGCCCGAAGCGGGTTCCGGTGGCTCTCGGCGAACGACAGTACGATCGTGCTCGCCGGGCGATCCATCATCCACACCCGGGAGGCCGGGACGCTCGGCGTCAACAGCTTGGAGGCGACCGTCTCCACGCCGCCGGTCGTGACCGAGGACAGCGTCTACTTCGTTTCCGAGGGTGATCTCGTTCGGGCCGACCTCGAACTGAACGGGAGTTCCCGGATCGACCTCCCGTGGCCGTCGGTCGACGGGCTGGCCGCCGGCGCCGACAGGCTCTACGTCGTCGCCGACGGCGCCGTGTGGACGGTCCCGTCCTCGACCGTTCGGGAGGGGACGATCAACGGGCGGTAGGGGGCGAACACTCCGATTGCTGCCCGCCTGCCGTGGGTCTCACGACCGGGACGGGGTAACATAGCTGCCACGTGATCCGACATACGATAGAATCGTCGCCGGCGTAGTGACCACACAGATTTATGTGGAGATAACTTCAATCGATTCACTATAATGGGTCGCTGTGAAACGCCCGACACGCTGATTGGCGTGGGAGGGGGAGGAAGTAGGATCGTCTACAAGTTCATGGAACAGGACTGGATTCTCGAAGACGTCCTGGACACCGAGAATTACGAACGCGACGAGCCGGGTAACCTCGAAGCGTACACGGTCGACACCGCGGTAAGCGACAACTGGCACGACGAGCGGTACGGTCCGATCGACGAGAAGATCAAATCCCTCCTCGATGAGCGGGGGCTGAACGAGGAGTTGAACAACGTCGGTATCGAACAGCGGAACCTCGTCGAATCGATCCCCAACAGCTGGCTCAAGCGGAACGACGACCAGACCGGGAATATCGCGACTCCGGGGACGGTCAGAGATCTGCTCAACCGCCGGCAGATGAACAACTGGTGGCTCGAAGAGGGGAAGAACCCGCTGTCGCACGTCGAGCGGCAGGGTTTCGATGGGGGTGTGTATCGCCGGCGAGCCGTCAGCAAGGCGATGTACCACATCAACGAGGAGCACGGCGAGTCGGTGGTTCCGAACAACCCGGGCAGTACGGCGATGGTGACCACTCTCTCCGGCGGGACTGGGTCCGGTGTCTTCATCGATCTCGCACAGGATCTCGATGCCCGAACGATCGACCTCTTCGCGGTAATCCCCTCTAAGGGCGAGAAGAAAGAGGAGAAGACCAACGCGTTCGCTGCCCTCTCCGAACTCGAGTACCTCTGGCTCAACGACGAGACGCCGTTCCGCACGGTGACCCTCATCCCGTACGTGGGGAGCGTGAACGACGACGACTTCGAGATGGCCGCCGTCCGGAGCATTCTCGCCCACCAGAACGGGATGATCGGTGGGAACCTCTTCACGTCTCTGGACCCCTCGAACCAGAACGGTCCCCCGGAGTTCGCGGGGTTCTCGATGGCCGTTCCCTACACGATGGAGTACGAGGTCGACCAGCGCGAGAGCGCTCGGGAGGAGATCGAGGAGACCCTCTCGGCGAAGCGTGCGGAGCTCACCGACGAGAAGTACCTCTACGAGGCCGTCGAAGAGTACCTCGAGGAGAACTTCTCGTCGGCGCTCGAGGAGGTCGGGACCGAGATCTCGACCGAGCCGGTGAAGGAACAGGCGATGGAGCTCCGGAACCGGTACGAGCGTGTCCGGGACGAACTCCTCACCGACGACGGGCTCCGCGTCGCCGGGCTCGAGGAGGCACGACAGGCGATCCGTGAAGAGCTACCCGTCCAAGAAGGGGCGGATATCGTCGACGACTACGAGGAGCCGGAGAACGCCCTCCGAGTGGACGTCCCCGACGACGACCCGGAGCCGGAGGTGTCCAGGCGCTTCATCGATCGTGCGACGGAGCGGGCACTCATCGACCCGACCACGATCGACAACGAGGGCGAGTTGGGGTACATGCTCGCCTCGGTCGTCGGGCAGGAGATCGACAACATCCAGACCCGGTACGAACTCTGGCAGAAGATCGCGGCGATCACGCAGGAGAACCTCGACGACTCCCACGCGCTGAACGATATGCAGGCGCGGACGGTCCGAGACATCCTGCAGGATATCGTCCTCAGCTCCGACGAGCGGAGGGCGTACCGCGACATCCAGAACCCGACGTTCTCGGAGACGCTGGATCAGATCCGCACCGCGAAGGATCAGCTGGTGAAAGAGCACCAGGAGATCACCAGCCTCCGCGATCACGTCGGCGAGAAGGTCGACAGCCACATCCAGAGCTGGAGGCAGGACGTCCAGAACGACGCTGCCCACGTCGGATCGGTGAACGAACACCGGGACGACATCGTGTCCCTGATCGACGATCTCGAGTCCGCGATCGAGAACCGGATCAGCACGATCAACGACGCCGTAACCGAGGAGGGAATGCGCGGCAGTCTGGGGTTCAACTCCTTCGAGACCCTCAACCAGAAGCTGGACGCCGTGGACGCCGAACGCATCGACGGCGACGGGATCGAGGAGGCGCTGGGCCTCATTGCCGATATGAAGACCGCGGTGCTCGAACACAACTCCGGGATCCTCCCCGGGCGCCCCGACAAGTCCGCGGAGTTCAGCAACAAGTACCGGGAGCTCCAGAACCTCGGGGACTGGTTCACGGTCAACCCCCAGCGAAACGGTGGCGACGTTCGTGACCCGTTCAACTGCGTCTTCAATCGCTCGACCATCCAGCGGGAGTCCGAGATCGACCGCTCCAAGCGGACAGCGCTGGATCGGATCGTCGAGGCCTTCGACGAGCAGTTCACCGAGGGCGGAACGCTGATCACGTTCGGCCCGGAGGACTTGACGGTCGACGATCCGGCCGTCGACATGACGGTCCCCATGGACCGGGAGCCGTCGGCACTGCGTGACCAGCTCGAACGCGATCTCGAAACGAGCGACGCAGTGATGGCCAGCACGATGTTGAACGAGGTGATGCCGGTCGAGGTCAGTGGGACCGACGGCGGAACCGTCTCCCACGAGCTGTACGAACGCTACGTCGACCCCTTCGACAGCGAAGTCGAGCGAGTGCGGAAGGAGCTCCAGAGCTACGGCGGCAACGACATCGTCGAGGACGACGGGACCATCGAGGCGCTCAACCGGCTCCGAGCGATCTCCGGTTCGTACAAGGAAGTCGAGGACGACCTCTCGGTCCCCGAGGTTACGCCACCCGAGGAGGACGGGGAGACGTACGGACGGGACTTCGCACAGCGGTACGAGGGGATCTACGGGTTCGATATCCAGCCGTCGGTCCCCAACGACGGCGATCACCCGTACCTCCGCCGCGGGGAGACGAACCCGGAGGACCTCATCAGTTCGCCGCGGAGTATCGAAGAGTCCGCGGTTCTCGAGAACCACGAGGACGAGATCTTCAGCTTCTTCGCCAACTCCCTGGAGGACATGTACAACAACAGGTACGGTCGTGCGCCGATCAACAACCTCTCGCCGCGGGCGCTTAACGACCAATCCAGCGCCCCGGAGTACGAGGGGCTCCGGTACATCCCGGTGTTCATGTCGCGGGCACTCGAGGACGTCGGCGACGTGAGCTCCCCATCGAAGGACTCCAAGCACCCGAGAATCAGGGACAAGCTCGGGGATGGTGGCTCCAGGGGTGACGGGCTGAAGCTGACGATCAACGAGAACACCTACGCCGAAGAGCAGCACGATATCGGCGGTCCCGACGAGATCTCGATGGTCACGTTCATCGCCGGGCTCACGCTCGACAATCTGAGCGTTCTCACCGACCGGGACGGCTACCAGCGCACGTACGAAACCGTCAGTCAGGATATCAAGTTCATCCCGACCCACCACACGGTCGGCATCGACGGGAAGTGGCAGTACTGGCCGACGCTACACGAGTGGACGCGGGAGTTCGAAGACGACACGAAGTACGGTGCCTACGTCTTCCGGGACGAACTCCGCCCCCTCGACCGGGATAAGGAGCTCATCACCCACATGAACGACGACTCCATCGAGGAAGTGACCGAGATACTCAACGGTATGTTCGACACCGGTCGTTTCAACGGGATGGACGTCGAGGCCGAGCAGAACTAACTCTCCCCGACCTCTCAATGGATCTTCTTTCCGACGGAAACCGAAAAGAGATCGCCGTCGTCGTAGTCGCGTTCGTCAGCCTCGCCCTCACCATCCCGACGGTGGCCGGGGCGGCGTCGACCGTCTGGGCCAACGGCGGCCTCCTGCGGTCGCTCTCCGGCGCCATCGCGGGCGTCGGCGGCGTGACGCTCGACTTCCCGGTCGTCGTCCTCGGCGGCCTGTTGGCCGGCTGGTTCGCGCTGTTCCTGGTCGACGGTACCAAACGGGTTCAGGCGGCGCTCGTGTTGCTCGTCGCGGTGGTCGCGCTCCTCCCGACGCTCGGTGACCTCGGGCGGGTGCTTGGTGCGATCCAGCGGGAGTCCGTCACGTTCGCCGCCGCGCTCGTGGTCGGACTCCTCTCCGGGGGCGTCACGTCACAGATCTACGGCGTGAAAGTCCCGAACCAGCTCTCGATCCGGGAGCGCCTCCAGTGGATCCAGTTCCCCACGGCGAGCCGGGCGTTCTTCTACACGGTGTCGGTGCTGGTGCTGCTGGCCGCCCTGCAGTACGTCCAGTACGCCACGTCGATCGTCGACACGCTCGTGACGCTACTGGCGGGCGGGGTCGCCGTGTTCGCGCTGTCGGTGTTCATGACCTACGAGTACCAGAAGTCGGTCGTCACGATCACGGCGGAGAACGACCGGCGCGCCGAGCCGTACGTCCTCGGCGGGCTGTTCGCCCACGCCGAAAGCGAGCGCGAGGGGTTCCCGATCGAGGGGAACCACCTGCTCCGGCAGGCGGTGACCGCCGCCGACGAGAGCGCGCTCCCGGACGGGTTCGGCGCACCCGTGTCGTTCGGGTTCCTCGCGGGCGACGTGACCGAACGGACCGCGAAAGTCACGACCGAGGGGTTCAGCACTCGCGACGTGAACCGGAACCGACTGGAGAACCGACTGCGTGAGCGCAACGGCGGCGGCGCGCGCGTGAAGCAACTGCTTCGCTGGGTCCGCCACCACCTCGTGCTGATCCTGCCCGCCGTCGTCCGCGACGCGATGGCCTATCAGGAGGGGACCGTCCTCAATCGGCTCGACCACGCCGACACGGTGCTGCTCCTGACGCGGACGCCGGGGAAGGACGACACGCCCGAGGAAGCTGACCTGTACGGGCTGTTGACCGAACTGTACGGCGACGACCCGAGCACCGATGTCGTGATCGCGACGAGCGAGGCCCGCGAGCCGGCCGACGCCTTCGACGAGGGGATTTCGCTCACGGACGGCGTCTTCCCGTCGGAGGTCGCCGATCGTCTCGGGATCGACGCCGACGGCGTCGGGGAGCGGTACGCGATCGTCCCCACGAACCGCTTCGACGGCGGCGACGAGGGGTTCGACGTGCTCATCGAGACGCTCTGAGGCCGCGCGTCTCACCTCGTCCGGCAGCCAAACGCTTACCTTCGGCGCCGTCGCTCAGTCGTGTATGACGAGCAACGCGACCGGGCCTCGACTGGGGGTCCCGAACCAAGACGAGGAGCGGGGGTGCTGAGTCGGATGGCCGCCGAGGACCCCGAAGAGGAGGAGACGGACGTCGACGACCTGCTCGACGAGCTCGAGGCGCTCGAACTCGAACTCGCCGACGAGGACCAGGAGACCAAGTCACGGGTGCGCGAGAGTATCCGGATGGCCAGACGGATCGACGAGGACACGCCCGTCTTCGGCCGGGTGATCAAGGGGTTCGACCGCCACGACGCCGCCGAGGCGCTGGTCGGCAGCGTCGTGTTCGGAATCCCGATGGTGATCGAGGGTGGGACACTGGAGGCGGGCGTCTACCTCGCGACCCACCCGATCTACTTCCTCGCGACGCTGCTGTTCGGCGTCAGCATCGTCAACGGGCTGCTGTACGTGGCCGAGATTCAGGACGTGCGCGTCGTCGACCCGATCCTGGGGATCCTCCCACGTCGACCCGTGGGGCTGCTCACCATCGCCGCACTCACGTCGCTGTTCATGATGACCGCCTGGGGCCGCGTCGACTGGGCCGAGCCCTGGATCGCGGTCTGTCAGACGGCGGTCTGTTTCGTCGGGATGGCGATCGGCGGCGCCCTCGGGGACATCCTCCCCGGAAGCTGAGTCCGGCGCCGACCCGGGCCGGCCACGAAGCTTATACACATCCCCGGGAACGGGACTGTATGGAGCTATCACGCAGAAAAGTCGGTGCGTTGACAGTAGCGGGGATCGCGGGGCTTGCGGGCTGTAGCGGCTCGACGAGCTTCACCGCCGAGTACGCCACCACCGACACCGGGGACACCGGGTACGAACGGACCGGGCAGCGACAGCCGTCGATGACCCGGACGTTCGCGGGGCAGGAGGTCGAGATAACGAACACGGTGACCGAGTACCGAAAGCAGATCGACCTCGGCCCGCTGGGAAGCTCCGACGTCGGCGTGTTCGCGGTGTTCACATCGCCGCAGGTCGACGTCGCCGGGCAGTCGTTCAACCCGATCGCGAACATCGACGCCGGGGAGCTCGTCCAGCGCTTCCAGCAGCGGTTCGACGACATGGGGGACGTGAGCCGGGAGTCCGAGGAGGAAGTGGAGATGCTCGGCGGCGCCCGGACGGTGACGAAGTTCTCCGGGACGGTGACCGTCGACGGCAACGAGGTGCCGGTGTTCCTCCTCCTCGCGAACTTCAACCACGAGAGCGACGTGGTCGTCCCGATGGGGATCTTCCCACAGGAACGGGAGGACGAGGAGGGACCGAACATCCGTCAGCTAATGTCGAACCTGAGCCACCCCGCCTGAGCCGACGGTCGGAGGGGCGACAAGCTTTATCGGCCATCGGGTCCCAGTTCGGGGCATGGTCGAAGCGTTCGTCCGCCTACTGTGTCCGGAGTGTACCAAGGAGTGGGAGTCGAACCCGACGGACCTCCCCGAGTCCGACCAGAACCTCAGCTGTCCGGACTGCCACGCCACCCGGCGACTCGCACAGTTCATGCGGACCGACCGCGACCTCGAAGTCGTCCAGCAGTTCGAGTAACGCGACGACAGACGACGCCCGTTCTCAGTCGCGGATCGACGTCATGTGGTCGATCCGCGACTGGACCAGTTCTTCGGTCCCCACGTCCTCGCGGACGCGGAGCCCGTCGCCCGCCGCCTCCAGCGCGTCGGCGGCGATGGCCTCGGCGGTCGAGATGTCGTCGGCGACGCCCACGACCGCGAACGACCGCGAGGTCGTGGTAAACAGGCCGTCCTCCCGGTCGTCGACGGAGGCGTAGAACAGCAGCGCGTCGCCGCCGTGTGCCTCGGCGGCGGCCGCGACGGTGGACTCGTCGACCTCGATCTCGCTTCCGGCGTCGGGGTCGGTCGGGTAGCCCGCCGGGACAGCGTACTTACAGACCGTCGCGCGGTTCGCGAACGCCGGCTCCGGGAGCGACTCGCCCTCGCGGGCGGCCGTCACGATCTCCAGCAGCGGCGTCTCCATCACTGGCAGGACGTTCATCGCCTCGGGGTCGCCGAAGCGGGCGTTGAACTCCACCACCTTCGGTCCCTCGGCGGTCAGCATGAACTGGCCGTACAGCACGCCCGTGTACTCGGGGAGCGCGTCGACGGTGGTCTCCAGTACGTTCGCGGCGCTGTAGTACTCCTGTGGCGTCATAAAGGGGAGCGTCGCCCTAGCGTCGCTGTAGCTCCCCATGCCGCCGGTGTTCGGCCCCTCGTCGCCCTCGTAGGCGCGCTTATGGTCCTGCACGGCCGGCGTCAGGCGCATCTCCCCGTCGTGGACGAACGCCTGCACGGTGAACTCCTCGCCGACGAGGCGCTCCTCGATCACCCACTCGTCGTGGTCGCTGCCGCGAACGTACTCGGCGGCTTCGGCGTGGCTCACCTGATCGCCGGTGACCCGGACTCCCTTCCCGCCGGTCAGCCCCGTCGGCTTGACCGCCACGTCGCCCTTGACGCCCTCGACGTACGCCGCGGCCGCCTCGGCGTCGTCGAACGTCTCGAAC
>NZ_JBHUDH010000008.1:17578-30804 GCF_042678005.1 Halolamina salina | reverse complement strand
CGGCGTCGTTCAGCGCGTCGGCGACGCCGGCCGCGAGCGCCGCCTCGGGGCCGATCACCGCGGCGTCGGCGCCGACCGATTCGGCGTACGCGACGACCGCGTCGGTGTCGGTCTCGTCGGCGATTTCGGTTCCGGCCGCGAGCGACGCGATACCCGGGTTCCGGTTGCTGGCCAGCGCGTACACCTCGGCGTCGGGCGCCAGCGCACGCGTGATCGCGTGTTCGCGGCCGCCCCCGCCGATCACCAGCACGGTCTCGGACATGGGCGGAGGGTATGAACACGAGAGTGTAAAAGTTCCCTTCCGAAGCCGCGTCGAAATACACGAACGCGGATATCTACAGGATGCGTTTGCCGAACGCGCTGGCGGCGAGCTCGACCGCCAGTTCGGCGGTCTCGTTGTGCTGGTCGAGGGTGGGGTTGACCTCGACCAGCTCCATCGACCGCATGCCCCCGTCGACGGCGACCTGCTCCATCGCGTGGTGGGCCTCGCGGTAGTCGACGCCGCCCCGGACCGGGGTGCCGACGCCCGGCGCAATCGTCGGGTCGAGCCAGTCCAGATCCAGGCTGACGTGGTAGCCCTCGGTGCCGTTGTTGGCGATCGCGAGCGCGTCGTCGACTACCTCGTCCAGCCCCCGGTCGTCGATCTCGGACATCGTGAACGCGGTGATCTCGCTGTCCCGAAGCAGTTCGCGCTCGGCGTCGTCGACCGAGCGCAGGCCGACGATCGCGACGTTCTCCGGGGAGAGCGACGGCGCGTTGGCCCAGTCGACGCCGTCCCACTCCTTCACGCCCAGTAGCGCCGCAAGGGGCATCCCGTGAACGTTGCCCGACGGCGTCGTCGTCGGCGTGTTGAGGTCGCCGTGGGCGTCGAACCAGATCGCGCCGATCTCGGCGTCGGCCGCCGACCCGGAGACGGTCCCGATGGCGACGGAGTGGTCCCCACCCAAGACCAGCGGCGTGTAGCCGTCGGCGATCGACTCGCGGACTTCGGTTGCCAGCCGGCTACAGACGTCCTCCGTCTCCCGGAGGAACTTTGCTTTCCCCTTGCTGGGCGTTCGGTACTGTGCGTCGCGCTCCTCGGCACGCGGCACGAGGAGGTCCCCCGCGTCCTCGTCGTCGACGCCGGCCTCGGAGAGGCCTTCGCTCAGCCCGCCGTACCGGATCGCCGACGGTCCCATGTCGACGCCTCGGCGGTCCTGCCCGTAGTCTGTCGGTGCCCCGATGATCCGCACCGACTGTCGACGCTCCCCGACGCTTCCGTTTTCGGACATGTACGCCGGTACGGGAGCCGACGGGGTTAGCTTCCCGGATTCGGTCCGAACGAACGGACGAAACCCCGTCGGATCGGCCAGTTCTTCCCGGGCGTCGACGGCGGATCGCGCCGTCGTTCGATATAGCGAAATGTGATTCATAAGTCGCCATAGCGTCACGGGAACTCGGCAGAACAGCGTCAGTTCACCGCCGGGCGAGGAGTTAAGCGCCCCCCGGCCTCGGGTGCTGCCGTGAAGCAACGACTGTTCGACGACGTGGACGACCTCGCCGATCGGATGGACGAGCTCGCGGTCGACCTCTGGGAACACCCGGAGTTGGGGCTGCACGAGGAGCGTGCGAGCAGGCTGCTCCGGGAGACCCTCGCCGACGCGGGGTTCGAGGTCACGGCCGGCGTCGGCGATATGCCGACGGCGTTCGTCGCGAGCTACGCCGTGGGGGATGGGCCGACGATCGGTATCCTCGGCGAGTACGACGCGCTGCCGGGGCTCTCACAGGCGGTCACGGCGGAGCGCTCGCCGATCGAGCCGGGTGCGCCCGGTCACGGCTGCGGACACAACCTGTTCGGAACCGCGGGCGTCGGCGCCGCCATCGCCGTCGCACGGGCGCTGGAACGCGGCGACGCCGGCGGCGAGGTGCGGTTCTACGGCTGTCCCGCCGAGGAGACGCTGGTGGGGAAGACGTTCATGGCCCGTGCCGGCGCGTTCGACGACCTTGATGCGGCCATAACGTGGCATCCGAGCGACCACACGGCACCGCAGCGTGGCAGTTCGCTCGCGATGGACTCGCTGTCGTTCACCTTCGAGGGCGAGAGCGCCCACGCCGCCGCTTCGCCCGAATCCGGGCGAAGCGCGCTCGACGGCGTTCAGCTGCTCAACACGGGGGTCGAGTACATGCGCGAGCACGTCCCGGAGGAAGTGCGCGTCCACTACAACATCCAGCAGGGCGGCGACGCGCCCAACGTCGTGCCCGCGGAGGCATCGGTCTGGTACTTCGTCCGTGCACCGACGCGGGACGGCGTCGAGCGGGTGACAGACTGGCTGCGCGAGATCGCAGCGGGCGCGGCGACGATGAGCCGCACCGAAGTTCGCGAACGATACTACACGGGCGTCCACCGGCTCGTCTCGAACTCCATCGTCGCAGACACGTTCCGAGAGAACATGGCCGAACTCGGCTCTGTGACGTTCGACGAGGAGGAACGCGAATTCGCCGCCGAGCTTCAGGAGACGTTCCCGGACGGCGCGATCGACGACCGACTCGCGGAGTTCGACTCCCCACACGACGACGACGCGGCCGACGCTGCGCTGTACGGCGAACCGATGGACGCCTTCGACGAGGGCGACCCCGGCGGCGGCTCGACCGACGTCGGCGAAGTCAGCCAGATCACGCCCACCGCGCAGTTCCGGGCGACGACGTGGGCGCTTGGCACGCCCGGACACTCCTGGCAGGCTGTCGTCGCGAACGGTGACTTCGGCCGAACGGCGCTACCCTACGTCGCGAAGCTCCTCGCCGGCTCGACCCTCGACCTGCTGACTGACGGCGAGCGACTCGCCGCTGCACGCGAGGAGTTCGAACGCGAGGTGGGCGAGTACGAGAACCCACTTCCCGCTGATGCGGAGCCGCCGTTCGAGCTCACACGATGATCGACGCTACCGGGACCACACCGGTTCTGGGTTCACATCGACGTAACTGGTACCGTATAGCCAATATCGACAGTGGCGGTACACAGTCTTGGAGTTATTTCGGTACCTCACGAGAAGATTAGGGCACTAATCCCTGTTTCCGGTACGTTGATGTGCTCGGCGGAAGACGCTCGATCCATGGCCGAGGACAGCGAGACGGTGCAGGTCAAGACGCGGGTGCCCGCCCACCAGCGCGAACAGTGGCGGGCGGCCGCCGACGATCTCGGAATGAGCCAGAGCGAGTTCGTCCGAACGATGGTACAGGCGGGCCGGAACGGCTTCGAGTCGTCCGACGAGCCGAGCAGTACGGGCAACCCCGAGGAAGCCGGTTCTTCGGGCTCGAACCCCAGGGGAGACGTCCTCGAAACGCGTGTCCACGAGGTCCTCTCTTCGGAGGAGGCTATCGGCTGGGACGAGCTGGTCGATTCTGTGCTGGGCGACTTCGAGGACCGGCTCGACCGGATCACACAGGAGTCGGAGGAGATCCGCTACAGCGGCAGAGAGGGGGGGTACGTGCTCGATGGCGAGTAGATCACCCGATGCCGAGGTGTCCGACCCGGTCGACTACTACCTCGAAGACATGGAGATGCACGGCCGGGCCGAACGCACCCGCGACGCCTACGAACGGGTGCTCCGAGGGTTTGACGAATTTCTCGAGAGCCGCTCCACAGAGCCCGGATCGGCCGGCCATCGGGACTGCCTGGCGTGGCTCCACTCGCTCCGGGGGGAGCTCTCGCCGAGCACGGTCGCGACCTACGCCACCACGGTCAACCGCTTCTACGACTACATGACCCAGGTGGGCGCCTTCGAGGAGAACCCCATGGCGCTGGTGATGGAGGAGATGGACGAGTCGATCGAGAAAGATCCCGAGCGCCGGGACGTCGACGTGGCGACGATGGGGGAGTTCCTCGGGCGGATCTCCCACCCGCTCCACCACGCAATCGTCCTGACGCTGTTGAAAACCGGGATGCGTGTCGGCGAGCTCTGTAACCTCGACTGTCGGGATCTGCGACTCTCCGAGCCCGGACTGGCGGGATACGACCTCGACGGCCGGCCCCAACTCGACGGCCGCGGCGACGCGATGTACGTCGACAGCGCGCCCGCACGCGGGGAGCGGTACAACGGCGAGATACGCGAGGAGTCGAACAAGCGCAAGCGATCGACGGTGATCCCCGTCGACGACGAACTTCGGTGCGGCCTCCGCCGCTGGCTGGCGATTCGGCCGGACACGCCGTCGCCGGCGGAGCCGCTGTTCGTCTCGACGGCGGGCGACTGGGGCCAACGGCTCACCGCACGTGCAGTCAGACACTACGTCCGGAAGTACGCCGAGGAGATGGGCTGGTACGAACCCGGCGCGGGCGCGGGCGAGAACGTGACCCCCCACTACTTCCGGCACTTCTTCACCACGCACCTCCGGGATCGCACCGGCGACCGTGGCGTCGTGAAGTACCTCCGGGGCGACGTTGCCAGCGACGTGATCGACACGTACACCCACAACTGGGGGGACCAGGTGCGGGAGACGTACGTCGAGCACATCTACCGGTTCGACTGATTGACGAGCCGAGAACGGCGACGGCTGTGCGACTCGTAAACTCTATTTTGCAATATCGAAATCGGCGGGCAAGGATTCAACTTCGCCCCGGTACGAGAAGGGGGTATGCCCTCCCGCAGAGCCTTCCTCGCAGCCTCCGCCGTAACGGTGGGTTTCGCCGGATGCCTGTCCGGAGAGCTCCCGAACGGTGAACTCGGTAGCGTCGACGGCGAGTGGACTATGGACGGCCACGACGGCGGCCACACGCGCCAGGTCGACGACGGTCCCAGCGATCCCGCCACGGTCTGGGGGCGGGAACTCGACGGCGTCCGGGCTACCGGAACGCCCGCACTCGCCGACGGCCGACTGTACGTGCCGGCCGACGCCGTGTCGTCGGAGTCACGGTCGTTCCACCGTCTCTACGCCCTCAACGCGTCGACCGGCGAGACGCGGTGGTGGGCGCCGCTACGGATCGACCTGAACGGGACGCCGGCCGTCGTCGGCGACCGAGTCGTGGCGACGGGAAAGCGATCGCTCGAACGCGGTCGGGTGCTCTGTTTCGGATCGCGTTACGGCGAGGAGGAGTGGCTGTACGACGTGGACGCCCGGCTCACCGCCCCGCCGACCGTCGACGGCGGCGTCGCCTACGTCCCCGACTGGAGCGGGACCGTCCACGCGCTGTGGGTCGCCGACGGCTCGCTCCTGTGGTCACAGCAGATCGACGACACCACCAAGCAGGGGAACACGACGTTCGCGACCCCGGCCGCGGTCGACAGCGACACGCTGTACGTCGGCTCGAACTCGGGAGCGACCGGCGTCGTCGCGTTGGGCACCGACGCCGGCGAGGAGCTGTGGCGCGCGGAGACGGACCCGGTGACCGGCGGGCCGGTCGTGCGGGACGACCTGCTCGTGGTGCAGAGCTACGGCCTCGTCATCGGCTACGGCACCGACGGCGAGCAGCGGTGGGTGTTCAACGTCCTCGACGGCGAGAATCGGCCGTTAGCCGTCGACGACCAACACGTCTACGCCGTCGGGCGCGGGACGTTGTACGCCATCACACACGACGGCGAGCGATCGTGGACGTACGAACCGGAGCAGGGCGCACGGGTCGGCGTGCCGACGGTCGCCGGGGACAGCGTGCTCCTCCGCGCCGAGGGTCGGATCACCGCGCTCTCGGCGGCGACCGGGGAGAAGCGATGGTCCACCGCCACGGGCGGTCGTGGCGAAGCCGTCGTCTCCCCGGAGGCGCTGTTCGTCACTGGGGAGGACAGTCGGCTGCTGGCGCTGGGCACCGAGTAATCCGGGTGGCCGTTCAGGCGATGTCCCGGGAGGTGTCGATGTTGACGCTCTCGGTCAGCCGGAGCTTGATCGGTTCGGAGAGCGCCTTCCCGCCGCGGAACTTGGGGATGACGAGGCGGTTCTCCACCTCGGCGTTGGTGACGGTCGTACGGAGGTCGAACACGACGTCGGCGACGTGAGCGGTCAGGTCGCGGTGGTTCGGCACGTCGACGCCGTTCAGCCCGTGGAGGACCGCGACCCCGCCGGTGTTGACCATCACGGTCTGGAGTTCGTTGAGGAACCGCCGGTAGCGGCTGCGGTCGTAGCGCTCCAGCGCGTCGATCACGTCGATGATCAGCGTCGACTCCTCGGGCAGTGTGCCGATCAGGCGGTTAGCCCGGTCGAGCGGCGCGTCACCGCCCACGTCACGGACCGTCGGGTCGCCCGTCCGGGTGGTCGTCCGTTCGATCGCGTCCGTCACGGCCTGATCGGATCGGACGGTCGTGAGGTACAGCGTCTGCCGCTGGGCGGTGAGTTCGTAGAGAAACAGCTCCGACTGGCTGGCGGGCTCGGCGGTGAGCAGCACGATGGAGCCCGCCGGGAGACCGCCCTCGATCTCGCGGTCGAGGACGTTGATGCCGGTCGAGAGCCGTCTCGCCATGGGAACCGATAGTCGTTTGCGGACCAAAAGCGTTCCGTGCAGCTGTCAGTTGCTCACGACGACGCGCTCGCGTCCAGAAGCGCAGTGGCGGCCGCCTCGTACCGCTCGTGGACCCGCGGGTCGTCGAGCGGTCGACCCGAGGCGTCGGGGACGACGGCGAGCAGCGGGCAACCGAACAGTTCGGCGGCGTTCGGCGGCCGGGCGAGCGTCCGGGTGAGCACGGCGCCGACAACGGGGGTGCCGACCGCACGGGCCATCGACGCCGTCTTGGCAGCGTCCCGGAGCGCCGGTGCGCAGGCTGTGCTCACCAGCACCACGCCGTCGGCGATCCGCAGCGGCGTCGCGGCGTCGATCCCCGCACCGGCGGGCGTGTCGACGAGCGTGTGCCCGTCGGTCTCTCGACTGTGGAGCCGTTCGAGCCGTTGATCGACGGGAGGAGCCTCGTCCCCGGACGCGGGGAGGACACGACAGTCGTGTGCTGAGCAGTCGTGGGGACCGTCGTCGGCGGGGACGCCGGCGAGCGCGTGGAGGTTCGGCATGTCGCAGTCGGCGTCGACGACCAACGGGCGGCCGGGGAGCGCGGCGGCGAGGCCGAGCGCGGTCGTGGTCTTCCCGACACCGCCCTTGCCGCCGGCGATCGCGAGCATGGCGCTACTGGTCGCAGTCTCCGACAAAAGGTCTCGGCCGAAGGGCAGTCGCGATTAGTCCTGACAAATCGCGCCTCACCGTGCCGCGATTAGTCCTGACAGACTGCGACTCTCCGTGTCGCAGTCAGTCCTTACAACAGCCGCCGGCTTCGCCGCCGAAGTCGACGACGAGTTCGGAGGAGATCGCGTCGTTCACCGCGTCGAGGCGTGCCTGAAACGCCTCCTGTGCGTCGAGGAACTCCGCCATCTCCGGCAGGGAGTGGAGCTCGTGTTGGGCCTGTCGAACCTCGTCGACCAGCTCCTGATCGGCATCGCCGGTCTTCCGGGCGGTCGTGAGCTCGGCCCGGAGCGACTCGAACTCGTCGATGCGCCGCTGAGCCTCCTCGCTCTCCTCGACGGCGCGTTTGGCTTCCTCGAAGCGCTCGTACTCGTCGGTGGCTGCGATGCGTTCGCCGAGTTCGGCACCGAGATCCTCGACAGTCTTGGCGACGCTCATAATCGGGGTTGGAGACGGGCAGATTTAGGGCTACCGACAGCGGCTCCCGCTTCTCTGAGCGCGGCTGGTCAGTGCCGCTGTCCGGTTCTCCGACCGCGCAGGCGGGCTAGTCGTGTTCCTCGACGAACGCCTGCACCGCCTCGAGCTCGTCCGGGCCGATCCCGTGGCCGCCCTCGAACGTACCGAACGTCACGTCGGCGCCGGCCTCGCGCATCCCCTCGGCGGCGGCCTCGCTCCGGCTCGCGGGGATGATCTGGTCGGCCGCGCCGGCGGCGACGAACACGGGCTTGCCCTCGATCCCGTCCGGCGAGCGGTCGGCGTGGGACTCCGCGAGGTAGCCGTGGTGGGCGGCGACCCACGCGAACGTGTCGGGCCGTTCGAGCACCAGCGAGAGGCTGGTGATCGCCCCCTGACTGAACCCGAGCAGGCCGAGGCTGTCGGAATCGAGGTCGTAGGCGTCGACCGCGGCGTCGATCGACTCGGCGACCATATCGAGGCTGCGGCGGAACCCATCCGGGTCGGGCTGGCTCGACTCGAGGCCGCCGCCGGAGAGGTCGAGGTCGTACCAAGTGTAGCCGCCGCGGAGGCGGTCCGGCGCGCGGAAGCTCACGATGTGTCGGTCGCCGGGGAGTCGGTCGGCGACGGGGAGGAGGTCCTGTTCGTCGGCACCGCGGCCGTGGAGGACGAAGACGGCGTTGCCGGTGTCGCTGTCGGGCTCGCGGTGGACGTGCTCGAGTGGGATATCGCTCATTGGGTGTTGGTTGGCGGGGCACGGGTTTGAACGTCTCCCTCGCGGCACGGCAGTCCGACAGCGAGACTGACGGACCACCGGGTTGATAAGCGACCCAATACAGCCAAGAGATATGGACGAGGAGGTCCCGGACCAGTACGATCCGCGGGCGGTGGAGGACACCGTCTCGGCCTACTGGGACGACCACGACGCCTACGAACGGACCAAGGAGGCACACGCCGACGACCCGCCATTCTTCTTCGTCGACGGCCCGCCGTACACCTCCGGGCAGATGCACCTCGGCACGGCGTGGAACAAGACCCTCAAGGACGCCGTCATCCGCCGCAAGCGGATGGAGGGCCACAACGTCACCGACCGGCCGGGGTACGACATGCACGGCCTGCCCATCGAGACGAAAGTCGAGCAGGAGCTCGGCTTCGAGTCCAAGCAGGACATCGAGGACTACGGGATGGAGCAGTTCATCGAGGAGTGCAAGCGGTTCGCCGTCGAGAACCGCGAGAACATGGACGAGGACTTCCAGTCCATCGGCGTCTGGATGGACTGGGAGAACCCCTACCAGACCATCTCGCCGGAGTACATGGAGTCTGCCTGGTGGGCGTTCTCGCAGGCCCACGACAACGGGCTGGTCGAGCAGGGGAAGCGCTCGATCACCCAGTGCCCGCGGTGTGAGACCGCGATCGCGAAGAACGAGGTCGAGTACCACCAGGTCGAGGACCCCTCGATCTACGTGCAGTTCCCGCTTGCCGACCGCGAGGGGAGCCTCGTCGCGTGGACGACGACGCCGTGGACCGTCCCCGCGAACACGTTCGTCGCCGTCGACGAGGCCGCGACGTACGCGAAGGTGCGCGCCGAGAAAGAGGGTGACGAGGACGTGCTGTACGTCGCGAGCGACTGCGTCGAGGACGTGCTGAAGAAGGGCCGGTACGACGAGTACGAGATCGAAGAGGAGCTCGCCGGCGAGGAGCTGATCGGCTGGCAGTACGGCCACCCGCTCGCCGAGGAGGTGCCCGAGCACCCCTCCTTCGTCGGCGCCGGCGAGGTGTACCACGCCGACTACGTCGAGACCGACCGCACGGGGCTCGTCCACTCCGCGCCCGGGCACGGGCAGGAGGACTTCGAGCGCGGCGACGAGCTCGGACTGGATATCTTCTGTCCGGTCGGCAGCGACGGCGTGTACGACGAGCGCGCCGGCAAGTACGCCGGCCAGTTCGTCCGCGACGCCAACGAGGAGATCATCGACGACCTCCGCGAGAACGGCTACCTGCTCGCCCACGAGACGTACACCCACGACTACGGGCAGTGCTGGCGGTGTGACACGGATATCATCTTCCTCGCGACCGAGCAGTGGTTCGTCACGGTCACCGACGTGAAGGAGGACCTCCTCGAGAACATGGAGGACAGCGAGTGGCACCCGCCGGAAGCCCGGGACAACCGCTTCCGGAACTTCATCGAGGACTCGCCGGACTGGAACGTCTCCCGGCAGCGCTACTGGGGGATCCCGATCCCGATCTGGACGCCCGAGGACAGCACCGCCGAGGAGACGACCGAGGACGACTGGATCGTCGTCGGCACTCGCGAGGAGCTGGCCGAACGTGCCGATCAGGACGTCGAAGCCGAGGAGCTCGACCTCCACCGGCCGACCGTCGACGACCTGACGATCACCGAGGACGGCACGACGTACACCCGCGTCCCGGACGTGTTCGACGTGTGGCTGGACTCCTCCGTCGCCTCGTGGGGGACGCTCGACTACCCCAGCGACGAGGAGGACTTCGAGGAGTTCTGGCCCGCCGACGTGATCGTCGAGGCCCACGACCAGACCCGCGGCTGGTTCTGGTCCCAGCTGGGCATGGGTACCGCCGCGGTCGATCAGGTGCCCTACGACGAGGTCGTGATGCACGGGTTCGCGCTCGACAGCGACGGCCGGAAGATGTCCAAGAGCCTCGGCAACATCGTCACGCCCCACGAGGCGATCGAGGAAGTCGGCCGCGACCCGCTGCGGGCGTACCTGCTCCAGCACGACCAGCACGGCGCGGACCTGCGCTTCGAGTGGGAGGGCCTCGACGAGATGCAGTCGACGCTCAACATCCTCTGGAACGTATTCCGGTTCCCGCTGCCGTACATGGAGCTGGACGACTACGACCCCGGCGAGGCCGACCTCGACGACGGCGAACTCAGCGTCGTCGACGAGTGGGTGCTCTCCCGGCTCCAGACGGTCGAGCAGGAGACCGAGGAGGCGTGGGAGGAGTACGCCGTTCACGACGCGCTCAACACACTGCTCGACTTCGTGACCGAGGACGTGAGCCGGTTCTACGTGAAGGCGATCCGCGAGCGCATGTGGGAGGAGTCCGACTCCGCGAGCAAGCGCGGCGCGTACGCGACGCTGTCGACGGTGCTGAACGAGGTCGTCCGCCTGCTCGCGCCGTTCACTCCCTACCTCGCCGACCGCATGTACCAGACGCTCGACGGCGAGGCCGAGACGGTGCATATGCTCGAGGCGCCGACGCCGGACGACGAGCTGCACGATCCCGAACTGGAGCGGAACATGGCCGTGCTCCGCGACGTGGAGGAGGCCACCGCGAACGCCCGCCAGCAGGGCGGTCGGAAGCTCCGCTGGCCCGTGCAGGAGGTCGTGATCGAGACCGACGACGAGACCGTCGCCGACGCGATGCGCGACCTCGAGGGTCTTTTCCTCGAGCGCGTGAACGCCCAGGCACTCACCGTCACCGAGGACTACGAGGAACTCGTGGAGATCGCGGACCCGCAGATGAGCGTCGTCGGCCCGGCGTTCGGCGGCGACGCGCAGGACGTGATGGAAGCCGTCCGGGGCCGCCCGCGCGAGGAAGTGGAAGGCGGCGTCGAGGTCAACGGCGAAACCGTCGAACTGACCGACGAGATGGTCGAGTACGACGCCGAGCCGCCCGAGCACGTCTCCGGCGCGGCGTTCGAGAACGGGCACGTCTACGTGAACACCGAGCTCAGCGAGGAGATCGAGCGCGAGGGGTACGCTCGGGACCTGATTCGCCGAGTGCAGGAGACCCGCAAGCGCCTCGATCTCGACGTGGAGGAGGAGATCCGCGTCGCCGTCGACATCGACGACGACCGCGTGGCGGGCTTCTTCGACGACCGCCGCGATCTCGTGGCCGAAGAGGTCCGAGCCGCCGAGTTCGTCGGCGTGAGCGATATCGACGAGGACCGCGGCCTCGTCGAGGAGTGGGAGATCGAGGGCGTCGATGTCACGATCGGCGTCGAGCCGGTCGACAACTGAACGACGCGCTCCTCCACTGCGAACCTTTTTGACTGATAGCGGGACCAGCCCGTCGCGTGACCTGAGAACTGCGGCGCGACGAACACGGCCGGAGTTCGGAGCCCGTCGCGCCGACCAGCCCCCTCCGACTGCTCGCTACTCCCTGACCACGTCGCTGTCAGCGGGACCGACCGCACCGAACTCCCGAGCCAGCTGATCGAGCCGCTCGGGATCACCCGCCCCCGGGAGCGGCTCCTCGGCGGTTCGGCAGGGTTCCTCGACGCCCAGATCCCCGCAGACACGGTCGGCGACGGCCTCGGCCATGCGCCGATACGTGGTGAGCTTCCCGCCGACGACGCTGACCAGCCCCGGCGCAGCGTCGTGGGCGACGACCGCGAAATCCCGCGAGATCCCCCGGCCCTCGCGAGCGAGTTCGTCAGGTTCGTACAGGGGTCGGAGTCCCCAGTACGTGCGCTCGACCATCGCGTCGGCCAGTGCCGGCAGCATCGCGGCACACTCCGAGAGCGTTCGCTCTACTTCCCAGTCCTCGCGCTCGAACGTGTCGGGGTCGTCGACGGCGACGCTGGTCGTCCCGAGAACCGCCTGCTCGCCGTGGGGGACGACGATGTCGCCGTCGGCCGGCTCGCGGCACCGATTGAGAACCGGGCCGAGTCCCGGGTAGTCGACGGCCACCATCACACCCCGGGTCGGACGCATCCCCAGTTGGGCGCCGGCCATTGCGGCGACCTCGCCCGCCCACGGGCCTGCGGCGTTCACCACCGAATCGGCGGCGATCGTGGGTCCGCCGTCGACGTGCACGGCGAGACGCCCGGAGTCAGAACCGACATCGATGTCGACTACCGCCGATCCGGTGTGGATGCTCGCGCCGTGATCACGGGCGCTCGCCGCTGTCGCGGCCACGAGCCGTGCGGGGGAGACGACGCCGTCGGGGACGCCGAACCCCTCCTCGACAGCCTCGGCGATCCCGGGGACGCGCTCGCGGATCTCGTCGGGAGCGAGACGCGTCGGATCCATCCCGACCTCGCGACAGGCGTCGAGTTTCCGCTCGAAGTACGCCGAGTCGTCGTCCGCGAGCCGGACGAACAGCCCGCCGGAGTCGACGACACAGCCAGGCGCGATCTCGCGGAGCGTTCGGTTCTCGCGGAGGCAGTCGGCAGCCCCGTCGGGGTCGGACTCGGCGTACCGGGCGCCGCTGTGGAGCACGCCGTGTGAGCGCCCCGACGTGCCGGCGTTGAGTCCCGTGCCGCGTTCGAGCAGCGCCACGTCGACACCGCGCATCGCGAGGTCGCGAGCGACGCCGACACCGGTCGCGCCGCCGCCGATCACGGCCACCTCCGTCTCGACAGTCATCGACGGAGTTCGGGCGGGGCAGGACTTCAGCCTTCCCGCTCGGACCGAAAGAGTCGACCCGCAGGCAGCCCAAGCGGACGTGTGCACGTCCACGTGAACGCCGCCGAGAGCGTCGACGGGAAGCTCTCGACACGGGAGCGCGAGCAGGTGGCGATCTCCGGGCCGGCGGACTTCGACCGGATGGACGAGCTCCGGGCGGGCGTCGACGGCGTGCTGGTCGGGGTCGGAACCGTGCTGGCGGACGATCCGGGGTTGACCGTCAAGGACGCTGACAGGCGCGCCCGGCGGGAGCGCGA
>NZ_JBHUDH010000008.1:13692-17448 GCF_042678005.1 Halolamina salina | reverse complement strand
GATCCGGACGAGTCGACCTCGCCGCGGCGTTCGCCCGCCTCGAAGCGCACGGCCTCGAGCGCCTGCTCGTCGAGGGCGGCGGCGAACTCATCTTCTCGCTGTTCGCGGCCGACCTCGTCGACCGGCTGACCGTCTACGTCGGCTCGGTCGTGATCGGCGGCCGGGACGCGCCGACGCTCGCGGACGGCGAGGGGTTCACGGACCCCGACTCCTTCCCGGAGCTGTCGCTGACGGATGTCGAACGGCTCGACGACGGCGTCGTGTTGACCTACGACGCCTGAGTGTCGTCAGTCGAAGGCGGCGACGAGTTCGTCGTGGGCCTCGCCGTTGGAAGCGATGATGCCGGAGTCGCCGGGCGTCCAGCGGTCGCCGTCGAGGTTGGTGACGGTGCCGCCCGCCTCTCGCACCAGGTGGACACCGCCGACGGTGTCCCACGGCGAGAGTTCGACCCCCGAGACGGCGGCGTCGAGTTCGCCCGCGGCGACCGAGGAGAGCGCGTATTGCGAACTGCCGAATCGACGGCTGTCGCCGAACTCCTCGGCGATGGTGGTGACGTACTCCGCCAGCTTCCGGCGGTCACGCGGTTCGAGACCGAAGATCGGGTTGATCGTGAACGTTCCGGGGTCCACCCGGTCGCTCACGCTGCAGGATTCCCCGTTGCGCATCGCCCCGTCGTCGGCGGCGGCGAAGCTGTCGCCCAGCGCGGGGAACTCGTTGACCGCGGCGACGGCGTCGCCGTCCTCGACCGCGGCGACCGCACAGCCCCAGATCCGGTTGCCGGCGACGAAGTTGTTGGTGCCGTCGATCGGGTCGACGACCCACGCGGCGCCGCTCTCGGGGAGGGCGGTCCGGGTATCGACGTCGGGTAGCTCCTCCTCGCCGACGATCACCGCGTCGGAGTCGTCCTCGCGGAACATCTGCACGACGTGGCGCTGGACCTCGCGATCGAACTCCGTCACGGAGTCGAGCTCGTTCTTCTTCGTCTCGACGGTCAACGGCCCGCGGAACCCCCCGTGTGCGACCTCGGCGCCCGCTCTGGCGGCCTCGCGGGCGAGCGTCAGGGGTGTGGTACTGTCCATAACACCCCGTGTCTCACCCAGAGCCAAGGGTCGTTCGGTCCGGGCCACTCGCCGCTCCCGGGAACGTTCGTCCGCCGGCCGGGGGACCGGGACGAACCCTTATTAGCCATCGCGGCCCAACTCGGCACGATGGACGTAGACAAACACGCCGAGGAGCTCGCCTCCGCTCTCGGTGTTGACAAACAGGAGGTCAAAGAGGACCTGGAGAACCTCCTCCAGTACAGCGTTCCGATCGACGAGGCCAAACAGAGCGTCCGCCGGAAACACGGCGACGGTGGCGGCGGCGACGCCACCCCCGAGTCGCTCGACGTTGCGGACCTGACGACCGAGCACGACAACGTCACCGTGACGGTCCGCGTGCTCACGAAGGGGACGCGCTCGATCCGGTATCAGGGAGAGGACATCACCATCCGCGAGGGCGAGTTCGCCGACGAGACGGGTACCGTCTCCTACACCGCCTGGCAGGAGTTCGGCTTCGAGCCGGGCGACACGGTCACCGTCGGCAACGCCGGCGTCCGCGAGTGGGAGGGCAGCCCCGAACTCAATCTGGGTGACAGCACCAGCGTCGCGCTGGAGAGCGAAGAACTCGACGTGCCCTACGAGATCGGCGGCGAGCGCGACCTGATCGACCTCGAACCGGGCGATCGCGGCCGAACAGTCGAGGTGCAGGTCGTCGAGGTCGAGGAGCGGACGATCGACGGCCGGGACGGCGAGACGGAGATCCTCTCCGGCGTCATCGGCGACGAGACCGGGCGGCTCCCGTTCACCGACTGGGACCCGCACCCGGAGATCGAGACGGGCGAGAGCGTCCGGCTCGAGGACGTGTACGTCCGGGAGTACCGCGGCGCACCCTCGGTGAACGTCTCCGAGTTCTCGACGGTGACGGCGCTGGACGAAGCCGTCTCCGTCACTGACTCGGCGCCGTCGATGTCGATCGGCGAGGCCGTCACCGACGGCGGCCTGTTCGACGTGGAGCTTTCCGGTAACGTGATCGAGGTCCGGGACGGCTCCGGGCTGATCCAGCGCTGTCCGGAGTGCAACCGCGCGATCCAGAACGGCGAGTGTCGCTCCCACGGGGAGGTCGACGGCGAGGACGACCTCCGAACGAAGGCGATTCTCGATGACGGCACCGGGACGTGTACGGTGATCCTCGGCCGCGAACTGACCGAGGAGATCTACGGCGGCGACCTCGACGACGCTCGCGAGGCCGCACGCGAGGCGATGGACCGCGAGGTCGTCGCCGAGACGATCGCCNNGCCTACCGCGCCCGTGGCTCGCTCTCGGTCGACGAGTACGGCGCGAACCTCAACGCCGACGCGTTCGAGCCTGTCGACGAGAAACCCGAAGCGGAAGCGCGTGAACTGCTCGCGGCGCTGGGGGTGGGCGCATGAGCGCCGACTCCGGCCCGGGCAACCGCGAGATCGCCCGCCGGCTGTTCGCCGCGGAGTTCGACGACGCCACGCTCTCCTACTCCGAGAGCGACGAGGAGCGCGCGCCGAACTACGTCGTGACGCCGACGGGCGCGCGCGTGAACCGCCTGTTCGCGGTCGGCGTACTCACCGAGGTCGAAGAGGTCAACGAGGACAGCCTCCGCGGGCGCGTCGTCGATCCGACGGGCGCGTTCGTCACCTACGCCGGCCAGTACCAGCCCGACGAGCACGCCTTCTTGAGCCGTGCCGAGCCGCCGACGTTCGTCGCGCTCTCCGGGAAGGCCCGGACGTTCGAGCCGGAGGATTCGGACCGCGTGTTCACTTCAGTCCGCCCGGAGAGCATCAACGAGGTCGACGCCGATACCCGGGACCGCTGGGTGGTCTCCGCGGCCGAGCGCACGCTCCACCGGATCGCCGTCTTCGCGGAGGCGCTCGACTCGGACCTGCGCGGCAACGACCTCCGCGAGGCGCTCGCTGCCGAGGGTGTCGACCCCTCGCTGGCCGCCGGAATTCCGAAAGCCATCGAACACTACGACACGGGAACCGCCTACCTCGAAGTGGTCCGGTCGCTCGCGGTCGAGGCGGTCGAACAGGTCGCCGGCGAGCGCGACGCTGTCGGCTCGCTGGAGACCGAACCGAGTGACGAGGGTTCCGCGGAACTCGGCCCGCTTCCCGAGGTGGATCTCGATCTCGACGGCGCCGAGTCCGTGACCGAGACTGCGGCCGAGCCGACGGCCGACGAAGCAGCGTCGGCCGATCTGGAGTCGGCGGACGAGGAGGCGGAGTCGTCAGAACCGGAGTCTACCGAGCCGGAATCTACCGAGTCAGAGCGAGAAGAAACGGCGGAGTCAGAAGAATCCGAACCGGCCGAAACGGAGCCTGAAGAAACCGAAGAGAACGACGAAGCCGCCGAACTGGCCGAGGAGGCGACGACCGAGACGGACGACGACTCGGAGCCGGAGACGCCCGAAGCTGACGAGGAGGAGTCGGAGGATGCCGACGAGGAGCCAACCGAGGAACTCGGGGACTTCGACGCCGGCGAGTCGGTACAGGAGACCGTCGAGGACGAGGCCGAGGAGATCGGCGACTTCGATCCCGAGGAGACCGTCCCCGACGACGAGGAAGCGCTGACCGAGGAGGAGCGTCAGGAGGTCAAAGAGGAGTTCGGCACGGAGTTCTCCACCGGCACCGAGGTCGGCGAGCCCGGCGAAGCCGGCATCGACGTCCCCTCCTCCGAGGAGGAACTC
>NZ_JBHUDH010000008.1:12264-13567 GCF_042678005.1 Halolamina salina | reverse complement strand
GTCGACGCCGGCGCCGTCGAGAACGCGGTGCAGGACGCGATGATGAGCGGGAAGTGCTACGAGCCTACCGACGGCACGCTCAAGGCGATCTGATGGGCGAGCCAGCGGTCGAACCCGTCCCCGGCGCGCCGGCGGCGACGCTCGACCTGGGCGACGAGCGGGCGCTCGCGGTCGCGGACTACCACGCCGGGATCGAGGTCGGCCTGCGCTACGAGCGCGGCGTCGAACTCGACTCGAACGCCGAGAAGCGCCGGCGACGGCTGCTCTCCCTACTCGATCGCACAGGCGCCGACCGCGTGGTCGTGCTCGGGGATCTGGTCCACCGGATCGCCGAGCCCGACGACGCCGACGCCGAGGAGGTTCGGGAACTGCTCGCCGCGCTCGACGCCCGTTCGGTGCCGCTGACGCTCGCGACGGGGAACCACGACGGCGGCGTCGCCGACGTGTTCCCCGACCGGATCGAGTTACTCCCGTCCGAGGGGGCACGGGTCGGCTCGATTGGGCTGGTCCACGGACACACGTGGCCGAACGCCGAGGCGCTCTCGGCGTCGACGCTCTGTATGGGCCACGAACACCCGTCCGTTCGCCTGACCGACGAGGTCGGCGGGAGCCGGGTCGAGCGGGCGTGGCTCCGCGGGCCGTTGCGTCGGGAGCCGTTTCTCGACGCGCTCGGAGACGACGCCGACGAGCTCGCGTGGAACGACCCGGAGCTGGTGGTGTTCCCCGCGTTCAACGACCGATCCGGCGGGACGTGGATCAACGTCGAGGGGGAGTCGTTCCTCGCGCCGTTCCTGCCCGAGGCGCTTGCGAGCGGCGAGGCGTACCTGACCGACGGGACGCGGCTCGGCCCGTACCGGGAGGTCTGAGTCGGGCTACCCGACGCGGTCGAACGCCGCCCGGAGCCGGTCGGCTGAGTGGACACAGAGGGCCGGGTCGGGGCTGAACGATTCGATCGTGATCGTCCCGTCGAACCCCGCCGCGGTCAGTTCGGCGGCGACCGGCTCGTAGTCGATCTCGCCGTCGCCGAGCGCGAGGTGGGTGTCGCCGCGGGCACGAACGTCGTGGACGTGGAGGTGGGTCACGAGGTGGGCGTAGTCGTCGAGGAACGACTCGATCGCCGCCTGTCCGTCCTCCTCGAACGCGTGCCCCACGTCGAAACAGCAGGCGGCGCCGCAGTCCTCGAGGACCCGGCCCACGGTGTCGAGGTCGTAGCCGCGGTCGAGCTTTCCGAGGTTCTCGAACGTGACCTCGACGCCGCGCTCGGCGTCGCCGTAGGGGTTGTCGTAGGGGCCGGCCCGGATGC
>NZ_JBHUDH010000008.1:11418-12166 GCF_042678005.1 Halolamina salina | reverse complement strand
CCGCGTCGAGCCGGCGGACGTTCTCCCGGAACAGGTCGAGGTCGCCGAGACTGCCGCGGTTGGCGGTACAGTGTGCGACCGCTCGGTCGGCCCCCGCCGCCGCCGCGAGGTCGAGCGCCCGTTCGAAGTAGGCGTGGACGCCGTCGGCGTGTTCCGGCGGCGCGTGGACGAGCGGCTGCTCGATAGGGAGGTGGACGATCAGGTCGAGGCCGGCCGCCTCACAGCGCTTGCGGACGGTCTCGGGATCGAACTCACGGAGCGGGACGTTCGACTCGCCGAGAGAGGGCTCGACGAACGAGAACGTCTCCGGCGTCTCGGAGATGCGATCGAGGAACGGGCCGACGCTGTTACCGTACTGCATCGTGTTCGCGCTGTGAGCAGTCGGGAATAGCTCTTCCGGAGTTAGAGCAGCAGCGCGACTGTCCCGACTGCCGCGGCGACGGCGGCGGCCCACCAGACCGGCGTCCGCTCGTCGGGACCGCCGATCCACTCGGGACGGAACACGCCGACCAGCGCGACCAGCGTCAGCAGAGCGAAGCCGATGATCGCGGCGACGTTTCCGGGCCAGACGCCGACCCGGGTGACCGCGATCCCCCACGAGAGACTCTGTGTGGCGCCGAGCCAGCAGAGGGCCAGCCAGAACGTGCGACGGGGCGTGAACTCCACGACGGGGGTGGCGGGCGCGGCGACCGAAAAGCTGGCGGGCGAAATCCTCAAGCCGGCGGCGGGACAGCGGCGAGTATGGAGA
>NZ_JBHUDH010000008.1:0-11305 GCF_042678005.1 Halolamina salina | reverse complement strand
TCCGGGAGGCGGACGCGGCCGACGGCGCCTGTTTCCTCGTCGCCGACGACGACGGCGTGGTCGGCTTCGCCAACGCCGGCCCGGCCCGGGACTGGGAGAGCGATCCCGACGACCCGGACGCCTTCTTCTCGCGGCTCTACGTCGCGCCCGATCGCTGGGGCGAGGGCGTCGGCAGCGAACTCGCCGCCCACGTCGCCCACCGGCTCCGCGGGGCGGGCCACGAACGCGTCTGGCTGGAGGTGTTCGACGGGAACGACCGAGCCCGTGGGTTCTACGAGTCCCTCGGCTTCGAGCGGATCGGGAGCGTCACCGAGACGTTCGGCGGCACCGAGGTGACGACGCTCCACCTCGCGGCGCCGGTGTCGGCGCTGGTCGCAGCGACGCCGTCGGTCGAATAGCGTGCCGACGACGGAAGCTTCATACCCGCACCCGTCCTCACGCCGGCAATGAGCGATCTCCTCCGTACGCCCGACCGGCGCGTCTGTGAGCGCTGCGGGCGGGTCGAACGGTACGACGGCGGCGTCTGGCGGGCCGACCGTCTCGGCGAGGTGTACTGCATCCACGAGTGGGACATCGACGGCACGTTCGTCCCGATCGAGAGCGAGTCCGCGGCCGCGGCCGAGAAGTGCTGAGCCGGCGAGCTACGCGTCGTCTACTGCTCGCTCCCTGACTGCACGGAGCGCGTCCAGCGTCCCGTCGACGTAGCCGCGGTCGAGGACGTGATCCGCGGCGGCGCTCGCGGTCTCGTCGGCGTTCGCGACCGCGTAGGACTCGCCGACGACCTCGAACGTCGAGGCGTCGTTCTCGCTGTCGCCGACGGCGACGAAATCGCTCGGCTCGTAGCCGAGCGTCTCGGCGACGCCGGTCAGCGCCGCGCCCTTGCTCGCGTCCGCGCTCTTGAGGTGGTAGGCGTACCCCGAATCGACGAACTGGAGGTCGAACTCCGCGGCGACCCCACGGAGCAGCGCCTCGTCGGCGGTCCGCCTGACGGCCACCTCCGTCTCGCGCCAGCGGTTGATCGTGTCGACGCCGTCCCAGCCGAGGTCGCCGCCGCGCTCCTCGAACGCCTCGATCGCGGCGTCGACGCGCTCGGGGTCGCCCGCGTACTCGAGTTGCCCGTCAGCGAGCGCGACGCCCCCGTTCTCCGCGATCACACGCTCGGGAATGCCGGCGAACTGACAGAGCGCCACGGGGTAGGGGAACGCCTTCCCGGTCGCCAGCACGACCGGCGCCTCCCACCCCGCGAGCAGCGAGAACGCCCGCGGCGCGATCGTGTGCTCGGGCGTGGTGAGCGTGCCGTCGATGTCCAGCGCCAGCGGCGGAACCATCGCTTCGACATCGGTCGCTGGCCCGGAAAACCGTCCCGGTCGGTTCTCGACTGCCCGGGAGAACAACCCTTTTCGCCGTGGCCCCGGAACCCGGAGGTATGGCAGACGAACCCGACGAGGCCGACGGCTCGGAGGAGAGTACCGAGGGCGAGGAGGAGAAGTCGTTCCGCGAGCGCGTCGAGGAGATCCGCGAGCGCCGCGAGGCCGAGCGCGAGGAGGGCGAGGCGCCCGGTCCGGAGGGGATGGGCGGCGGCCCGCCCGGCATGGGCGGCGAGGGTCCCGGCGGCAACCCCTTCGCACAGATGATGTCCGGCATGATGGGCGGCGGTGGCGGTCCCGGCGGCGCGCCCGGCATGGGCGGCGGTCCGGGCGGCATGGGCGCCGACGCCGGTAGCGAGGGCGGCGAGAGCAGCGAGCGACAGGCCCAGGCCACCGAGGACATGGTGCGTGAGGTCCGACAGCTCCGCGACGAGGTCCGCGACGCGACGCGAGAGCTGCGACGGATCGCCGACGCGCTCGAGGACTGAGGCGCCGACGTTCTGCGGTCTTCTCTCCACGCGAGAGCGACAGCTCCAGAGCGTCGTGACGGGTCGAAAAAGAGGGGCCGATCAGTCCGCGCTGGTCGGCTGCTGATGGAACGGCGCGCTGGCGATTCGCTCGCGGAACGAGGGGAGCGCGTCCCGGCCCTTCGAGCTCATCGCGCTCACGACCGCGAACACCTCCTTCCGGGACACCTTCACCCCCCGCTCGGTCAGCACGTCCTCCGGGTGCTCGCGGACCTCTCGGAGCGTCCCGACCGCGAGGAGGAACGGCACTGCCCACGCCTCGAGCGTGTTACCGTCCCGCAGCGGGACGTGCTGGAGGTACGTCCCGGCGTCGTCGAGGTAGGAGCGCGCGAGGTCGGTCGTGCGCCGGACGACCGAGGTCGCGCCCTCGCGCTTCGCGGGGTCGAGCACCTCGTCCTGCTCGACGCCCTCCTCGGCCAGCCACTCGGCGGGGAGGTAGACGTTGTTCTCCTCGTCGTAGTCGTCGTACACGTCCTTCGAGACGTTGACCAGCTGGAGCAGCAGGCCGAACTCCTCGGCGGTGTCGTACAGCGTCCGCTCGCGCTCGTCGTCGATCTCCCCTCGGGTCACGAGGTTCGTGATGAGGTTCCCGACGGTGCCGGCGGCGTAGTAGCAGTACTCCTCCAGCTCGCGCCGGTCGTCGATACGGAGGCCGCCCTCGTCGGCGTAGCGCTCGACGAACTCGGCCATTCCCTCGACCATCTCCCGGACCGGCGGCGTGATCGCCTCGCGCACGTCGGCGGGGAGTGCCTCGAACGTGGCGACGATCCGGGGCGCGCTCGCGACGACCGCCCAGTCGGCGTTGCGCTCGGCCTCGGCGGGAACCCACTGCTCGACCTCGGCCACGAACGTGTCGATCTCGGTGTCGTCGGCCGGATCGAGCACGGCGTCGTAGGTCCGGAGCAGCGCCGCCTGCTCGGCAGGAGGGATGTGGGAGGCGTCCTCGATCGTGTCCGCGACCCGACAGAGGAGGTAGCCCAGACAGATGTAGGAGTCCATGGGCTCCTCGAGCACGTCCACTGTCAGCGCGAACGTGCGGGAGACGTCTTGGACGGCCTCGTGACACCACGCGAGGTCATCGGACGGAACGTCGGCGAGGGGGTCGGGTCCGGGCATTCGGCTTGAGGGGTCTACGTACAGCGGCGTTAAAAGTCTCTCCCAAGCGGTTCGCGACCCGTCGTTTTCCGACCACGGAGCGGGGGGAGAACCGGGTAGAAAACCCTAAGCCCGGCCCGGAAGGAGACGAGGGTATGGACTTCAGTCTGGACGCGGAGCAGCGGCAGATCCGCGACACCGTCGCCGAGTTCGTCGACGAGGAGGTGGTCCCCCGGGCCGCCGAGATCGACGAGACCGACGAGTTCCCCGAGGACCTCGTCGACCAGATGGCCGAACTGGGGCTGATGGGGATGCCGTTCCCCACCGAGTACGGCGGCGCCGGCCTCGACTACCACTCCTACGCGATCGGCATCGAGGAGATTTCCCGAGGCTCCGGCGGGCTGGGGACGATCGTCGCCGCCCACACGTCGCTGGCGGGCAACATGCTGTACGAGTTCGGCGACGAAGCCCAGAAGGAGGAGTACCTCACGCCGCTGGCCGAAGGCTCAGACGTCGGCGCGTTCGCGCTCTCGGAGGCCGGCGCCGGCAGCGACGTGCCCGCGATGACCACGACCGCGGAACGGGAGGGCGACGAGTACGTCATCGACGGCGGGAAGCTCTGGACCTCCAACGGCTCGGTCGCGGACACGGTGATCGTCTTCGCGAAGACCGACCCCGACGCGGGCAACCGCGGGATCTCCTCGTTCGTCGTCCGGCCCGAGTCGGACGACGGCTTCATCGTCGAGAACACCGAGCACAAGCTCGGCGACAAGGGCTGTCCCACCGCAGAGCTTCGGTTCGACGAGCTTCGGGTGCCGGCTGACCGCCGACTCGGAGAGGAGGGCGAGGGGTTCGTCCAGTCGCTCAAGACGCTCAACGGCGGCCGCATCTCCATCGCCGCCCGCGGCGTCGGCATCGCCCGCGCGGCCAAGGAGGCCGCGACGGAGTACGCCACCGACCGCGAGCAGTTCGACCAGCCCATCTCGGAGTTTCAGGCGATCCAGCACAAGCTGGCGGACATGGACACGAAAGTCCAGAGCGCGAAGCTGCTGATGCACAAGGCAGCCGACCTGAAGATCCGCGACGAGGACTACATCAAGGCCGCCGCACAGGCCAAGCTCAAGGCCAGCGAAGTCAGCCGCGAGGTGGCCAACGAGGCGATCCAGGTCCACGGCGGCTACGGCTACACGAAGGATTTCCCGGTCGAGCGCTACTACCGCGACGCCAAGCTCAACGAGATCTACGAGGGGACCAGCGAAGTACTGCGGAACACGATCGCCGACCGGATGCTGTAGAGAGCGAACCGAACGCTACTCCCGCACGTGCTCGGGCGGCAGTTCGATCTCGCCCGAGAGGTCGCGCTGGGGGAACGGGATCTCGATCCCCGCCTCGTCGAAGCGCCGTTTCACGTTCTTGACGTACTCCGAGCGGATCTTCACGAAGTCCGCCCGCGAGGGGTTGTCGATCCAGATCCGCGAGCGAAGGCCGACGTAGGAGTCCGCGAGTTCGGTCAGCCGCACGCTCGGCGCCGGGTCGGTGAGGATGTCGGGGTGGCGCTCGGCCTCGTCGACGATGATGTCCGTGGCTTTCTCCACGTCGTCGTCGTAGCCGATGCCGAAGGTGAACTGTAGGCGGAGCGTGTCCTTCGCGACGGGGTTCTTGATCACGCCGTCGGTGAGCTGTGAGTTCGGCACAGTCAGTAGCTCGTTGTCGAACGTGCGCACGCGGGTGACCCGGAAGGAGATGTCCTCGACGATGCCGGAGTTGCCCTCCCACTCGATCCAGTCGCCGATACGGAACGGCCGGTCGGTGTAGATGAAGATGCCGGCGACGAAGTTCGCGATCACGTCCTGCATCGCGAAGCCGATCGCCAGCGTCGCAGCGGCGGCAATCGTCGCCAGCGACTGGAGGAAGTTCCCGAAGCCGGCGAAGCCGAAGGCGACGGTAACCGCCACGAACACGATCAGCACCGAGGTGATCTTGATCAGCGGCCGACGGGCGTGGGCCTCCAGCCCGCGGGCGTCGAGCACACGGTCGACCAGCGGGACGGCCGTCGCCTTGCCCGCGCCGTAGATGATCGCGAACACCGCGAGGAAGACGAGGAGGGCGCCGATGGCGTTCGCCAGCACCGTCGGGAGGAACTGTTCGAGGAAGGCGGCGACCACTTGGTTCGCCCGGGCGGCCGACTCGCCGCCGGGAGTCGCCGTCGTCTGCAGGCTCGCCATCAGTGGAACACCGCCGTGTGCCCGCGGGTGTCGATCACCTCCGCGTCGACGCGGTCGGCCAACTCCGTCGCGAGCGCCTCGGTGTCGTCGGTGCCCCGCGCCGATCGCAGGAACTTCGCCTTCACCAGCTCCTCGTTGTCCAACTGGTCGTCGAGCTCGTCGACGACGGCGTCAATCCCGTTTTTCCCCACCCAGACGGTCACGTCGAGCTCGTGTGCCTGCTTTCGTAGCTCGTCAGACATTCTTACCGGAACGATTCGCCGGGGAAGCTTTGAAGCTTCGGTCTGGCGGGCTCACTCCCGGTAGGGGTAGCGGGCGGTCGCGCCGCAGTCACAGCGCCGGATCACGCGCCCGCGCTGAACCCGAACTCGGACGTTGACGCCCGGGCGCTGGAACACGTCGCAGTCGTCGCAGGTCGAGCGTGCGAATCGCCGGGGGAGCGAGAGGCGGTTCCGTTCGGCGAGGCGCCGAGCCAGCCGCACGTACTCCCGCGAGCGGTCGAACTTCCCCGCGGCCGCGGCCTCCTCCGCTAGCGCGGCGAGGCGTTCGATCCGCTCCTCGGCGATCTCGGCGCTCATCTCTCGTCAGTACCGAGAGGGCTGCCGGGGTTATCGTTTTCGGGGACGGTCCGGACGTCGACGCCCGCAGGCCGGAACGTTGATCAATCCGACCTCCGAAGAACGACGAAAGCCGTGCGCGTGCTCGACTACCTCGAACTGGAAGACCGCATCCGCGGCGGGATCGTCACCGCCACCCGCCAGCAACGCAAGGCGCTCGAACGGGCGGACGTCGACGTGATCGAGTCGCCGTGGGTCGGCGACGGTCCCGTCGACGCCGCGAAGTCCCGGCTGACCGGCGGCCGCGCGTTCCGGGAGTACGACGTCGCCCACTGCAACGTCGTCGGCCCGGGGAGCGTCGCCGTCGCCCGACACGCCAAGCGCAACGATATCCCGCTCGTACTGCACGCCCACGTCACCGCGGAGGACTTCGGCGAGTCGTTCCGGTTCACCGACCGGCTCGCGCCCGCGCTGCGGCCGTACCTGCGGTGGTTCTACTCGCAGGCGGATCTGGTGCTCTGTCCCAGCGAGTACACGAAGGGGGTGCTCCGGGAGTACCCCGTGACGACGCCGATCGAACCGGTGACCAACGGCGTCGACGTGGACTCGCTCGAAGGGTTCGAAGACCTTCGCGAGGAGACGCGCGAGCGCTTCGATCTGGAGGGGATGGTGGTGTTCTGCGTCGGCGAGGTGTTCGAGCGCAAGGGGCTGACGACGTTCTGCGAGGTCGCAAAGGAGACGGAGTACGACTTCGCGTGGTTCGGCCACTACGAGGAGGGCGCCGCCGCCGGCGAGGCGACCCGCTACTGGACGAACAACCCCCCCGAGAACGTCACGTTCACGGGGTGGATGGACGACAAGCGCGCCGCGTTCGGTGCCGGCGACGTGTACCTGTTCCCGACCAAAGACGAGAACCAGGGGATCGCCGCGCTGGAGGCCATGGCCTGCGGAAAGGCGGTCGTGCTCCGGGACATCCCGGTGTTCGAGGAGTTCTTCACCGACGGCGAGGACTGCCTGAAGTGCGAGACGCGCGAGGAGTTCGTCGACGCGCTCCGCCGACTGGAGGAGAACCCCGACCTTCGGGAGCGACTGGGCGAGAACGCCCAAGAGACCGCCGCAGAGCACTCGCTCGACCGCGTGGGCGAGCGGCTGATCGAGCAGTACGAGCGCCTGCTGGAGGAGAGCCATTCCGGAACCCCTTAACCGCGCCTCGGACAACCGCTCGCGCATGGAGTCGGTCGCGGCGTTCACGGACACCTACCTGCCGACGGTCAACGGCGTCACCTACACCGTCCAGAGCTGGCGGGACCGCTGGCGGGAGCGCGGCGGCCGGATGGAGGTGGTCTACCCCGGCGCGCCCGACCGGGAGCCTGAGGCGGACGAACACCCGGTCCGGTCGCTGCCGCTGCCGATCTACGCGGGCTACCGGCTCGGGCTGCCTCGCGTTCCCGACGCCGTCACGGACGTCGACGTCGTCCACGCGCACACGCCGTTCTCGCTGGGACTCGCCGGGATGCGCCTCGCCCGGAGCCGCGACCTCCCGCTGGTCGCGACGTACCACACGCCGACCTCGGAGTACGCCAGCTACCTCACCTCGTGGGCGCCGGTGCGGAAGCGGACCGCGGCGCTGAGCCGGCGCTACGAGTCGTGGTTCCTGAACCGGGCCGACGCGGTGATCGTCCCGTCGGCGGCGACCGGCGAGTACGTCGCCACCGAACTCGGCGTCGACGACCCGCAGGTCGTCCCCAACGGCGTCGACACCGAGCGCTTCCGTCCCGTCGATTCGGCCGCGTTCCGCGAGCGCCACGGACTCCCCGACGATCGGACGCTCGTCGGCTACACGGGCCGACACGGCCACGAGAAGTCGCTCCCGTCGATCCTCGCTGCCTGCGACCGCCTCGATCGGGACGTGACGGTGGTGTTCGGCGGCGACGGGCCGGCGCGGGCAGAACTGGAAGAGGCTGCTCGAAAGCGGAACGTCGACGCGCGCTTCCTCGGCTTCCTCGACCGGGAGGAGCTTCCGGCGTTCTACGCTGGCCTCGACGCGTTTCTGTTCCCCAGCCCGGTCGAGACGCAGGGGCTGGTCGCGCTGGAGGCGTTTGCCTGCGGGACGCCCGTGGTCGGCGTCGACAGCGGCGCCCTCTCGGACACCGTCGACGACGGGGAAACGGGCTACCACTTCCAGCCGGGCGACATCGACGGCTTCGCCGACGCGATCGAGCGCACGCTCGACGAGCGCGAGCGCCTGCGGGAGAACTGTCTGGACCGTCGGGCGGCGATCAGCGTCGAGCACGCGGTGGACCGGCTCGAGGAGATCTACGCCGCGGTCCGGGAGTGAGCGGTTCGCCGAATCACGGCGCTTAAATCCGCGCCGGCGGAACGAGCCACCATGAGCTTCGAGAAAGGCGACACGGTCGTTCTTCACGACGAACACAGCGAGTTCGACGGCGAGGAAGGGGAGATCACGCAGGTGATGGAGACGATGTTCGGCGACCCCAACTACACGATCGTCTTCGAGGACGGACAGGAGGCCGGCATCCCGGAGGACCAGCTGGAGCTGGTCTCGGAAGGCGGCGACGAAGAGCCCGAGGAGTAGAGTCGATCGCACCCACACGGGAGCTTTCTCCGTCGAGGAAGCCTTTTGCGCGCTGCACCCCTACCGACGGGTATGCCCAGCGTCCCGTTTCACTACGTCGACCTGCGGACCTTCTGCTACGCGACGGAGGACGAGAAGCGCGTCGAGCAGGCGCTCCGACAGTTCCTCCCCGAGGAGTACGAGATCGAGCGCGCGGTCAACCGCGGCCACCACGGCGACCGGATCGTGGTGTTCTCCGCCCGCGTCGACAACGCTGACGACGTGCGCTACGTGCTCCGGCAGCTGAGCGAGCTGTCGGACATCGAGGACGTGATCGGCGAGCTCGACGAGCGCGTCGACGAGAACTGCGCGTTCTTCCTCCGGCTGGACAAGCAGGACGCGTTCAAGGGTGAGGTCGAACGCGGCCCGGGGATCACCCTCCGTGCGAAGGTCGAAGCCTACCCCGCGAAACAGCCCGCGGCCGTCGAGAACGCCCGCGAGGCGCTGGAGAGTGCCCGGGAACACACCGAAGCCTGAGTTCCGGCCCGCTCAGTCGTTCTTCCACTTGATGCTGCAGCCACGCGAGGGGCGGTCCTCGATATCTACTTCCTCCCCGGCGAGCACCGCGTCGATCGCGTCCCGGATGTAGAACTCCGAGGGCTCCTCGTCGGGGTTGAGCGCGTCGTCGAGGCGACCGTGGTACGCGAGGCTCCACGAGTCACCATCGTTGCGGAACAGGAACGGGTCGGGCGTACAGACCGCGCCGTAGGCGTCGGCGACTGCCTGACTCTCGTCGCGGAGGTAGGCGTCGTAGTCGATCTTCCCGGACTCGACGTACTCCCGCATCGTCTCGAAGCTGTCCTCGGGGTACTCCTCGGCGTCGTTGGGGTTGATACCGACGACCGCAGCGTCGTCGTACTCGTCGGCGAGTTCGTTCAGTAGGCCGAACTTCGCCTGCGCGTACGGGCAGTGGTTGCAGGTGAACACGAGCAGCAGCGCGTCGCTGTCGGCGAACGTCTCCAGCGTGTACGTCTCGCCGTCGACGCCTTCCAGCGAGAACTCGGGTGCCTCGTCGCCGCGGTCCAGTTCGGACTCGGACTCTTTCGCGACCATGGATCGCGGTTCGGACGCCGACCGGAAGCCGGTTTCGCCCGTGGCGTCAGGCCACGTTCCGCTCGTGGAGCAGTTCGCCCGTCTCGAAGCGGTCGCTGCCGAGATCCGAGACATCGACCGTCGACGCCTCGCCGTCGAGGAGTATCTCCGCGACGACCTGTCCGGTCGCGGGCGCGTGCTGGAACCCGTGGCCGGAGAAGCCGACCGCTTGCACGAACCCCGGGACCGACTCCTCGACGATCGGGTGGTGGTCGGGCGTGACCGCGTACAGTCCGGCCCAGCCCCGCTTCAGCCGGGTGCTCTCGCCGAAGTAGTCGCAGTAGGCCGCGGCACGCTCGACTGTCTCGGCGGCCCACGCCACGTCGTAGGACTCCGAGAACGAGTCCGGGTCGGGCGTCTCCGGCTCGTCGTCGAAGTAGCCGCCGACGATCGCCGCGCCGTCGCGCTCCGGCCGGAAGTGCGAACTCGTCTCCAAGTCGATCGTGAGCGGATCGTCCTCCGGTACCGGCCGCTCGGGGTCGGCGACGAGTGCCTGCCGGCGCTGTGGTTCGACGGGAATCTCGACGCCGGCCATCGCCGCGAGTTCAGCGGCCCATGGCCCCGTCGCGTTCACCACGGCGTCGGCGTCGATGGCGCCGCCGCTCGGCGCGCCGTCGCCCGCAACGTCGACGCCGACGACACGCCCGTTCGAGAGTCGCACGTCGGTGACGGCAGTCCCGGTCCGAACCTCGACCCCGCGCTCGTGGGCGGCGTCGGCGAACCCCTGCAGTGCGAGGTAGGGATCCGCGAAGCCGTCGCGGGGGTTGTACGTCGCGGCGGTGACAGCGTCGGGATCGACGCCCGCACAGTAGTCGGTGACCTCGTCGGGAGTCAGGAACTGCGTCTCGGCGCCGCGGTCACGCTGGAGCGCGGCCTGCTGCTCCAGCCCCCGCGCGGTCTCCTCGGTCCGCGCGAGCAGCAGGTAGCCCGCCTGTCGGAACTCGATGTCGACGCCGAAGCGATCCTCGAACGTCTCCCACACCGGCCGGCTGGCCAGCGAGAGGTCGACGTTGACCGCCGTCGAGAACTGACACCGAACCCCGCCGAGCGCGCGCGAGGTGCTCCCGTCCCCGAGGCTGCCGCGCTCACAGAGCACCACCGTCGCGCCGCGGTCGGCCAGCGCGACCGCGGCGGTCAGGCCGGCGATCCCGCCGCCGACGACAACGACTCGCATACGCTCTCTCAGCGTGGTGTCGGCAAAACCGTTGTGCCGACCCCGCGTGCCCGTCACGAGGTCGGCACGAGTGGCGAACAGACGACGCGTGGCTGCCTCACGGGGGGCGCGTCGTGCTCCCGCCTCGACTCCCCCGTGGTTTCCGTACTGGGTCGGTGGGCCTGGTCGCGCCATCACCCTTCAACCCTCGGCCAAGAGCTATCTTCGCGGGGGTGGACGTGGCCGTATGCGCGTACTCTCCGACGACGAGGTCGCGGGACTGCTCGACCTCGGCGACCTGCTACCGGAGATAGAACGGGCGTTCCGGAAACAGGGCCGCGGCGAGGTCGAGCGGCCCGAGCGACCGCACTTCCCGGTCGGCACGGGGATCGAGGGGGACGAACCGCTGGGAACTGGGTTGACGATGCCGGCGTACATCCACGGCGACGACCACTACGCCACGAAGCTCGCGAGCGTCCACGAGGGGAACGCCGAGCGTGGGCGCCCGACCGTGCAGGCACAGATCGCCGTTACCGACGCCCGAACGGGCGAGCCGACCGCGCTGCTCGCGGGGACGCGGATCACGAACGCCCGGACGGGCTGTATCGGCGGGCTGGCGGCCGACCGGCTCGCAGTCGGCGACGGGCCGGTGAC
>NZ_JBHUDH010000007.1:3687-11291 GCF_042678005.1 Halolamina salina | reverse complement strand
CGCCGACGAGGCGTTCGTCGCGGCCACGCGCGAGCGCGTCGCCGACGAGCGCGAACGCCTGCGGGCGGCGATCGCCGAACGGTTCGACGTCCGGCAGTCAGACGCGCCGTTCCTGCTGTTCGACGCGGGCGACGTGGGCGTCGACGCGCTGCTCGAACGGGCTCGCGAACGCGGGGTCGTGCTCCGCGACGCCCGGAGCTTCCGGGGCCTGGACAGCCACGTCCGCGTCGCGGTGAAGGACCGGGCCGCGAACGACCGGCTGCTGTGGGCGCTCGGGCTGGCTCCGGAGCCGGAGACGTAGCTGGGAATCTGGCGGCGTTCCGCGCGCCGAGGCGTCGCCGTCGACGCCGTTCGGCGGGTTTCAGGACTCGAAGTGAGTGAGGAGGGAGTCGATCACGCGGTCGGGCCGCTCGTGCGGGAGCCAGTGTGTCGCGTCGGGGAACCGCTCGAGCCGGCCGTCCTCACAGTAGTCGACGCTACGGGGCGCCATCTCCGGGATCAGGGCCTGATCGTTCTCGCCCCAGAGCACGAGCGTCGGGGCGGTCACCGTCTCCCGGGGCGGCTCGTCGTTGTGCCGGAACAGCGCCCGGTACCAGTTCAGCATCGCGGGCAGCGCGTCCGGCTCCGACCACGCACGACGGTAGCGCTCGAAGTCCGTCTCCTCGAACGTCCCGGGGTTCGACCCCTCCGCCATCGCGGTGACCATGAACTCGTACTCGTTGCGCCCCGCGTACCAGTCCGCCAGCCCGGAGAGCTGGAAGAAGAACATGTACCAGCTCTTCCGCATCTGGGTGAGGTTCGACCGGAGGGTGCTCTCGAACACCGTCGGGTGCGGGACGTTGACGATTCCGAGCCGGTCGACCGAGTCGGGGTGTCGCAGCGCGAGGTCCCACGCGACCGCCGCACCCCAGTCGTGACCGACGACGTGGGCGCGCTCCCGGCCCTCGCTGGCGATCAGGTCGACGATATCGCCGGAGAGTTCGGTGATCCGGTAGGCGCGGACCCCGTCGGGTTTCTCGCTCCAGTTGTACCCCCGCTGGTCGGGCACGAGCACGCGGTACCCCGCCTCGACGAGCGGCCCGACGTACTCCCGCCACTCGTACCAGAACTCCGGGAAGCCGTGCAGCAACACCACGAGCGGCGCGTCCGTCGAGCCGGCGGCGACGACGTGCAGCGAGACGCCGTTCACCTCGCGGGTGGTTCGCTCGATCCCCTCTACGTCCGGTAGCGGTGCGTTCGCGTCGGTATTTCGGCTCATCGTGAATTGTGTGTCGCGTCCGGAGGTCAGGGCCGAACCGTCCGCCACACATTCCGCGGGCGGAGCAACGCTGTCGGCGGCTTCTCCATCCCGACGACGCGGTAGTACTCCTCGGCGAGGGCGCTGTCGGTCCGTGCGCGGCTGACCAGTCGGGACAGGTATCTGTTGAACAGGCCGGCGCCGGTCGGCGCCGGACCGGTCGTCGCTTCGAACTCGCTGTCGGCGCCGACCGCCATCGACCACGCGATGTCGACGACGTCCTCGGCGGCCGCGAAGAACCGAGGGCCGATCGCGTCGGTGGCGCCGGACGCGAGCAGGTGGTGGAGCTGCACCGCCTCCAGTGCGGCGACCGACATCCCCTGCCCGTAGATCGGGTTGAAGCTCGCGATCGCGTCGCCGGTCACGACGAGGTTCTCGGGGAAGCCGTCGAGCGCCGCGTACCGACGGCGTCGGTTCGACGGGAACGGGTAGCGATCGACGCCGTCGGAGACGACCTCGCGCTCGGCGACCAGCTCCCGGATCCCGTCGATCGGGAGCTCGTCGGCGAACGACTCGAACCCCGCGACCGTCGACGGCGGGTCGGTGTCGTGCATCCCGCCGAGCGTGACGAGCCACTCGCCCCCTTCGACGGGGAACGCCGCCCCGCCGTGGGTCCGAGGCGCCGACTGCGGCGCGAACAGCATCCGGCGATCGCCGGGCGGCCGGTCGATCCGGATCGTGCTGTACGTGAAGTCGATGTCGACCTCGACGGTGGGCGGCGACTCGTACCCGTTGTCGGCCAACCACTGCGGCGTCCGGCTGGTCCGGCCGGTCGCGTCGACGACCAGATCTGCCGGTACCGTCTCGGTGTCGCCGCGCTCACGGATACGAACGCCTTCGACGCGGGCGGCACTGTCGTCCGTTCGGTAGTCGACGAACTGGCACTCCTCCCGGAGTTCGACGCCGTCGAGCGCCGTCAGCCGGTCCCGTACGACCCCCTCGAGCAGCGGCCGGCTCGCACAGTACATCTCCATCCGCGTCGCCGGCGAGGCCAGAAGCCCGCCCGCCTCGTACTGCTCGAGGTCCTCGCCGACGTTGATGATCAGCGCGCCGGCGTCGATCAACTCCTCGCCGTAGCCCGGGAAGAGGTCACAGATCGTCGCCCGGCCGGCCTCCAGCAGGACGTGCACGTGGTGGCCCTGCGGGACGCCCCGCCGCGGCGCCGGCGTCGACGTGATCGAGGCGGGTTCGACCACGAGGACCTCGTCGTACGCGTCCGTGAGGACGCGTGCGGCCAGTAACCCGGCCATACTGCCGCCCAGCACGACTGCGCGATCGCCCTGTCGGTGCACTCGGTCGGGGTCGTAGCGTGTGGTCTCGGCGAGCGTCATAGTCCTCAAGTCGTCATAACTCGGCGCGTAGTGTGTGAGTGTTTACCAATCTACTATAAGGATTATTTAAAATTTCAACGAGATACCGACCGAGCCTCAGCGGGGGCAACCGAGCGGGCGGAGCTACCCCGGACCGACTCTCCAAGCATCGGTCGATTCGTCACGCACGTCAGTACACCGTCGTGTTCGACCGCTGACGACCGCGTACGCCGGTAACAACACCGCTTTCGGTGTCCGTCGTACACCTCTGTTCACCAATGGCCGATCGAGACACGTGGGTATCGAGCCTCGGGTTCGTCCTCGCCTCCGTGGGGAGCGCCGCGGGGCTGGGCAACGTCTGGCGGTTCCCGTGGCTGACCGCCGAGAACGGGGGGAGTGCCTTCCTCGTGGTGTACCTGCTCGTCGTCGTCGGCGTCGGCGTTCCGGGGCTGCTGGCGGAGTTCGTCCTCGGTCGGCGGGGCCGACAGACGCCGATCGGCGCGTTCCGCTCGCTGATCGGCTCGAAGTGGGGGAGCGCGCTGGGCGCGTTCAACGTCGTCACGACGCTGGCGATCCTCTCCTTCTACTCGGTCGTCGGCGGGTGGATCCTCCGGTACACGCTGGCGTCGCCGACGGGCGCGTACTTCGCACAGCCACAGCAGTACTTCGGCGCGATGGGGTTCGGGCCGGCGGCGGTGGGGTTCCACCTCGCCTTCCTCGGGATCGTGGCCGGGATCGTCTTCTTCGGCGTGGACCGCGGCATCGAGCGCGTCTCGAAGGTGATGCTGCCCGCGATCGCGGTGCTGCTGGTCGGGCTGGCGGCGTGGACGGCGACCCAGCCGGGTACCGCGGCGGGGTACGAGTACTACCTGCGGTTCGACGCAGGCTACCTCGCGGCGAACCTCCCGTCGGTGCTCGGTCCCGCGGCCGGGCAGGCGCTGTTCGCGCTCTCGGCGGTCGCCGGGACGCTGCTCACCTACGCCTCCTACATCGACGACGACACGTCGCTGCCACGGGACACACTCGCGATCGCGATATCGAACACGTTCGTCGGCGTGCTCGCGGGGCTGGTCGTGATCCCGCTGCTGTTCTCGCAGGGCGTCGACCCCGGCGGCGGCGGGCCGGGCGCGCTGTTCGTCGCGCTGGCTGGCGCATTCGGGTCGCTGCCGGGCGGCCCCGTCGTCGCGACGGCCTTTTTCGGGACGGTGCTGCTGGCGGCGGTGACCAGCGGCATCAGCCTCCTCGAAGTGCCGGTCGCGACGCTCGTCGACACGTACGGCGTGCCGCGGCGACGGGCGACGCTGCTCGTCTCGCTCCTGCTCGCAGTGACGGGGGGCGCGCTGGCGCTGTCGAACGGGGCCTTCCAGTTCGTTTCGGGCACTCTCGCGGACCTGCTGCTGTCGATCGGACTGCTGGCATTCCTCGCGGTCGCCGGCTGGCTGCTCCCGACCGATTCGGTCGCGGAGTTCCGAACCGGGGCGGGCCGTTTCGCGCCGCTGGCGGGGTCGTGGATCGCGATCGTCGGCTGGGTGCTGCCCACGGTCGTCCTCTTCTCGCTGACGAGCAGCGTCGCGCCGCTGGTCGGCGCCACGCTCGGCCTCGGCGGGCGGGCGCTGGTCGCAGTCGCCGTGACGCTCGCGTGTCGGCTGACCGTCGCCGTCGTTTCCGGGCGCTGAGGTCGGCTTCGCTGGTCTGGAGCGTCGCCGCCTACTCGGCGATCTCGTCGAACAGCGCGGCGACGCGCTCTGCGATCTCGTCGCGGATCGCCGCCACCTCGGCCGGCGGCCGTCCGTCCGGGTCGTCGAGCGCCCAGTCGCGGCTCTCGCCGCCCCAGCCCGCGGGGCAGACCTCCGCCGCCGAACAGCCCATCGTGATCGCGTAGTCGCTCGCCCGCAGTTCGTCGACGGTGATCTCGCGGGGGGTCCGGTCCGAGATGTCGATCCCGACTGCGGACATCGTGTCGACCACTTCGGGGTGAACGTGGTCGGCAGGTCGTGTCCCGCCGGTTAACAGGTCGATCCGGTCGTCGAGACCGCGTTGCTCCCGCTCACGGCGGGCGAACGCGTACGCCATCTGCGAGCGGCCGGCGTTCTGGACGCAGACGAACGCGACCGTCGTCGGCTCGGTAGCGTCGGCGTCCCGTCCGTCGGTAGAGTCAGACACGATTAGTCCCCCGTAATCGGGCTGCTCACGCCGACGCTCTCGGGGAACAGCCGGTCCTTCGTCGCCAGCGCCACCCGGACCAGCGCGAGCATCACCGGCACCTCGATCAGCGGCCCGACGACGGTCGCGAGCGCGACGTTGCTGCCGACGCCGAACACCGCGACGGCGACCGCGATCGCGAGCTCGAAGTTGTTCGAGGAGGCGGTGAACGCGACGCTGACGCTCTCGGTATAGGAGAACCCCAGCAGCGCGCTGGCGCCGTAGGCCATCGCCCACAGACCGGTGAAGAAGACGAGCAGCGGGATCGCGATCAGCACGATCTCCCCGGGGTTGGCGACGATGTAGTCGCCCTTCAGCGCGAACATCACCACCACCGTAAAGAGCAGGCCGAGCAGCCCGAACGGGCTGATTCGCGGGATGAGTCGGTCGTAGTACGCCTCGCGGCCGATCGTGCGGAACGCGGCCTTCTGCGTCAGGTAGCCGAGCAGGAGCGGGAGGCCGAGGAACACGCCGACCATCTGGGCGATCAGCGACATCGACACGTCGACCGCGGTGCCGCGCATAACCGTCAGGAACAGGAACGCGTAGGGGACGAACAGCGCGATCTGGAGCAGGCTGTTCACGCCGACACAGACCGCACAGAGCTCCTGATTGCCCGCCGCGAGTTCGTTCCACACCAGCACCATCGCGATGCAGGGCGCGATCCCGACGAGGATCAGCCCCGTGACGAACTCGGGGTGGCCGCCGAGGAAGAACGTCGCGAGCCCGTACATCACGAACGGCGCGATCAGCCAGTTGAACGCGAGCGTCAGCCCGATCTCCTTCCGCGCCGTGCGGGTCACCTTGGGCACCCGTCCGTAGTCGATCTCGGCCATGATCGGGAAGATCATCACGAACAGCCCGAGCGCGATGGGGAGGCTGGTGCCGTGCCACGTCACCGCGTTCAGCACGTCCACGACGCCCGGGGCGAACCGACCGACGCCGACGCCCAGCACCATCGCCAGCCCGATCCAGACCGTGAGGTAGCGGTCCAGAACGCCAAGCGAGTCGCTCACGCCGCCTCCCCGTCGGCGACCGCGAGCAGATCGTCGGCGAGCGCGGTGCTGTCGTAGTAGCGCCAGTTCCCCGCCTTCCGCCGGGTCGCGAGTCCGGCCTCGACGAGATCGGCCAGTGCGTGACTGACCGCGCTCTCGCTCACGTCGACGACAGGCTCCAGCTCACAGACACAGAGTTCGCCGTCGGCCGCGGAGAGGATGCGAGTCAGCCGGTGGCGCGTCTCGTTCCCCAGCGCGGCGAACGCGTCGCGGCCGCCGTCGCTCGCCGACGCCGCGAGGTCGTCGAGTTCGGCGAGACGCTCCCGGACGTCGGCGTCACAGCACTCGCCCACCTCGTCCTCGATCCGCCGTCGCAGGCGCGGTTGGGTGTCGCTCATCGAGAACTGCTTGAGCAAGTGTTCAGATAGCTGTTTCGGTATGAACGACTGTTCAGATAGTTCGGAAGGTGGCAAGCGATAGCGACCGAAAGGGGGGCCGGGAGCGTCGGTGCGGTCGGCGTCAGCGCGGGCGAATGGAGGGTCGGAGAAGCGTCAGCGGCGGAGCCGGCGGTCGAGGAACTCGTCGACGATCGCCAGCGGCTCAGGCACGCCGTCCGTGGCGCCCCAGTGACCGCTGTCGGCGAGTTCGTGGTACTCGACCGTCCCGTCCGGTCCGGTCTCGTTGCCCAGTGCCGTCAGCCGGTCGCGCATGATCCGGGCCTGTGAGACCGGCACGCGCGGGTCGTTCTCGCCGTGGACCAGCAGCAGCGGCGCGTCGACGTTCTCGGCGTGGGTGACGGGACTGCGCTGCTCGTAGAGTTCGGCGTTCTCCTCGGGCGTCCCGAGATATGTCGAGAGGAAGCCCGACCGGAACTGCGGCATCGTCTCGCGGTACATCGCCTCGAGGTCGGTCATCCCGACGACGACCGCGCCCGCGTCGTAGAGATCCGGGAACTGGACCATCTGCCACGCCGCACTGTAGCCGCCGTAGGAGCCGCCGTACACCGCGACGCGGTCCTCGTCGAGAAACGAGTACCGATCCAGCGTGTGTTCGACGGCGACGGCGATGTCGCCCTGTTCGGCGCCGCCCCAGTCCCCGTGGAGCGCGCGGCGGAACGCCCGACCACGGCCGGTGGATCCCCGGTAGTTCACCTGTAACACCGAGTACCCCCGGCGACAGAGGAACTGGACGTAGGGCTGGAACGTCCGCTCGCTGGCGAGGTCCGGGCCGCCGTGGGGGAACACCACCAGCGGCGACGGTCGCTCGCCGCCGTCCCAGAACAGCGTCCCGACCGCGAACTCCTCGCCGGGTTCGTGCTCGACGGCCGCCTGCGGCGTCTCGGGCACGCCGTCGGACGGCACCCGCTCGTAGGTCACGTCGGCGAGCATCCCGGGCTCGAACGGCCCGAGGTCGCGCTCGAAGATCGGGGTGGTCTCGTCGCTCGCGAGGTCGTAGCTGAGCAGTTCCGCGGGCCGGGTCGGCGTCGCGTGGGCGACGAGCACGCGGTCCCCGTCGAGGACGCGGCTCGGCCACTTTCCGAGGCGGGCGACACCCGCCGGCAGGTCGAACTCCCGGGACTCGCCCGTCTCGGTGTCGTACACGACGGGAACCGAGAGCGCGTCCCGACTGCGAGAGGCGACGAACCGCCGGCCGTCGGGGAGGAACGTCTCTGCCTCCTCGACGTGCTCGCCGTCGCCGAACCACTCGGTCTCGCCCGTTTCGAGGTCCAGTACGCCGGGACGGTTGACGCCGGACGCGTCGCTCTCGACGAGCAGTCGGTTGCCGTCGGGCGCCCAGCCG
>NZ_JBHUDH010000007.1:0-3632 GCF_042678005.1 Halolamina salina | reverse complement strand
ACGGGAGTGGCCGTTCCCTCGTCGCCGTCGACGCGGAACTCGGCGACGACCGATCCCGCGGCGTCCAGCACCTCGATCCCCTCGCCCGTTGGGAGCGCGACGCGGTCGCCGTCGGTCGAGAGGATCGGGTAGTAGACCGGCTTCTCGCGGTCGGTGAGTCGGGTCCAGTCGCCATCGTCGACAACGTAGGCGTCCATGCCGCCTTCGTGGCTCGACCGGACCAGCAGCCGAGCGTCCGGGCCGACCCCGCGGAGTTGGGTCGAGCCGTCCGTGTCGGTCAGGCGCTCTACCTCCCCGTCGCGATCGACGGCGAACACGTCGTACGCCTCCCCGCCGTCGGCGTCGTCCCGGTGGAACAGCACGCGCTCGCCGTCGGGTCCCCACGCGAGCGGCCAGATGTTCGTGTCGCCGGCCTCACCGTCGGTCCAGCGGTCCGTCTCGCCGCTCGCGTGGTCGAGCACGTGGATCTCGTTGCTGCCCGATCCGGTGTAGTAGCACGCGACCCGGCTCCCGTCGGGGGCGACCGCCGCGTGTTTCAGCGTGGGGAGCCGATGGATCGCCTCGGCCGGGGGATCGCGGTCGGTCGTCTCGGAGGGTGTGTCCTCGGCCATCGTCAGTTCCCCAGGTCGAACGCGTCGGCGTTCTCGGCCAGCCACTTCGCGTTGCCGACCTGCCTGTTGAACGCCTGCAGGTGTTTGGACACGTCGCCGCGGTGGTTCGGCCCCTCGGCGCCGGTGGCGTCGACGATGTCGCCGTAGCTCAGCCCCTTCTCGCGGAGCGCGACGATCTGGGCGCGGCGGTCGGGCACGCCGTGGTCGCGAAGCTCCATCGCGCGCTCCTCGGGATGCTGCTCGCGGACGAGCACGCTGTGGTCGTCGCTGTCGGTGTCGTGGACGTGCAGCACGGTGTAGCCGTCGAAGAACCACCGGTTCACGTAGACGCCGCCGTCGGGGTCGTGGCGCTCGTGGTCGGCGCCGTAGTCCTCGACGGGGTACACCTCGAACTGCAGGCGCCCCTCGGGCGTGTCCACGTCCAGGCCGTTCGACTCGGCGTGGGCGTCGTCGCCCACCTCGACGGCGAACTCGCCGTGCTCGGCGAGGGCGGCCAACAGCTCCTTTGCCGGGCCACCGTCCGGTTGGACGGGTGGGGGATCGTCGCTCATCGTGTGTTGGCATCTACACCCCAACTTCTTAGCTGTTGGGGTAGATTAGCCAACACCCACACGCCGCAGTACGGGTCCCGAACCGCAGTTCGACCTACCCATCGCTCGTCGTGAGAGCCTACACGTCGAAAAGTCGGGAAGACCGGGGTCTCAGACTCGCTCGAACCGGTGTCGAACGATCTCGCTGTCGTCGTCCCACTCGAACTCGTCGTGGGACATCTCGAGGATCTGCTTGTAGTGGTCGAGATCCCGGGCACCTTCGGCACGGGCGTCCTCGTCGGTGAGATCGCCCAGCGTTCGCTCGGTCACGTCCGTGATCTCGAAGGTGGTGCCGTCGATCTCGAAGCGGTCACCTTCCTCGGCGTACGCCTGCCCGCGGTGGATCTGTGTGACCTCGCCCTCGAGTGCCTGTTCGCGCATCCGTTCGGTCGGAAGCAGCGTGTCGGCGTGTGCCTCGCTCATAGAGGAATCTGGGGTCGCACGGGGTAAATAGCCCCGGGCGCCGGCACTCGGGGCGTCGACGGCGGGTCGCCGCGGGCAGGAGACATATCCCCCTCCAGCGCCTCTCTCCGGTATGAGCGAAGCGTTCCAGAAACCGCACCGACTCGACACCGGCGAGGAGCTCAACGAGCTGACCGCCGAGCACGACGTGGTGCTCGTCGACTTCTACACCAAGGGCTGCACGCTCTGTCAGTCGATCGAGCCGGTCGTTGGCAACGTCGCCCGCGCGACCGACGCGACCGTCGCGATGCTGAACCCCCAGACCGATCTGGACCTCGTCGACGAGTACGAGATCAAGAGCGTCCCGACGCTGCTTCTGTTCGAGGACGGCGAGGTCGTGGGTCGAATGGCCAGCGGTTTCGAGGGGACCGAGTCGGTCGTCGAGTTCGTGACCGAGAACAGCACCGCCGAGCGCCGGTGAACCACCGAATTCACCGCGGGATTCATGCCCGCGGATCACGAACGTCGACCATGGACGAACCGTCGATCGCGAACGGAACCGGGGTGACCGACAGCCATTCCGACTGATCGAGCAGTCGTCGCCAAGCGCGTCGACGAGGGCGAGGCCGACCTCGAGGAGATCAGCGAGCTCACCCGCTCGGCCGGGTACGAGGTCGTCGGCGAACTGACCCAGCGGCGGACGCAGGACGCCGCCTACCACTTCGGCGAGGGGAAGGTCGACGAGCTCGCCGCGCTCGTGCGGGAGACCGGCGCCGACACCGTCGTCGTCGACAACGAGATGGGGCCGTTCCAGACGTACAACGTCGGGGGGAAGCTGCCCGAGGGCGTCGACGTGCTGGATCGGTTCACCCTGATCCTCGAGCTGTTCGGCCAGCGCGCCCAGACGCGCAAAGCCCAACTGCAGGTCGAGCTCGCGGAGCTACGCTACGAGCTTCCCAGAGCCGAGGCGAAAGCCAGCCTCGCGAAGCGTGACGAGCGCCCCGGCTTCATGGGACTCGGGGAGTACGACGAGTCCCGCGAGCAGGACATCAAAAACCAGATCGCCCGGATCTCCGAGGAGCTCGACCGGATCGCCGAGAAGGAGGAGAAGCGGCGGGCACAGCGCCGCGATCAGGGGTTCGATCTCGTCGCGCTGGCGGGCTACACCAACGCCGGGAAGTCGACGCTGCTGCGCCGGCTCGCGAGCGAACTCGACGTGGACGAGAACGAGGAGCAGCACCCGGACCTCGACTCCACCGCCGAGTCGGAGGACCGTCTGTTCACAACGCTCGGCACCACCACCCGGAAAGCCGACACGGGTACGCGGGAGGTGCTGCTGACCGACACCGTGGGGTTCGTCTCGGACCTCCCCCACTGGCTGGTGGAGTCGTTCAAGTCGACGCTGGATTCGGTGTACTACGCCGACCTCGTGCTGCTGGTCGTCGACGCCTCCGAGCCGGTCGAGGAGATGCGCCAGAAGCTCGTGACCTCCCACGACACGCTGTCGGACCGCAACGAGGCGCCGATCGTCACGGTGTTCAACAAGGCCGACAAGCTCTCGGAGCCGGAGATCGAGCGCCGTGAGCGCGCGCTCTCGGGGCTGGCGCCCAACCCCATCGTCGTCTCGGGGAAGACCGGCGAGAACGTCGACCGCCTGCGCGAGCGCGTCGAGCGCGAACTGCCCGACTGGGAGCAGGAGCGACTGCTCCTGCCCGTGACCGACGAGGCGATGAGCGTCGTCTCCTGGATCCACGACAACGGGAACGTCCACGAGGAGTCCTACGGCGATCAGCAGGTCGTGATCGAGTTCGAGGCGCCGCCGGCGGTGGTGTCGAAGGCACGCTCGAAGGCCGCGGATCTGGATCCGGTAGCAGCCGAGGCCGGCGAGGTCTGAGTTTTCGGGGTCTCTTGCGGATTCGTCGGTCAGTTCCGTGACTTCGTGGCCGATATCGGTGACAGCGACAGCAGCTCGATGCTTGGCTACTTGTGACCGCAGGGTGCCGGGCACGAGGCCCGGCACAGTACCGAG
>NZ_JBHUDH010000006.1:1824-11295 GCF_042678005.1 Halolamina salina | reverse complement strand
GGGTGGCTGCTGGAGGGAGAGGGACTGTCATGGGTGACGGCGACCGTGACGACCGTCGGCGCCCACCGGGAGAGCGCCACCGTCACCGCGGGGGCGGACGACGTTCGCACGCTGCTGGACCGGCTCGCGGACCGGCGCTGGGACTGCCAGCGGTAGTTTTCGGTTGAGCGGTGCTACGCGACGGTGAGAGAACGGGAGAAGGCGTGCTGTCGCCGCCGGTGTCGCTACCGGAGTTCGGCGGCGTGTCAGCGCCTGGTTACAGCGTTATCGATGCCACGACGGCGACGACGAACACCACGACCGCGATCGCGGTGATGCCTGAGGCGGTCTTGTCGTTCTCGGGTCCGTCAGTGAACTGCATCGTTCCGACAACGCCCACGACGGCGACGACGACCGCCGCCCACGCGTACGCCATGTTGAGTAGCTCGCCAGCCATACCTCCCCCTTACGGCGCACCCGTAATAACTCCCCGGTCGCCGAGCGGTCGTCCGAGGTGGACAGCTATATCCGCCCTCATCCCTCACAGCGGAGTATGCGGATGGAACTGCGGGTCTGCAAACACTGCTACGAAGGAGAACACGGCAACCCCGAGAAGACGGCAGTGACCCGCGACATGGTCAGCTGCGCCGAGCGGATTCGGGAGTACAAAGACCTGATCGGCATGGACAGCCTCTACATCACGAAAGTGGTCGAGGGCGAGCCCGGCGGCTCGGAGGCGCTGTCGTCGATCGTCGCCTCGATCGAGGACGGCCAGATCCAGCTCTCCGACACCCAGCTGGTGATGGAGGACGACGACGGCAACATGCTCGTCTACCCCGAGCCCGAGGACGTGCTCGAAGTGCTCACGCGGAACATCGATCAGATCCAGCAGCACGCCACCGAGGACGTGACCGTCGAACTGTCGACGGAGAGCGCGGAACTGATCTCCTAACGCCCTTTTTTCTCCGTCGGCGGCACATCCTCGCACCCGGGAGCGGCGGCTGTTCGATCGGAAAGAAAGGAAAAACCGCGAGTGTCGCGTCAGTCGGCCGCTTCGGCCTCGACGCTGTCGGCCTCCTCCTCCTCGGCCATGCGCTGTTCCCAGCGGATGCGGACGAGGTTGCCGTACACCGACAGCACCATGCCGAGGAACAGCACGAGCACGCCGATGTTGACGCCGACGGTCAGCAGCAGGTTCGTCGGGCCGCCGCCGACCAGCAGTTCGAGCGACACCGGGTAGCCGGTGTCAAAGATGCTGGCGGTCAGCACGCTGACGATCCCGATCACCGTCGCCGCGCCGCCGAGGTTGGACGCGCTCGCCCAGTTGGGCGAGAGCTCGAGGTGCTGGATGCCCGTCCCCTCGACGTCGTCGCTGTGTTCCTCGGGGATCATCGAGCGCGGGATGAACGCCTTGGTCTCCACCGGGAAGAACGCCGGGTGGAACCCGTGCTCGAAGATGTGGAACATCACACCCATCAGCATCACGACCCCGAGCAGGCCGTGGAACACGACGAACGCCATCGCCGCGGTCCGGGTCGCGAAGTACTGCATCAGCCCGGTCTTGCTCCAGATGAGCAGGCCCGAGATCGACAGCAGCGTCAGCTCCGCGGCGAAGATGAACACCACGCCCTTGCCGACGTAGCTCAGCAGCGGGATCTCGTCGGCGGTGCCGCCAGCGAACTGTCGGGCGTTGGGGTGGCGCTCCTCGGCGTTGCCCAGCACGAACTGGATGTCCTGGACGAACGCCTTCGCGTCGCCGGGCGTCGGCATGATCTCACGGAAGTTCGAGCGCCCGGTGTCCGTCGTCACCATCATCAGCATCCAGAACACGACCAGCGCCAGTAGGCCGACGCCGAACGCGCGGTGGAGCGCGGCGACGGAGCCGGAGCCACCCATCAGGGTGAGCATCCACCAGAGCTCGTCGTTGAACATGATGGCGTACCCCGTGAAGAACAGGAAGAACACGTCCATGGCGAGCAGCGAGTGGAACACTGTCGTCATGCGCGTGAACTTCCCGTGATCGAGGTTCGTCATTCGTTCTCACCTCCGTCGGTCGCGACGCGGGACTCGCCGGGCTGGCGCATCCGCCCCGCGAGGCGTCGGAACGCCCCCCAGTGGAGGAACACCATCACCAGGATGAACAGCCCCATCAGCACGTCGATCGCGTGCATCGCCTCCACGAGGAAGACGAGCCACTCGATCTCGTTGCCGGTGACGAACGCACTGCCGATCCCGCCGCCCTCGACGGTGGGCGAGACGCGGTCCAGCCGCTCGTAGAACACGTTGAACCCGTTGACGACCCAGACCAACCCGAGCGCGACCGCCACCGAGATCACGGCGTTGACCGCGACGACGGTCCCCGAGTAGCTGCTGGCGCCGTTCTCTGCGGTCGAGTTGCTCATACGCCGAACGCCTCCTTCGCCTCGTCCTCACCGAAGACGATCTCCATCGCCTCGTCGTTGAAGAACGTCCCCGAGTCACGCTTCTCGAGCTCGTCGGCGATCTGTTCGGTCGTGCCCACGAGGATGGCGTCGGTCGCACACTCCTCGGCACACGCCGGACCCTTGCCGACGTCCTGTCGGTCCTGACACATCGTACACTTGTCCATCGTGCCGCCGGTACCGAAGATCTCCGCGGCGCCGTCGTTCGAGCCCGGGAACTGCGGGGCGCCGAACGGACAGGCCGAGAGGCAGTACTGGCAGCCGATACAGACGTCGTCGCGCACGTCGACGAACCCGTCGTCCTTCTTGACGAGCGCGTCGACCGGACAGACCGAGACGCAGGGCGCGTTCTCGCAGTGGTAACACTGCATCGGGACGCTGGTCTCGCCCGGGCTCTCGCCCTGGGCCATCGCCTGCGAGGGATTCGCGTTGAGACCCTCGGCGCCCTCCTCGCCCTCGAGCATCGTGGAGATGCTGATCCGCTGTTCGTCGCGGGGCATGTCCCACGTTCGGTTACAGGCGACTACACAGCCGCCACAGTCGATACACGCGGCCACGTCGGGGAAGATGCGCGTATCCTCGCCGGTGCTCATCACCCCTTGGCCGATGACTTCGGAGTTTGATTCGTTGGTAGACATTTTACTGAACCGTCGTGTTGTCGCGGGTGTCGAAGTCCTTCTGCTGGCCGAAGCCCGCCTCGTCCTGCGGGAACGTGAACGTCTCCAGATCGACGTCCATGTTCAGCTCGTCGACCAGCTCCTGTGTGGCGGGGCGGACTTTCGCCAGCGCCGCCTTCGTCTCCTGCATCTGTGTCTCCACGTCGTACCCGCGCGAGGTGATGAAGTTCACCGAGTCGCCGATGGCGAACGGCTCGTTGCCGTCGGGGTACTTATCGAGCAGGCTCTCACCTTTCGCGATGCCGCCCCAGTGGTACGGGAGGAAGATCTCTTCCTCCTCCGGTCCGTGGCCGGGGCGCGGCGTGACGCGGGACTTCACCAAGACGGACCCGCGGTCCGTCGTGGAGACGACGACGAGGTCGCCGCCGTCGATCCCCATCTCCTCGGCCATGTTCGGGTGGATCTCCACGTACATGTGGGGCTGGAGGTCGGCCAGGTACTCGTTGGAGCGGGACTCTGCCCCGCCACCCTGGTGTTCGACCTGCCGCCCGGTCGTCATGACCGTGCTGAACGCCGACTCGTCGCCCGGATCGTTCGCGGCCGCGGTCGCGCGCTCCTGGACCGCCGCGTTGTTCTGGTCGAGCCGGTAGAAGTTGGTCTGCTGCCCGTTCGCGGGCCAGTCCTCCACGAGGTCGGGACGGGGGCTCTCGACCGGCTCCCGGTGAACCGGGACCGTGTCGAGGAAACCCCAGACCACACCGCGTGCGCGGCCACGCCCGGTCGGCGCGTCCGGCTGGGCGTAGTCGTACTGCTCGTACCAGTCCTCGTCGAAGTCCGTCCCGTAGCGCTCGTTCATCGCGACCGCCGTGTCGTAGACGGACTGGTTCGGATCGAGCGCGTACGCGTACGGCAGCGAGAGCTGGTCCGGGTTGGAGTAGTCCTCCGGCAGCGTCGTCGCGAAGCCGGGGTACTGCGGGACGCCCTGAACCTCGCCGTCGAAGTCGGACTCCCACTCGGGCTCGTAGGGGTCACGCAGGAGGTTCAGGCCCTCTTCGCCGTCCTGATCGTACGTCTCCTGCATCGGGTACTCCTTGTCCCCGACGTCCATCTCCTCCCACTCCTCGGGTGTCGGGGCCTGTACCCCCCACCGGGCGCGGAAGTCCTGCCCGCCGTTTCGCGGGTCGAGGTCGTCGTTCCAGATGATCGGGGTGCCGGGATGACCCTCGCCCCAGCAGGGCCACGGGAGCTGCCAGAACTCCCCGGAGACGGGGAGTCCCTCCTCCTCACAGCGGAGGTTGTCCGTGGAGAACGCGTAGTCGTACTCCTGCTGCTCCTGCAGGCGTTCGGGATCCTGCTGGTAGCCGATCGTCCGGACGCCGAGGTTGACCTCCCGGAGCACCTCCTCGTAGGTGCTCTTGCCGTTGTACAGCCCGGGGCCGGAGCCCCAGTCGAAGTGGTCGCCGAAGCCGAAGCGGGCCGCGAGCTCCTGCATGATCTCGAGGTCCGGCTTCGTGTTGTGCGACGGCGGTCGCACCGGCTCGGACCACTGGACCGAACGGTGGGAGTTCGTCAGCGAGCGGTGGTGCTCGTACTGCGAGGCCGCCGAGAGGATCACGACGTTGTCCTGATCGGAGAGCACCGACGCCACCGAGGGGAACACGTCGACGACGACGACCAGATCCATCCGGTCCATCGCGTCCTTCATCTTCTGCATCTCCGAGATGGAGTTCAGCGAGTGGCCCCAGATGACGACGGCCTTCAGCTCGTCGGGCTGGTACAGCGGCGTCTCGTTGAGCCGCTCCTCCTGGGGGAGTCCGCCGTCGAACCACCGCGCGACGGTCATCCCCTTCTGGAACATCATCGAGCGGTCGTTCGGGAACGTCTCGTCGACCTCCCCTTCACCCGACTGCCGGGCGTACTTCTCCTCCGGCATCAGGTCGTACTCGTCGTACAGCTCCTCGAAGGTGATCTCCCCGCTCGTGTACGGGCTTTTGCTCCAGACGTCAGTCCAGTAGCGCCACGAGCCGGGCGAGCCGACCGAGTAGTAGCCGGGCAGGATGTGGCTCGCGACCGCGAGGTCGGTCGCCCCCTGCACGTTCGCGTGGCCACGCATGACCTGCAGGCCGCCGCCGGAACGGGCGGCGCTCCCGGAGGCCAGCGAGGTGAGCGCGTAGGAACGGATGTTCTGGGTCCCGTTGTTGTGCTGGGTGCCGCCCATCGCCCACTCGATCTGGACGTTCGGCGCGTTCTCGGCGATCAGGTCGCCGAGCTCCCGAATCTGCTCCTGACTGACCCAGGTGATGTCCTCGACGGTTTCGAGGTCGTACTGGTCGAGTTCGGCCTCGACGTCCGGCCAGCCCATGACCCGCTCTTCGAGCATCTCCCGGTCGAGGTTCTGCTCGTCCCGGAGATACTTCATCAGCCCCATCATCAGGGCCACGTCGGTACCGGGCCGCATCCGGTAGTAGTAGTCACCCTTCGCCGCGGTCTTGGTGAACCGCGGATCGACCACCGCGATGTCGCCCCCGCGCTTCTGGCCCTCGAGGATGTGCTGCATCGCGATCGGGTGGGCCTCGGCCGGGTTCTGGCCGATGATGATGTTGAGGTCGAAGTTGCGGTAGTCGTTGATCGTGTTGGTCATCGCCCCGTAACCCCACGTGTTCGCGAGGCCGGCGACGGTGGTGGAGTGACAGATCCGGGCCTGGTGGTCCACGTTGTTCGTCCCGAACAGGCTGCTCAGCTTTCGGAACGCGTAGGACTCCTCGTTGGAGAAGTGGGCCGACCCCATCCACATGACCGAGTCGGGACCGTGCTCCTCCCGGATCTGGTTGATCTCGTCCGCGACCTTGTCGAGCGCCTCGCTCCAGCCGGCCTTGCGCCAGCTGTCGCCGTCCTTGATCAGCGGATGCTTGAGACGGCGTTCGGAGTGTTCACTCCCGTAGATCGCGGCGCCCTTCGAGCAGAGCGAGCCGTTGTTTATCGGGTTCTCGTGCCAGGGCTCCTGCCCGACGAAGGCGTTGCCCTTGCGTTCGCCCCGGAACCCACACCCGACGGCACAGAAGTTACAGACCGTCTTGGTGAGTTCGCCCTCTTCGTCGGTTCCGTCGACCTCCCCGTCGCTTTGTGCGAGTGCCTGTCCCGCGCCGCCGCCCCCGAGGGCTACTGCGCCGGCCAGCGCGCTCGCCTTCAGGAACGACCTGCGGTCCAGGTCGAGGGAGACTGGTTGTGAACTCATTGTTGTATCATGTCGCACCGACGATGCGTGCCGGTGCGAATTAACGGATACATGAACGGGTACTCCTTCAATCCATCGCACGGCAGTACCGGGGTTTGGAGACGAATCGACACGATTCTCGCTCGAAATGAAACTGTTTACCGCAACATCGTCCCCGATTTCCGCTATCGCGAAACGGGTATGCCGAACCCCACGGGTATTTTTTCGGCCAGCCAAAATCAAAACTGCCCGTGTCGCAAGCCCTATTGGGAGCGGTGGGTAAGCGCTCGGACGATGAAGGTAGGCGCGTTCGTCTGCGACTGCGGCGCCCCCGACGCCATCGACGCCGAGGGCGTCAGGGAGGGCGTCGGCGACGAGGACGTGGAGGTGGTCGCGAGCGCGAGCCACCTCTGTGGCGACGGCCTCGGGAAGGCCGCCGCCGTCGTCGAGGAGTACGACCTCGATCACGTGGTCGCGACCGCCCCCGACGCCGGCTGTCAGCGGCGGATCCAAGAGATGGCCGAGGCGCAGGGACTCCACCCCGACGCCACGGCGTTCGTCGACCACCGCGAGGGGTCGGGCTGGGTCCACGACACCGCCGAAGCGACCGAGAAGACCGCCCGCACCATCGACGCGACCGTGGCCGGCCTGCGCGAGGAGGCGCCCTCGCGCACGGTGTCGAAGGAGGCCGGCGACCACGTGGTCGTCGTCGGCGACGCCGCCGCCGCGGAGTCGCTGTCGGGCCGCGCCGACGTGACGCTGCTCGCCAACGGGCTGGACTTCGGCGAGCCGGAACACGACCTCGATGACGTGGATGTCGAGCGCGGCCGCGTGCGCGACCTCTCGGGATCGTTCGGCGAGTTCGAACTCACCGTCGAGGCCCGCGTCACCGAGGACTGCATCGGCTGCATGGAGTGTGTCAAGCAGGGCCCGGACGAGGCGGTCAGCTCCTACCCGGTCGACATCGCGCCGGACGCGCCCGACGGGGAGTATCTGGACTGCTGCCCGGTCGACGCCATCGAGCCTGAAGGCGTCGAGCGCACGATCGAGGCCGATCAGGTGGTGTACCCCGGCGGGCCGACGCGGGGTCGCGGGGGCCAACTGGGCTACTTCTCGCACTTCGACGGCGGCGTCCCCCCGACCGTCGAGAGCCAGTTCGGCGGGGCATCCAAGCCCCAGCACCTCGACATCGACATGAATCTCTGTGCCTCGGGCGACTCCGGCGTCGAGGGCTGTACGCGCTGTACCGAGGCCTGTCCCCACGAGGCCGTCTCCCGGCCCGCGGTGGACGAAGTCGCGTTCGACGAGACCGCCTGTATGGACTGTGGCGCGTGTACGTCCGCGTGTCCCACGGGCGCGGTCGAACTCCGGGAGCCGTCGAACGAACGTCTCGCGCGCGAGGTCGAATCCCTGCTCGACATGGAGGAGGGAGGTCGGCTCTCGAGCTTCTTCGGCGGCGACAGCGGTATCGAGTCGCCGGTGATCGCGTTCGTCTGTTCCGAGCAGGCGGCCGACGCGCTGGAGAGCTACGGGCGGCGCGCGGGCCGCGGCGAGGACATCTCCTACCAGCCGATCCTCCCGGTCCGCGTGAACTGTACGGACACGGTCGGCGAGGCGCAGGTGCCCGACGCGCTCGCGGCCGGCGCCGACGGCGTCGCGATCGTCGGCTGTGGCGACGACTGTCTCCACTCCGGTCCCGACCCGAAGGCCGAACTGGTCGAGCGGATGAACATCGCCACGAACGATCTGGAGCTCGGCGCGCGGACCGCGTTCTTCGCGCCCGCCGGCGACGACCCCGCGAGCTTCGCCGACGAGCTCGACGGGTTCGTCGAGGGGCTGGAACCGTCGCCGCTCCCGACCGGCGAGCACGAGGCCACCGGCACCGGGCGGCCGGACTCCCCCCGCGAGCCGTTCACGACCCACGACTGGGCGCTGGAGTCGCTGCGCCGGATTCTGGCCGCGACCGACCCGGACCGCGACGTGATCCGCGGGCTGGACACGTTCGGCCGGATGGAGGTCTCCGACGACTGCAACCTCACGCCCACCTGTTCGACGCTCTGTCCCACCGACGCCATCCAGCGGACCGGCGACGGCGAACTGCAGTTCAACCACGCCGACTGCGTGAACTGCGGGCTCTGTGAGAGCGGCTGTCCGGAGGGCGCCATCACCATCGAGCCCGGGCTGGAGCGCTCGCGCCTGCCGGAGAACCGCGACGGCGAGGAGTGGGAGCCGGTCTTCGAGGGCGAGATGATCGAGTGTGTGCGCTGTGGCACTCCCTTCACCAGCCGCGGGTCGATGGAGAAGGTGCAGGACGAGGTCGGCGACCTCGTCGAGGGCGTCGCCGGCGACACCGAGCACAGTATCTTCGAGTACTGCGACGAGTGCCGCGCGCAGATCGTGTTTCAGGGGTAACTAATGGACGAAACCGCCGTTTACGACGCACGTATCGAACTGGTCGACTTCGTGATCGAAGTGTTCCACGACACGCCCGACGAGGCGTTCATCGAACGCCTGCTCGCGGGCGAGATCGAGACGCCCGGCGACGAAGTCAACGACCACCTCGACGCCGGCTTCGCCGCGCTGGAGGAGTTCATCGAGGAAAACGAGGGGCGCGATCCCGCGGAGGTGACAAACGAACTCGCCAAGGAGTACACCGCGCTGATGGTCGGTCCCCGGCCGAACGTGCTCCCCCACGAGACGTACTACCGGGACGACACCGAGTTCATCGGCGAGGGGCTGGCCGACGTGGAGGCCAGCTACGGTGCTGCGGGCTGGAACCCGCCGGAGGAGTACGGCGAGGAGAACGACCACATCGCCGTGGAGTTCGCGTTCCTGCGGAACCTGATCGAGCGCCAGCGCGCCGGGCAGGACGAGACCGTCGGCTTCGAGCGCGTGTTCCTCGACGAGCACCTGCTGACGTGGCTGGAGCAGTTCACCGACCACATCGCGGAGGAGACCGACGAGCAACTGTTCGTCGCCGGCGCGCGGATCGCCGCCGGGACTGCGGCGTTCGAGGACGAGATCGTGGCGCAGTTGCTGTAGTTCTCGGTCTTCGTTTCGTTACTTCGTTCGTGAGTGGGCACGGTAGTTGCTCGTTTAACGGCGATCACGACCGCGGAGTTGGCTGCCTCTATCTTCGCTACATCCACGATGAATGCGACCGCGGAGTGAGCATGACCACTTGTGACCGCAACCGCCCCGCACAGCCCTCACTGCTCGC
>NZ_JBHUDH010000006.1:0-1771 GCF_042678005.1 Halolamina salina | reverse complement strand
GGTCGCCGGCCCGCGGGGGAGGGGTGGGGACTCGGCGCTGTGCCGAGCCTCGTGCTCGGCACCCTGCGGTTACAAGTGGCCAAGCATCGAGATGCTGTCGCGGATGCTGCTTCAGTGGCCAACGATCGGGACGCTATCGCGGTCGCTGTTCCAGAAATCGACGACCGAAACGCGATCGCCGTTCCAGAAGCTATCGAGTCGAACTGCGATCCGCAAAAACGACGGGACGGCGAAGCCGAACCGTCGACCGCGTTACTCGTCGTCGTCTTCGAGGTCGTCGACCGAGGTCGCGAAGTCGCCGTCCTCGTACTTCTCGAAGTCGATCGTACCGTCGACCTCGCCCGTGTTGATCTCGTGTGGGCCGCGCTCGTACTCCCAGACCTCGTAGTCGCCGAAGGCATCCATCGCGCCCTCCGGACGCCAGCCACTATCCTTGAAAGCCATACACGGGGTCAAGAGCCGACGGGGCTTAGTCGTTTTCCCTCACCAGTCGTCGGCGTCGACCGGCGCGCCCGGACCGGCACCCGGCTGGATCGAGTCCTCGGGGAGGAACGTCCGGGCGAACAGTTCGAGGTGAAGCCCGAGCACGGCGCTCGGGTCGGCGTCGACGCGCTCGGCCTGCTCTTCGAGCAACGCCTCAAGTTCGTCGCTCGGCGCGTAGTGGAGCGTCCGATCGTCGAGTTCGAACTCGATCTCGGTCGTGCCGGAGGCGAGGTGTTCAACCTCCAGCAGCGCCTGTTCGAGCTTCTGCTCCAGCGCGTCGTCGTCGTCGAGCATCCGCTGGTCGGCCCACTCCGACGCCGCGTCGGCGAGCCGGTCGCCGATTTCGACTGCCAGCGCCATCAGAACGACACCCCCTGGGCCTCGCCCTCGAAGGCGGGCTCCCAGCGCGTCACCGCCTCACAGACGGGACACTGGGTGTCCACGGGACCGGTCTCGCCGCCGAACCGCGCCATCGAGTCGCACTCGGTACAGACGTACTGCATTATGCGTCTTCGGGCGGCCACGTCTCCGGCGCCGGCTCGTCGTGCTCGATCGCGCCCAGCAGCGCGATCGCGAGCACGATGCCGATACCCATCACGAGCACGCCGACGATCCCCGCACCGGGGGTCATGCCGAACGGCTCGGGGTTCCAGTAGTCGAACTGACCCAGCACGCGGGCGGTGGAGAACACCGTCCACGCGATAGCGGCCAGAACGGCCAGCGTCAGGAAGCTTGACTGTTCGAACGCCTCTTTCAGACTCATACCCACCCAATTGGACTGTCGAGTCAAAAACCCACGGGTCGCGGACGGTCAGTTCTCGTCCAACTCCCAGCCGGCCTCCTCCGCGGCGGTCTCCAGCGGGACGAACTCCCAGTCGGCCTCCTGCGCCCACGCCTGCTCGCGCTCGTCGACGCCGACGAGCACCATCCGCTCGGCGTAGAACATCGAGTTCGGCCCCACCGCCGCGAGCCGCTCGGCCGGCCCGGTGCCGGAGCCGTTGAAGAAGTCCAGATCCAGCACGTTGTCGCGCTGGTACTTGTTGATCGTCGACGCGTCCACGTCGCCGACGATGCCGAGGTAGTCCGTCCAGTTCTCGGCGTCGGCCAACGCGGCGTGGACGTTCGCGAGCCGCCGGATCGCGCGGTAGGAGAACGCCATCGTCATGTCCGCGGTCCGGGTCGGCGCCGAGCCGTGGGAGGCCGCGCCGGGCGTCGACTCGGACTGCTGTACCGGCTGGGCGTTCTCCCACTCCTCGCCGCGGGAGTGCCCGCCCGCGCTCGTCCGACT
>NZ_JBHUDH010000005.1:4796-17494 GCF_042678005.1 Halolamina salina | reverse complement strand
CGGCGGCTTCGGCCTCGCGGGCCGCGAACGCGTCGTCCTCGCCGGCGAGTTCGAGACAGCTCCGGGTCGTGCCTGCGCCGCCCGTCGCGCCGACGAGTGCAGCAGTCGAGAGCGCCATACGCTTCTTTCCGTACGTTACTCCAGAAAAATCTTCGGCACCGTCCGGACAGTGACCGCTGTCGGTATTTTTACTATCCGCGTCAAAGACCCTCATACGGAACCAATGGCACGACCGAGCACGGTGAGCGATGACGACTGAGTTCCCGGTCGAGAGCGTCGTCGACGCGCACGTCCACCTGATGCCCGACCGGCTGATGCGGGCGATCCGGGACGCGCTCGGCGACGCTGCCGGCTGGACGTTCGACCACCCGACTGATCTGGCGGCGATGACTGAGATCCTCCGGGACGCCGGCGTCGAGGAGTTCTTCGCGCTGCCGTACGCCCACCGACCGGGGATGGCCGACGAACTGAACGAGTGGGTCTGCGAGACGGCCGCGACCGCCGACCACGTGGTGCCGTTTGCGACCGTTCACGCCGGCGACGACGACGTCGGCGGGATCGTCGAGCGGGCCGTCGACGCGGGCGCCCGCGGGCTGAAGTTCCAGCTACCGGTACAGGGGTTCGCCGCCGCCGACCCGCGGCTGGAGCCGGCGTACGAGGTGGCTGCCGCCCACGACCTGCCGCTGCTGGTCCACGCCGGGACCGCACCGATGTTCCGGGACGACCCGAACGTCGGCGTCGACCGGTTCCGCTCGTTCCTCGACTCCTACCCGGATCTCAGGGTGTGCGCCGCCCACATGGGCGCCTACGACGTGGACGCCTTCTGTGAACTGGCCCGGACCAACGAGAACGTCTTCCTCGACACGACGTTCACCATGTCCGCGGTCGCCGAGGAGTACATGGCGTTCGACCCCGACTCGGTCGCCGACGAGACGCTGATCGAACTCTCGGAGTCGATCATGTACGGCTCGGACTTCCCGAACATCCCCTACCCCTACGAGCGCGAGCGCGCCCACCTGCTGGGGCGCGACCTGCCGCTCGAAACCCAGCGGGACATCTTCTCGCGAACGGCGCGTCGGTTCCTGGGCGAGGCGTGAACTTGGCGGATCCATCGCGAGGGACCGCCCGAATCGCCCCCATCCGACGTTTTTTGTCGGCGTGTGGTGAACGCTGACACAGTATGGGAGAGCGAGGGCGGCCCGTCCCGGACGGCGGTTCGAACGATGGGGAGTCGCCGAGCGACGACCCGACAGCCCGTGTCGGCGAGGCGACCGGCGACGAGGACGACCGGACGGCGATCGTCCGAGAACTGTACGACGCCATCCCGTTCCACCGCGAACTCGAACTGGAGGTGCTCGCGGTGACCCCCCGAAAGGCGGAGACGCGGATCCCGTTCGACGGGTCGCTGGTGGGCAACCCCGACCTCGAGGTGCTCCACGGCGGCATCATCAGCTCCATCGTCGACCTCACCGGCGCCGCCGTGTTCATCGGCCACCGCGGCGACTACACGCCGACGGTCGACCTGCGCGTGAACTACCTGGAAGCGGCCGGAAAACACCCGCTGTACGCGACGGCGACAATCGAGCGCCGCGGCGAGAACATCGGCGTCGCGAGCGTGGAAGTCGAGTCCGGCGACGCGGTCTGTGCCACGGGCACCGGAGTGTACAAACTGAGCGAATGACCGGCGCGAGCGGCGCCGCGATCAGTAGCGGTTGTCGACGATCCCGGTCTCGTCCAGTTCCGCGACCAGCGTCACCTCGTCGGGCGTGACGAGCAGGCGGTCGCCGAGCGCGGCCCGCAGGTCGTCGACGGGAGCCTCGCCCTCACAGACGATCGTCAGTCGGTCGGTCGTCTCGGGCTGATCGACTTCGATGCGGTACTCGCCGGTGAGTCCCTCGAACCCCGCCAGCACCGTCTCGATGCTCTCGGGGTACACTTTCACGCCCTTGACTTTCAGTCGCTCGTCGGTCCGCCCGATGACGCCGTCCGGCAGGACGAGCTCGCCGTCGCGTTTCTCCAACTCCGCGAGGTCGCCCGTGCGGTAGCGGATCAGCGGGATCCCCTCCTTCCGGACGTGGGTGACGACGACCTCGCCGCGCTCCCCCGTCCCGAGCACCTCGCCCGTGTCGGGGTCGACGATCTCCACGACGGCGTAGTCGGTGACGACGTGGAGGCCGTCCTCCGCCTCGGTCTCGGCGGCGACGGGCATGATGTGCCGCGTGCCGAAGTAGTCGGTCGCCGTGCTGGCGCCGAGGGCCTCTTTGACCGCCTCGCGGCGGCCCGGGATGGAGGTGAACGGCTCGCCGGCGCCGACGAACGTGTCCACCTCACCGCCCGCTTCTCCGACCTTCAGCGCGAAGCTCGGGTTCCCGATGAGCGCGTCCACGTCGAACTGGTGGGTGATGTCGGCGGCCTGCTCGGAGTCGCCGGGACCGAGCGGGAACACCTCCGCGCCGAGTTCCTCCAGCGCCCGGTGGACGACGTAGCCCGTGCCGAACAGCTGGTAGCCGAACGTGTTGATCACCCGGTCGCCGGGCTCGATACCGGCCCGTTCGAACACCTCGGCGTTGACGGCGGCCTGGTGCTCCAGATCCCCCCGGGTGTCGAACACCGGCTGGAGATCCTCGCCCATCGGGGAGAACGTCACCATCGCGGCGCCGTCGTAGAGGGAGCCAGTCGGCGGGTCAGCCTCGAAGTCGGCGACCAGTTCCTCGCCAGTCGTGAACGGGATCTCCCTGAACGCGTCCCAGGAGTCGACGGCGTCGGGGTCGATGTCGGCGTCGGCGTAGAACTCGTGGTCGGTCGCCCGCGTCAGTTGCTCGCGGACGGCCGCGAGCGTCTCGGAGTCGTACATCGAGTGGAGTAGTGGTCTACGGTCACATAAATTTCCGTCCGGCTTACACTCTGGCGTGGAAGGGGGCGGAGGGGAGCGGGCCGGTCAGTAGGCGAACGGCCACTTGCGGAAGTACTCCTTGATCTTGCCGAGCGCGGCCAACACCCCCTTAGGCTCGACCGCGAGGACGACGATGATGATGACGCCGAAGAACACCGGCACCGTCGCGGTGGCGTTCAGCCCGGTCGCGTCGCTGACGATGCCGAGCACCTCACGAAGGTTGTCCCGGATGAGCGTGACGACGCCCACGCCGAGCAGCGCGCCCCAGACGCGGCCGAGGCCGCCGAACAGCAACATCACGTAGTGTTCGAGCGTAAGGGAGAGGGTGAAGTAGCCGGGGCTGATGAAGCCGATCTGGAAGCCGTAGAGGCCGCCGGCGACGCCGATCATGAACCCGCCGATGCCGAACGCCAGTAGCTTGTTCTTGAACACGTTGACCCCCAGCACCGCCGCCGAGAGGTCGTTCTCGTGGACCGCGCGGAACGTCTTCCCGATGCCGGTCCGGGAGAGGTTCAGCGACAGCAGCGCGAACAGCAACACCGCGACCAGCGCCAGGTAGTACTTGTCGAAGGTGCTCCCGATCTCCGCGACCGGACCGAGCAGCCCGACGGTCGAGGGGAACTGCTGCTGGGAGCCGCCGTGGATGAACGCGGCCTGCCCGTTGTTGAAGAACCACTCCGAGATGAACTGGAGCGCAAGCGTCGAGATGGCGATGTAGAACCCCTTGACGCGGAACGAGGGGAGGCCGAACGCGACGGCGATCATCGCCGACATGAAGCCGCCGATGACCAACGCCGGCAACAGTCCGGCGCCCGCTTCGAGGAGCCGACTCGTCGAGTAGGCGCCGATCGCCATGAACGCCCCCTGTGCGAGGACGATCTCGCCCGCGTACCCTAAGATGACGTTCAGCCCGAGCACCGCGATCCCGAAGATGTACGCCTGTGTCAGAAGCGTCAACGTCCCGCCTTCGAACAGCAGCGGGGCGAGGAACGGGAGGGGGAGGCCGAGCGCCAGCGCGATCTTCTGGGTGCGCCAGCGGACCAGCCCCATCCGGGAGGTGTAGTCGGTGAAGTACTCACCGCAGGGCATCGCACCACCTCCGTCCCGCGGGCTCGGTGTCGGCCCGCCGTCGGGCCGTCGATACGTCGTCGGTGCGCCTGACGGCGCGTCGGAGATCGTGTCCTGCCATTCTCAGAGCCTCTCGATCCGTTCGGTGCCGTACAGGCCGTACGGTTTCACCATGATCACCACGAGGAGGAAGATCATCGGGAGGATCTCCCCGAAGCCGGCGCCGAAGTTCGCCTGCACGTCCAGCAGGGGGACGACGACGGCGGTCCCGCCCTCGAGGTAGTACGAACCCAGCTCCTGCAGGAGTCCGACCACGATTGACCCGATGAATGCGCCGGGGATGCTGTCCAAGCCGCCGAAGACGACGGCCGCGAAGATGATGATGCCCGTCGTCTCGATGGAGAAGGCGGCGCCCCCGCTGGACATCGCCAGCAGGATGCCGCCGATCGCGGTGACGGCGATGGAGAGCGTCCACGCCAGCGCGATCGTCCGCTCGATCGAGACGCCGAGCACCATCGCCGCCTGTTCGTCGCTCGCCGACGCCCGGAGGATGGAGCCGATGACGGTGCTCCGGAAGAACAGCATCAGCACGCCGACGACGATCAGGGCGATGACGACCGCGACGGCGTAGGCCCCCTGAATCGACGCGCCGAGGGGAAGCCCGACGGACCAGTCGAACGCCAGCTCCGCCGGGTACGCCTTGAAGTTCGGGCCGAAGAGGAACCTGATGAACCCCTCGAAGATCCCGCCGAGCGCCAGCGTGACGATGATGACCGACAGCACCGGTTCGCCGATGAACTGCCGGAAGACGACACGCTCGAGCGCGAGACCGAGCAGGACGCCGACGAGTATCGTGAGCACGACGGCCGCCCACGCCGGGAGCGCCGCCGGCAGGAGCGCGGCCGTCCCGAAGATGACGACGCTGTAGGCGCCGACCATCGCGATCTGGCCCTGTGCGAAGTTGAGCACGCCGGTCACCTTGTAGATGAGCGAAAAGCCCATCGCGACCAGCGCGTACAGCGCGCCGAGCCCGATACCCGTGACGGCGATGTCGAAGAAGGTGGCGAGATCCACCATTACTCCATCACCACCCCGAGGTCGGCGTCCTCGTCGATCGGTTCGTCCACGTCGACGACGCGCATCACGCCGCGTTCGTCGGACTCACGCCCGTCCTGATAGGTGATCGTTATCTCCATGTCTACGCTGTCGCTCCCGTCGTAGAGCGCCTCCACGACGTCGTCGTACCGGTCCATCACGACTTCCCGGCGGAGCTTCCCGGTCCGGGTGAGCTCGCCGTCGTCGGCGTCGAACTCCTTGAACAGGACGATGAACCGCTGGATCGGGTTGTCGAGCTCCTCGTTGGTCTCGGCGACCACGTCCCGCATCAGCTCCAGCACCTCCGGTTTCTGTGTGAGGTCGCGGTAGCCGGCGTACTGGATGTCGCGCTGGTCGGCCCACTCGGCGACGTTGTTGAACCGGATGTTCAGCACCGCCGTCAGCTCCTCGCGGCCGTCGCCGACGACCATCGCCTCCTTCAGGTAGGGGTTGAACTTCAGCTTCGTCTCGACGCTGATGGGGGCGATCGCGGTGCCGTCCTGCATCTCCATCACGTCGTCCATCCGGTCGAAGATCTTGACGTGCCCGTCGTCGGTGAGCGCGCCGAAGTCGTCGGTGTGGAGCCAGCCGTCCTCGATGGCGGACTCGGTCTTCTCGGGCATCCCGTAGTAGCCGGAGGTGACCACCGGGCCGCGGACGACCAGTTCGCCCTCGGGGGTGATCCCCACCTCGATGTTCGGGAACACCTCGCCGACGGTCTCGACCTGCACGTCGTCGTCGCGATGCATCGTCACGAAGCCGCAGACCTCGGACTGGCCCCAGATCTGCTTCAGCGGGACGCCCATCGCGTGGTAGTACTCGAAGTGGTCCTCGCCGAGCGGGCCGCCGCCCGTGTAGACGTTCTTCGCCCGCTTCAGCCCGATCTTGTCGAGGATCGGGCGGTAGGCCACCCAGTAGGAGAGCCAGTGGGCGGCCCGCAGGGTGGCGGGCGGCTCCTCGTCGTTCTTGTCGCCGATGACGTACTCAGCGTACCGCTCACCGATGCTCATCGCCTTGTCGTACACCCACTTCTTGAACCGCGTCGTGTTCTCGATCCTCGCCTTCACGTCGGCGACCCACGCCTCGTAGCGGTTGGGCGAGGAGAAGATGATCTCGGGACCGATCTCCCGGAGGTCCTCGTCCTCGGTTTCGGGCTGTTCGGGGAAGTTGGCGGTCCAGCCGCCGACAAAGGCCGCCGCGAGCAGGATCATCTGCTCGCCGACCCACGCCATCGGGAGGTAGGAGAAGTAGTCCGACTCCTTCGGCAGCGGGTCGATGTCGATGGCGGCGTTGGCCAAGTTCACGAAGTTGAAGTGGGAGAGCCGGACGCGCTTGGGCATCCCGGTGGTGCCCGAGGTGGGCGCCAGCATCGCCGTCGCCTCGGGGTCGACGGTCGTGATCTGCTGGTGGAGGTAGTCGTCGGCGACATCGCCCGACGACAGCCGCTCCTCGCCGCGCGCCTCGATGTCCTCGTAGGCGACGATGTCGGGGTCGTCGGGACCGACCTTCTCGCCGTTCTCGTACCGGAACATCCCCTTCTCGTCCCGGTAGATGATCGTCTCCAGCGACGGCACGCTGTCGGCGACCAGCAGCAGCTTGTCGACCATCTCCTGGTCCTCCGCGTAGACGATGTTCGGCTCCAGCAGCTGGAGCTGTTTCTCGATGTCCTCGGGGAGCATGTCCTCGTAGTTCGGCGCCGCCATGCCGCCCAGCGACTGGGCGGCGATCCACGCCCAGAGCTGGTGGGGGCGGTTGTAGCCGATCGTGAACAGCACGTCCTCCTCGCCGAAGCCGTACTCCTCGAGGCCGAGCGCGAACCGCTCGACGCGCTCGTAGTACTCCTCCCAGGTGAACTCCTGCCAGACGCCGTAGCGCTTCCACCGCAAGGCGGTGTCCTGCGGATGCTCCTCGGCGTGATCGACGAGGATCTCCGGGAGCGCCCGGTCCGAGACGATCTCGACGGTCTCGTCGTCGGGCGCCGTGAGCACGCGGTCGATGGTGAGCCCCTCGGCGTCGTCCTCGGCCACGTCAGTCCACCCCCGTGTAGACGCGGGCGACTTCGGGATCCTCGGTGACCGCCTCCGGCGGTCCCCGCGCGATGACGCCGCCTTTCTGCATCACGATCATCCGGTCGGAGACGGCCGTGACCACCTCCAAGTCGTGTTCGATCATCACCAGCGTCATCCCCTCCTCCTCGTGGAGGTCGGTCAGGAAGCGGATCATGTCGTACTTCTCGTCGAAGGTGAGGCCGCTCATCGCCTCGTCCAGCAGCAACACGTCGGGTTCGAGCGCGAGCGACCGCGCTAGATCTACCCGGCGCTGGACGCCGAGCGGGAGCGCCGACACGGTCGCGTGCCGGTGCTCCCAGAGTTCGAGGTAGTCGAGTATCTCTTCGACACGGCGCATGTTCCGGGCCTCGACCTGCCGGCCCGCGCCGTAGAACAGCAGCGACGACAGCAGGTTCGGGCGCTCGTGGACCGCACGGACGGTCATCACGTTCTCGAGGACGTTCTCCTCCTCGAACAGTTCGAGCCCCTGGAACGTCCGAGCCATCCCCTGTCGCGCCCGGTAGTGGGCCGGGCGGCCGGTCACGTCCTCGCCGTTGAGGTACACCGCCGCGCCGGGGTCCGGCGAGTAGAAGCCGTTGAGGATGTTCAACAGCGTCGTCTTGCCGGCGCCGTTCGGGCCGACGATTGACACCCACTCGCCGCTGTCGATCCCGATCGTCACGTCGTCGACGGCGGTGATGGAGCCGAACGTCTTGGTCACGTCACGGCAGCCGATGACGGCCTCCTCCGGGGGGACGTTGGCGCCCTCCCGGAGCGACGCCGCACGCTGGTCGGCGGCCGCGTCCTCGGCGCTCATCAGGTCCACCTCTTCCGGATCTTGTAGTGCCGGATGTCAGTGTACCGGGAGTCCTCGCTCGACGTCCCGAGGTAGAACTCCTTGATCTCCTCGCGCTGGACCAACTGGTCGGCCGGGTCGTGGAGTTCGATCTGGCCGTTCTCCATGACGTAGCCGTAGTCCGCGATGTCGAGGGTTCGTTTGGCGTTCTGGTCGGCGACGATCATGGTGATGTCCTCCTGTTCGTTGATCTCGACCAGCGTCTCGAAGATGTCCTGCACGAGCTTCGGCGCCAGCCCCAGCGAGGGCTCGTCGAGCAGGAGCAGCTCCGGCCGGTGGATGAGCGCCCGGGCGATCACCAGCATCTGCTGTTGGCCGCCGCTGGCGTAGCCCGCTTTCAGGTCCATGATCTCCTTCAGCTGCGGGAAGTAGTCGAACGCGATGTCGTAGTCGTCCTCGTCGAACCGGAACCGGCGGCCGCCGCGATAGAGGCCACACCGGAGGTTCTCCTCGACGGTGAGGTCCTCGAACACGCGGCGCCCCTCGAGGATGTGGGTGATGCCGCGGTCCACCATCTCGTTGGCGCCGAAGTTGGTCACGTCCTCGCCCCGGTAGAACACGTTCCCGCGGCTGACCTCGCCGCGTTCGGTCCGCCCGATGCCGCTGATCATCTTCAGGATGGTCGACTTCCCGGCGCCGTTGGGACCGAGCAGCGCGACGATGTCCCCCTCGTCGACGGACATCGAGACGCCCTGAACCGCCAGGAAGTGGTCGTCGTAGACGATCTCGACGTTGTCGAGTTCGACGACGGCCCGGTCGGCGTCGGACTCGGTGGTCCCCGCCGCTCGTGACTCGGCCGGCATCACAGTCCGATCCACTCGTCACGCCGGGGGAGCTCGACGGTCGTGTCGAAGCTGAGCGACCCGTCGGTCACCTCGAACAGCCGCCCGGTCATGGTGGGCCGGCGGTCGCCCTCCTCGTAGGTGTACGGTTCGGCAAGCCCCTCCATGTCGTCGTTCTGGATGCCGAACATCCCGTTGCGGGCGTTCGGGCCGGTCAGGTCGTCGCCGTTGTCGATCGTGTTCTGAAGCCCCTTGAGCGCGAGCAGGGCGTGGATGACGCCGCGGACGTAGTTGAGCTGTGCGACCTCGGGGTTGTCCATGCTCCGGTCCTCGCGCTCGAAGTTGGCCTCGATGATGTCGGCGCCGAGGCCGTCGCTGTCGAGCGCCCCCTGGAACGTCTTGAACGCGTTGACGTAGCGGACGCCCTCGAACAGGTCGGGCGACTCGGAGACCACCCGCTCGTCGACCGTGTAGGTGAGCCCACACACCGTCACGTCCGGGTACACGTCCGCCTTGTCCTGTAGCAGCACCCGCATCGGGGCGGACGTGTTCTGGTGGATGAGGTAGTCGACGTTGCCGTCCCTGGCCTGCCGGAGCTGTGTCGTCGCCGAGTTAGCCGTCAGCGGGAGGTTGATGTCCGACCCGACCTCGAGACCGAGCTCCTCGGCGTACTGTTTGCCGCCCTCGACCGGCGCCTGACCGAACGGGTTGTTCGAGAAGATGAACGCGATCTTCGCGCCGGGGTCGTTGTCCGCGATCCACTTCAGGTGTGCCCGCGCCTGACTCGTGTAGTCGAGGTTGCCGAAGAAGTTGTACGGCGTCTCCTCGGTCACCAGGTTCGCGGAGTACGACGCCGAGATGTAGACGATCTCGTCCTCGGCGACCGTGCCCGAGAGCGCCTCGGTGTCCGCGGTCCCCCAGCCGATGATCATCGGCGGTTCGTCGCCCGATGTGTACTCCTGATAGAGCTGCTGTGCCTCCGGGACCTCGTAGGCGTAGTCCTCGTTGGGATGGTCGATCTCCCGCGAGAGGAGGTCGTTCTCGTTGATGTACGCGATCGTGTCACGGGAGCCGATCGCGGCCGGCCGCCCGACGTCGGACGTGCCGCCGCTCTCGTCGTAGATCCCCGGTACTGTGACTGCATCCGAGTTCCCGCCGCCGCCAGCACAGCCCGCAAGGCCGAGCGCGACCCCGCCCGCCGCCGCACCTTTCAGGAGCCGTCGCCGTCCCATCGCCGTCTCGAACGTGTCTCCCTCGTTACGTGGCATTGTATAACACGCAACAATGGAAGTATACATCATATATAATGGTTGGGTTGAGTTTCACCGCCGAATCCCACCGATGTGAACGTGTCCGGCGAGTTCGCCGCGGCGAAACAGTAAAACGCTCCCCGCCTATTGCGTGGGGCATGTACACGTTCCTCGTGGGGATCGACGCCGACGAGTCCCGGGCGCTCGCACAGGCTGAAACGCTCACCGAACTCCCGCTGGAGACGGACGCGGTGCGTGCGGTTCTCGTCCACTCCTTCGAGGAGAAGACGAAGGGGAGCACCGTCGAACAGGTCAAGGCCGTGCGTGTCGCACGGGACCGGCTGGAGGAGGCCGGCATCGAGGTCGAACTCGAAGGGTACGGCGGCGACGCCGTCAGGGCGATCCTCAACGTCGCCGAGGAGCACGACGCCGACCAGATCGTCCTCGCCGGGCGGAAGCGGACGCCGACGGGGAAAGTCCTCTTCGGCAGCGTCACACAGAGCGTCATCCTCGACACCGAGCGGCCCGTCCTCGTCTGTAGCGCCGACGAGGAGTGAGACGACCGTGGACGGCCGCAAGACCAGTACTAATGTATCGGGAGCACCTGTGAGAGTGTGAAACACAACCATGGATTTCGACAGTAGTTCCGAACAGGCGATGATCCGGTCGACCGCGAGCGAGATCGCGTCCCAGTTCGGGCCGGCACACTGGCGCGAGAAGGAGGAGAACGGCGAGTTCTCGGAGGCGTTCTGGGACGAACTCGCCGAGGCGGGGTTCCACGGGCTGTTGATCCCGCCGGAGTACGAGGGCGCGGGGATGGGGATGCAGGAGATGGGGGTCGCGATGGAGACGCTGTGTGCGGAGGGCTGTGGGATGGCCGGCACCTGGTACCTCGTCCTCACGGCCGGGATGGCGGCGGTCGGCATCCGCGAGCGCGGCACCGAGGCGCAGAAGGAGCGCTACCTGCCCGACATCGCGGCCGGCGACCGCAACTTCTCGATCGGCATCACCGAGCCAGAGGCCGGGACGAACACGCTGAACGTCGCGACCCGGGCCGAGAAGGACGGCGACGAGTACGTGCTCAACGGGCAGAAGGCCTGGATCACGTTCTCGGACCGCGCCGACAACATGATCCTCGTCACGCGGACGACCCCGCGCGAGGAGGCCGACCGCGGCACCGACGGGATCAGCCTCTTCGTCGTCGATATGGACGATCCGGGGATCGACGTGGAGCCGATCGACAAACACGGCATCAACTACTCGAAGTCCTGTGAGGTGTTCATCGAGGATGTTCGGGTCCCCGAGGCGAACCTGCTCGGCGAGGAGGACCACGGCTGGTGGACGCTCGTCGACATGCTCAACCCCGAACGGATCGGGTTCGCCGCCGCCGGCACCGGGATCGGGAAGCTCGCGGCCGAGACCGCGATCGAGTACGCCAACGACCGCGAGGTGTTCGGGCAGCCGATCGGCGGCCACCAGGCGGTCTCCTTCCCGATCACGAAGGCGTACGCCCGAATGGAGTCGGCCGCACTCATGCGCGACAAGGCGGCTTGGCTCTACGATCAGGGCGAGGACTGTGGCTACGAGTCCAACGTCGCCAAGGCCACCGCCGTCGAGGCCGGCATCGAGGCCGTCAAGCAGTCGATGCAGGCGTTCGGCGGCTGGGGGTACGCCACGGAGTACGACGTCGAGCGCTGGTGGCGCGAGATCAACCTCACGCGGCTGGCGCCGGTCAGCCAGCAGATGGCGTACAACCACATCGGCCAGGAGCTCGGCTTTCCGAAGTCCTACTGAACCGCGGCGTCAGTCGCCGCGGATCGTCGCGGCGATCTCGTCGAGTTCCTCGTCGGTGGGCGACTCGCTCGCCGGGGAGATCGTGTGGAACGAGCCGCCGCCGTCACCGTCGAACCGCGGGACGAGGTGGACGTGCGTGTGGGGAATCTCCTGGCCCGCGGCCTCGCCGTCGTTGATGCCGATCGAGACCGCGTCGGCGTCGAGGGCGTCCTCGACGGCCGCCGAGAGCTCGTGGACCGCGTCGAACAGCTCCGCCGCCTCGTCGCCCGGAACGTCACTCAGCCGCCCGTAGTGCTGCTTGGGGACGACGAGCGTGTGGCCGGGCGCGAGCGGGTTCGCGTCGAGGAACGCGACGGCGTGGTCGGTCTCCGCGACGATCCGGCCGGGGATCTCCCCGCTGACGATGCTACAGAAGATGCAGTCTTCGGCCATGCGCGACCGTTGGATGGCTCGGGCCATGAAACCCACGCCGGCCCGGGTTCGCCGGCGGTCCACCGATACGGTCGCTTCGCGGAATCCGCCGATTTTCGGCCCAGAGACGCCGGTTCGTCGGGTCGAGTCGGGGAAAACCTTATTCGTCGCCCATCTATTGGTCGATTGAGAAGACGGATGGGACAGTGTCGATACACGTTCGATCGAGCGTCTGAGGAGGGGGCGCCGGAGTCGCTCGACGGCTGGGCCTGTCCACACGAGGCCCACCCGGACGCGGAGCGGTGCGTGTTCCACCTCTCGCCGGCCGAGCGCGGCGAACTCGGCGTCGACGACGGGGCGGTGCTCGACGCGTTTCTGGAGCGGGCACTCGGGGCGGGCGAGGCGGCCAAGCAGTTCGTCGGCGCCCAGTTCGGGGAGATGGACCTGCGGCGGCGGATCGTCGCCGCCGACGACCGGCACCCGATCGACCTCCGCTACGCG
>NZ_JBHUDH010000005.1:0-4716 GCF_042678005.1 Halolamina salina | reverse complement strand
GGCGGCCGCTGTACCGGCGCCGTCGAGGGGACGACGGCGACGTTCGAGGACGACGTGGACTGGCGGGACGCCACGTTCGAGGGGCCGGTGACGCTCGACGAGTCCCGGTTCGAGGGCGACAGCGCGATCGACGGCGCGCGGTTCCGGGAGGAGGTGCTGCTCCGCGGGGCGGAGTTCCACGGGGAGACGAACCACCTCGACGACGACATCTCCTTCGAGGGGGCGGTGTTCGACGGGCCGGCGTCGTTCGCGAACGCCGAGTTCGAGCACGCTGACTTCGGCGGCGTCACGTTCCGGGCGTCGGCGTCGTTCGCCGGGAGCGTGTTCGACGGCAGGGGCGAGTTCGTCGGCGCGCACTTCGAGGCGGCCGCCGAGTTCGACGACGCCTCCCTCGACGGCGGGACGTTCGCCGACGCCACCTTCGAGGCGGCGGCGTCGTTCGACGCGACCGAATTCGATCGCGACGGCGTGTTCACCGACGCGACGGTCGAGGGCGAAGCCTCCTTCAAGGAGGTCCGCTTCCGCGAGGACGCGAACTTCGAGGGGGCGACGTTCGAGTCGGCGGTGACGTTCCTCGGCACCGAGGTCGACGGCGGGGACAACGTCGTCGACGACGACGCCTGTTTCCGGGGAGTGACGTTCGGCGAGGCGACGTTCGACGCCGTGGAGTTCCGCTACGCCACCTTCCAGGACGCCACCTTCGAGGGGGCGGTCAGCTTCGAGGAGACGACGTTCGACGACGACGCCGTGTTCTCGGAGGCAACGTTCTGCGAGCCTGCGACGTTCCTCGAGTGTCGCTTCCGCGACGACGCCGCCTTCGACGACGCCGCCTTCGAGGCGGCCGCGACGTTCGACGGCGCCGAGTTCGAGGGCGGCGCCAACACCAAAGACGAGGACGCCACCTTCGAGAACGCGGCGTTCGAGGGGCCGGCGTCGTTCGATCGGGCGCGCTTCCGCGCCGCGAGGTTCGCGGACGTGACGTTCGGCGACGAGGCCGACTTCGAGTCGGTCGTGTTCGACCGAACCGCGACGTTCGACGACTGCATCTTCGCCGACGAGGTGCGGTTCGACGAGTCACGGTTCCGGGGCGACGCGGACTTCGTCGGCGCCGTCTTCGAGACGCGGGCGTGGTTCCACGGCGTCGAGTTCCAGGGGAAGTCGCGGATCCTCTCGGGCGACGTGAGCTTCCGGGACGCCGCCTTCGACGGGGACGTCGGGTTCGAGCGGGCGGAGTTCGGCTTCGCGGTGTTCGAGGATGCGACGTTCCGGGAGAGCTGCTCGTTCGTCGATACGACGTTCACCGACAACGCCGCGTTCGACGGCGGCCAGTTCCGGGGGAACGCCACGTTCGAGCGAGCGGCGTTCGTGGCGAGCGCGGGGTTCGAGGACGCGACGTTCGCGGGGGTCGCGGAGTTCAGCGAGGCGGAGTTCCGCGACAACGTCAGCTTCGAGGGCGCGACGTTCGCCGGCACGACGACGTTCAAGGGGGTGAGCTTCCACGGGAGCGAGACGGTCGTGGAGGACGACTCGTCGTTCCGCGGGGTCCACTTCGAGAGCGACGTGACGTTCGCCCGCGCACGATTCCGGTTCGCCAACTTCACCGACGCCGTGTTCGACGGCCGGGTCGAGTTCAGCGAGGCCAACCACGAGGCCGGCGCCAAGTTCGACGGCGCCGAAGTGGCGGGCCGCTTCGACGCGACGGACGCACAGTACGACGGAACCGTGACCGTCGACGGGGCGAGGTTCCACGCGCCCTGTGACTTCACGGGCGCGGCGTTCGGCGGCGACACGGCACTCAACGGCTCCACGGTCGCGTTCGAGAACACGACGTTCGACGAGGTGGTGTCGTTCGCGGCCGCGAAGTTCGGCCCGGTCACGTTCGACGACACCGCGTTCGGCGCCGGCGCCACCTTCGCCGGATCGAGGTTCGAGGAGACGCTCGATCTGACCGTCGAACCGGTCGGCGCCGAGACGGTCGTCGACATGTCCGAGGTCTCGTTCGCCGACGGGACGATCATCCAGCCCGACGACGGCGCGGTGTTCTACGACATGGAACAGGCCGTGCTCCGGGACGTCAAGCTCGAGGGGAGCGACGCGGGGACCGACGAGCACGAGCTTTTCGACTACTTCCGGTTCTGTCACACCGAGTTCGAGGACTTCGACTTCTCCAAGCACAACGAGGAGCTCGCGCGGACCGACTGGACGATCCACGAGTTCGCCTACGACGGCGTCGCGGACGAGCCCCGCGGCGTCACCGACGGCGGGGAGGCGATGCCGACGCCGACCTGGACGATCGGGCCGGTCGAGTCGCCCTCGGAGCTCGAGTCGACGTACCTGAAAGCGAAAAACAGCGCCGACGCGTTCGGCCACCGCAAGGCCGCCGCCGAGTTCTTCATCAAGGAGCTCACGTACCGACGGAAGAAGAACGTCCGCGCGTTCACCAGCGGCGAGGGGTCCGTCCGTGACCGGCTGGCGGCCGGCGGGAAGGTGCTGGGCAACTGGGTGCTCTACCAGACGTGTGGCTACGGCGAGCGCCTCTGGCGGGTCGTCTACGTCTCCAGCGTCATCGTGCTCCTGTGGGGGGTGTTCTACACCCTGTTCACCCGGGGGACGACCGGCGCGGTCGAGGCCCGGGAGCTCGCCGGCCCGCTGGCGCTGTTCACCCCCGACGGGGTCGTCACCCTCGGGAAGAACGTCTACTTCAGCATCGTGACGTTCACGACGCTCGGCTACGGCGACGTCCAGCCCGTGGGCACGACCGCACGGACGCTCGCCGGCATCGAGTCGTTCGTCGGCGCGCTGCTGGTCGCGCTCGTCGTGTTCGTCCTCGGCCGGCGCGTGGCCCGCTGACGAGGGGAGGGCCGCTCACTCCGTCGCCCACTTGAAGAAGCCGAGACTGATCGCGAGGATGGCGGCGCCGGCGGGAATGACGAGGAACCGTTCGATGTCCGTGATCTGGTCGGCGTTCGCGACCATCTGCTCGAAGAACTTGATCGCGAGGATGACGAGGACGACCTCGATGAGCTTGTTCTTGAGCTCGCCGGTCGACTCGAACTTGAACCAGTCGGGACGGATGCTCGACCGCTCGGCGGGGTCGAGTTCGCTGATGAAGAAGTCGTAGATGCCGAACGAGAAGATGACGAGGATGATGCCGACGAGGAACGCGTCGAGCGCCTTGATGATCGGGAGCGTCACCTCCTGTGAACTCCCCAGGTGTCGGCCGATGACCAGCGCCGACATCGCCTTCCCGGTGTGGTAGGTGCCGTTGGCGAACATCACGGTCGAGCCGATGAACGCGACGATGACGGGGACGAGCAGCGTGTACCTGAGCGCGAAGAACCGCGACTCGAAGTGCCGGTTCAGCCACTGCTCGCTGCCGCCCATATCGAGTTCGTCCCCCCCGTCGGACGCGTGGCTCCCGTGCTCGCCCCCCTCGACCGTGTCTCCGTTTGCCATGATGAGTCGGAGTTTTCGACCCACCATCATTATAGTAGTGATTGGTCTGTTCCCTGATACGACCCCGATATCGGTTTCGTCAGTCGCGTAGACCGCCGGTTCCGAACACCCCGCCCCCGTATGTCAAATTGTCACGTACCTTTTTGTGTCAAGAGAGAAACGCCATACGCGTATGCGTGGGGACTGCTCGTACACGTTCGACCCGGATTCGGGATCACGGTCGGCCGACCGTGACAGTTCACTCACCGAGCCGTGGTCCTGTCCTCACGAGGCGCACGACGACAGCGAGTACTGCGTGGTCCACATGTCGCCCGAGGCGCGCGACGACCTCGGGATCGACGACCGGGCGGTGGCGGCCGCCGTCGAGCGGGCCGCAGAGGCGGAGGGCCGCGAGGGGAAACAGCTGATCGGGGGGAACTTCGAGGATCTGGACCTCTCGTATCTGGTGTTGGAGACGGGCGACCAGTTCCCGCTCGACCTCCGACACGCGACCGTCGCCGGAACGCTGTCGCTGGCGACGGCGGAACTGCGCCAGCCACTCGATCTCCGGCACGCCTCGATCGGCGACGTGGCGTTCGAGGAGGCCGTGTTCCGGGAGTTCGTCGACATCTCCGACGCCGAGATCGACGGCGAGTTCGACGCCGCACACGCGACGTTCGTCGGCGACGTGGACCTGATCGGCACCCGTTTCCGGGGACCGGTCTCGCTGGAGGAGGGGCGGTTCCACGGCGACACCTGCCTCCGGTTCACCGAGTACGAGGCCGCCGCCGTCTTCGACGGCGTCGAGTTCCGCGGCGACGCCAACCTCCTCGACGACGACGCCTGTCTGGAGGACGCCGTCTTCCACGAGCGTGCCTCCTTCCGGAAGGCGGAGTTCCGGTACGCCGACTTCGTCGGCGCCACCTTCGAAGCGGTCGCCGACTTCGACGAGGCGACGTTCACCGGCGACGGCGAGTTCCGGGAGACGCGGTTCGAGGGCGACGCCTCGTTCCGCGGGGCCGAGTTCCGCGGGGACATGAACGTCGAGATCGACGATGCGGACTTCAGCGGCCCGGCGTTCGGCGGCGACGCCGACTTCACCAACGGCCAGTTCGCCCTCGCGAACTTCGCTGGGGCGACGTTCGCCGGCGAGACGCTGTTCACCGAGGCCGCGTTCGAGGAGGACGCCGACTTCCGCGGGACGACGTTCGAGAGCGCCCTCGACCTCACGGAGGCGCGGTTCCGCGAGGACGCCGACCTCTCGGGGGTCAGCGTCGGCGG
>NZ_JBHUDH010000004.1:3357-3892 GCF_042678005.1 Halolamina salina | reverse complement strand
ACCGAGAGGTCGGCACAGGCGTCGGCCAGCCCCGAGACCGCAGACGCGAACCCCTCGTACGTCTCGGGGTCCTCGGGGTTGCCCCCGTTGAGGCAGTCGACCGCGGCGAGGGGGGTCGCCCCCTTCGCGGCGAGGTTGGTCGCGTTCTCGACCGCGACCGCGCGGGCGCCGGCCTCGGGGTCGCAGTCGGTCCAGTGGGGGTTCGCGCCCGCCGAGAGCGCGATCGCGTGCTGTTCGTCCTCGTCGCCGGCGTCGTGGAGCGCGAGCACGGCGGCGTCGTCGCCCGGTTCGACCGCGGTTCGCAGGCCGACCTCGTGGTCGTACTGGCGGTACGCCCACTCCTTGCTCGCGGCGGTGGGGTCCGCGAGGACCGCCTCGAACGCCTCGGCGAGGTCGAAGTCGGGCAAGTCACGCTCCGGGGCGGTGAGTGGTTCGCGTGCGAGGTCGTTCAGCGGCGCGCCCTCCGCGAGGTAGTCGGCGTCGGCCTCGCGGGCCTCGCGCTCGAACTCCCGGATGAACTGCTCGCCGATGACGT
>NZ_JBHUDH010000004.1:313-3282 GCF_042678005.1 Halolamina salina | reverse complement strand
TAGTTCCCCTCGGTGATCTCGCCGATGTCCGAACAGCCGAGGTCGAAGCGCTCGGCGATCGCTTTCACGCGCTCGACGTTCTCCGGCGCGACCTCGTAGCACATCCGCTCTTGGGACTCCGCGAGCAGGATCTCCGTCGCGTTCATCCCGGGCTCGCGGGTGTGGATCGCGCCGAGGTCGATATCGGCCCCGAAGCCGCCCTTCGCGACCAGTTCGGAGGAGGCGCCGCCGAGTCCCGCGGCGCCGAGGTCCCGCGCGGACTCGATCAGTCCCTCGTCGACGAGCGCCTCGTTGCACTCGATCAGTAGCTTCTCCGAGTACGGGTCGCCGACCTGCACGGCGGGCCGGTCCTCGGTCTCGGCGTCCTCGTCTAAGTCCTCGCTCGCGAAGGAGGCGCCGCCGAGTCCGTCCCGGCCCGTGGCGTTGCCCAGCAGGACGAGACGGTTGCCGGCTTCCTGTGCCTCGGCAGTCACGAGTCGGTCGGGCGTCGTCTTCCCGACGCAGGCGACGTTCACGAGGGGGTTCCCGACGTGGCCGTCCTCGAACGCGACGCTGCCCGCGACGGTCGGGACGCCGATGGCGTTGCCGTAGTCGGCGATCCCCTCGACGACGCCGTCGAGCAGGTAGCGGGAGTGCTCGCGGTCGAACGGCCCGAAGTACAGCGAGTCCGCGAGCGCGATGGGGTAGGCGCCCATCGAGAGCGTGTCGCGGACGATGCCGCCGATCCCGGTCGCGGCGCCGTCGTAGGGGTCGACGTAGCTGGGGTGGTTGTGGCTCTCGATCCCGAACGTCAGCAGCGTGTCGGTGCCGGGGACCCGGACGACCGCGGCGTCGTCGCCGGGGCCGATCTCGACGTGCTCGCCCTCGCTGTCGAACGCCGAGAGCAGCATGCGCGAGGAGCGGTACGCGCAGTGCTCGCTCCAGAGGTTCTCGAACAGGTGCTCCTCGGCCCGGGTGGGCTCGCGGCCGAGTTCGTCGACGACGAGGTCGTGGTCCGCATCCGCGAGAGGCATTCACCCGTGTGGTCAGCGCCGGTGTCCAAAGGGGTTTCGTTGTGCGCGTTCGTGGATACTCACGGTCGGCGGCGCAGGGTCAGACGAACAGCAGCGGCAGCATCACCGCCACGCCGGCAGCGAACCCCACGACCAGCACCCGGCGACCGCCACCGGGGAGATCCGTCCCCGTTTCGAGCGCCTCGGGGACGAACTCCGTCGCGACGAGATACACCATCGCGCCCGCGGCGAACCCGAAGCCGAACGGGAGAAACGACTGCGCCCAGCGCACGAACACGAACGCGATCACCGCGCCGACCGGCTGGGGGAGACTCGAGAACACCGCGGCACCCACCATCCGCCAGTTCGAGAGGCCCATCGCCCGCATCGGGATCGCGATCGCCGTCCCCTCGGGGACGTTGTGGATCGAGATAGCGATCGTCATGAACACCGCGAGCACGGGGACCGAGAAGCCGAGAATCGGGACACCCCCCTCCAGCCCCAACTCCGCGAAGGAGACGCCGACGGCGACGCCCTCCGGGAAGCTGTGGATCGTGAGGATGCCGAGGATGAGCGCGAGCTTCTTGATGTCGCCCGCCGCGAACGCCTCGGCCTCCAGTCGGTGCTCGTCGTGGCTGTGGCCGCCGTCGGCGTCGTCGTGATTGTGACCGCCGTCGGCCTCATCGTGGCTGTGGCCCCCGTCGGTTTCGGCGTCGTCGCCTCCGATGTCGATCCGGTCGAGGATGCGGTCCGAGACCTCGACCAGCGCCGCGCCGGCGACGATGCCGCCGAGGAGCAGGAGGGGAAGCCCCGTGGAGTAGGCCAGCCCCTCGTTGAACAGGCCGAACAGCGACGCCGACACCATGATCCCCGACGCCAGCCCCCACAGCGCGACGTTCCAGCGGTCGCTGATCTCGTCGGTGTAGAAGAACGGCAGCGCTCCGAGCCCGGTCGCCAGATCCGTGACGAGTCCGGCGACGAACACGAACGCGAGGCTCCCGGCCAGTCCCATGTCTCACCTTTCGTCTCGACCGGCATAACTCTTTTCAGATATCCGATAGTTTTGGCCGTCCTAAAGCCACAGTCCCCCCGGCCGGACCGGACGCCTTTTTACGGCCGGCCGCCAACCCCGGCCCGTGCTTTCGGCCGAGCTGCACTGTCACTCCGAGCTGTCCCATGACGGCCGTGACCCAGTGGACCTGCTGGTCGAACAGGCCGCGGCCGTCGGCCTCGACGCCATCGCCGTCACCGACCACGACGAGATCGACGCGAGCCACGAGGCCGCCGCGCTGGCCGAGGAGTACGGGCTCGTCGGCATCGTCGGGATGGAGGTCACCTCCGCGGCCGGCCACGTGCTCGCGCTGGGGATCGAGGAGGCGATCCCCTCGGGGCTTGACTACGACGAGACGCTCGACCGCATCCACGAACAGGGCGGCATCGCCATCGTCCCCCATCCGTTCCAGAGCTCGCGCCACGGCGTCGCCGCCCACGTCTCCGACGAACAGCTCGCGAGCGCCGACGCGATCGAGGTGTACAACTCCCGCCTCCTCACGGGTCGGTCGAACCGACAGGCCGAGCGGTTCGCGACCGCCCACGACGTGCCCAAGACCGCCGGGAGCGACGCCCACATCTCGGAGATGGTCGGACAGGCGATCACGGAGATCGGGATCGACGAACGCAACGTCGACGCGATCCTGCGGGCGATCCAGCAGGGCCGGACCAGCGTCGTCGGCCAGAAGACGCCGTGGCGCATCTCGTTCCGGCAGGCCGCCGGCGGCGTGAAACGCCGGGTCCAGCGCGGCGTGCGCGAACTGTTCCGATGACCGAACCGCTCCGCGGCGCCGACGCGTCGACGGTCTGGGCGGCGATGGAGTCCGGCGATCCACTACCCGGAACGGGGGGCTTCGCCGGCGAAGTCGACGGTCGGCTCGTCCGTGACGTCCTCGGCCGCGAACCGCTCTACCTCGACGCCGCGAG
>NZ_JBHUDH010000004.1:0-260 GCF_042678005.1 Halolamina salina | reverse complement strand
CCGCGAACCGCTCCACCTCGACGCCGCGAGCGACGGCAGAGAGTGGAGCTTCGACCCGACGGATCTGACCGACCCCGAACTGCTCGACGCGCTCACGGTCATCGAACCGGACGACGCCCGGGGCGAGGTGTGGTCGCTCCCGAACCCAACGACCGAGACGGACCACGGGACCGCCGTCGACGCCGTTCGCGACGCCGTGCTCACGAGCGTCCGCGAGCCGAGTCCCGACGGACTCGCAGTCGCCTTCTCCGGCGGCGTTG
>NZ_JBHUDH010000003.1:32793-42657 GCF_042678005.1 Halolamina salina | reverse complement strand
CGCTCGACGCCGCCGCGCCCGCGGTCGGGGACGCGCTGGGGATCACGCTCCCGGGCTTCCCGATCAACGCGGCGCTCGGACTCGCCCTCGGCGCGATGCTGGGCGATATCGGCGCCTCGTTCGTCAAACGCCGCAGCGGCCGCGAGCGCGGCGCGGCGTTCCCGGGACTCGACCAACTCGACTTCGTCGTCGGCGCGCTCCTGCTCGCGCTACTGTTCGCGCCCGACTGGACCACCTCGACGTTCTCGCTCGCCCGCGTCGCCGTCGTCGTCGTCGTCACGCCGCTGCTGCATCTGGGCACAAACGGGATCGCCTACTGGCTCGGCGTGAAAGACGAGCCGTGGTGAGCGCCGCACCGACCAGTTTTTGCCGACCCCGCGCCCACCCACGCCCATGACCGACGACCTCATCGAGGCGCTCCGGGACGCCGACGCGGTCCAGTTCGGCGAGTTCGAACTCTCCCACGGCGGCACCAGCGACTACTACGTCGACAAGTACCTGTTCGAGACCGACCCGCGCTGTCTCCGCCTGATCGCCGAAGCGTTCGCCGAACGGCTCGACGGCGAGAAACTCGGCGGCGTCGCGCTGGGTGGCGTTCCCCTCGCTGCGGCGACGAGCATCACCGCCGACGTCCCCTACGTCATCGCGCGCAAGGAGCAGAAGGAGTACGGCACTGGCAACCGGATCGAGGGCCGACTCGCGGAAGGCGAGGAGGTCGTCGTCGTCGAGGACATCGCGACCACCGGCCAGTCCGCCGTCGACGCCGTCGAGGCCCTGCGCGAGGCCGGCGCCGAGGTGAACCGCGCGCTGCTGGTCGTCGACCGCGAGGAGGGCGGCCGCGAGAACCTCGCTGATCACGGCGTGGAGATGGAGGCGCTCGTGACCGCCTCCGAACTGCTGGACGAACGGTAGGCGGCCGGCGACCGCTGGACACGCCGCTGTTTCCGCTTTCCGCACGCGCGGCCTTCGACGTGTTCATGGTTGTGCAACCGTGAGGGTGTCCATGAACCGTGCAGAGAAGGCGGCCCTGCAGCTACGGGCCGTCGCCGTTCTGCGGACGCTGAAGCGCAGCCGAACGTACGACGAGCTTGCTGAGCTCACCGGCCTCCCGGCGGGCGACTTGAACCGCTACGTCAACGGGCACGTCCTGCCCGGCATCGAGCGCGCCCGCGAGACCGTCGAGAGCGTCGGCCGCGAGGCGCTGGCCGAGGAGCTCGAGTCCCGGATCAGCGTCGACGACGAGGGGTACGTCGACAACAGCGCGGCCGTGTTCGACCAGTCGTTCCTCGACCTCGTCGCGCCCGTCGCCGCCGAGTCGTTCGCGTTCGACCGCCCGGACGTGGTACTGACCGCCGCGACCGACGGGATCACGCTGGGCGCCGCGATGGCCTCCTACTTCGACGCCGACATCGTCTACGCCAAGAAGCGCAAGGAGACCGCCGTCGAGGAGTTCGTGGAGTCCCGCCAGCGGCTGGCCTCGGGGATCGAACTCACCTACTACCTCCCCGCCGACGCCATTTCCGCCGGCGACACCGTGCTCGTCGTCGACGACCTGATCCGCTCGGGGGAGACACAGGAGCTACTGCTCGACATCGTCGAGCAGGCCGACGCGACGGTCGGCGGCGTGTTCACCCTGATCGCGGTCGGCGACGAGGGGATGGAGCGCGCCCGCGAGATCACCGACGCGCCCGTGGGCGCACTGACGACGTTCGACGACCGCTGACGACGCCCGTCACCCGCTGACTATCCACGTTCGTGTGTACTCTTCCCGGATAGCCCCGCGAATACGCCACCCGAACGTCACGTTTGAGCGCGTTTGTGTATACCGTAGGGAAAGCCTCAAGTAGGACACCGGCTCGATGTGCACCCATACGGATGGGTCTCACAGAGACGCTGGCCGACTACTTCGACCTGGACAGCCACGACACCACCGTCAGGACCGAACTCTTGGCCGGGTTGACCACGTTCTTGACCATGAGCTACATCGTGGTCGTCAACCCCGCGGTGCTCGCGAACGCGATCACCATCGAGGGGATCGGCGACGGGCGGATGCGGGCGATGATCGCCGTCGTCACGCTGCTGTCGGCGGCGACGGCGACGCTTGTGATGGCGCTGTACGCCAACCGGCCGTTCGCGCAGGCCCCCGGGCTGGGACTGAACGCCTTCTTCGCGTTCACGGTCGTCCTCGGCATGGGCGTCCCCTGGCAGACCGCCCTCGCCGCGGTCGTCGTCGAGGGGGTGATCTTCATCGCGCTCACCGCCGTCGGCGCGCGGGAGTACGTGATCAGGCTGTTCCCCGAGCCGGTGAAGCTCGCGGTGGGGTCGGGGATCGGACTGTTCCTCGCGCTGATCGGCTTCGAGTCGATGCGGGTCGTGGCGGGCGATCCGGCGACGTTCCTGACGCTCTCGCCGGTGTTCGCGAAGGACCCGGTGGCGCTGATCTCGGTCGCCGGGCTGCTGTTCACGTTCGGGCTGTACGCCCGCGGGGTCCGGGGGTCGATCGTGATCGGCATCCTCGGCACCACCGCCGCCGGCTACGTCGCCGCGGCGTTGGGCTACACCGCCTACAACCCCGAGAACGTGACCGGCGCCTCGATCGCGACGGACATCTTCCTCACCGGCTCGACGACGACGTACAGCCTCGCGGCGTACGACATCCGGCCGCTCGTGGGCGCCTTCCTCTCCGGCTTCGCGAACGTCGACGCGTTCACGTTCGCGCTGATCGTGTTCACGTTCTTCTTCGTCGACTTCTTCGACACCGCGGGGACGCTGGTCGGCGTCGGCCAGTCCGCGGGCTTCCTCGACGAGGAGGGGAACCTCCCCGACATCGACAAGCCGCTGATGGCCGACGCGATCGGCACCACCGTCGGCGGGATGCTCGGGACTTCGACGGTGACGACGTACATCGAGTCCGCCTCCGGCGTCGAGGAGGGCGGCCGCACCGGCCTGACGGCGCTGACCGTCGCCGCCCTGTTCCTGCTCTCGCTGGCGTTCGTCCCGATCGCGGCGGGGATTCCGGAGTACGCCTCCCACATCGCGCTGGTGGTCATCGGCGTCGTGATGCTGGGCAACGCCGTCGAGATCGCGTGGGACGACCTCACCTACGCGATCCCGGCCGGGATGACGATCATGGTGATGCCGTTCACGTTCTCGATCGCCTACGGGATCGCCGCGGGGATCGTCTCCTACCCGATCGTGAAGCTCGCCGCGGGCGAGCGGAAGGAGATCCACGCCGGGCAGTGGCTGCTCGCGGGCGCGTTCGTGGTCTACTTCGCGGTGCGGACCAGCGGCGTGATGTAGCCCGCGCCGGATCGCAACACCTTCCCACGCGCCAACGTTTGCGCGAGTATGCAACGCAGTCTCCCACCCCGACTCTGGCTCGTTCGCGGGGTGGCGCTCCTGTTGGTCCTCTCGCTGCTCGCGCCCGCCGCGGGCGCCGCCCTCGGCGTCGGCGGTGAGGAACCCGCCGGCTCCGTGAGCGAACTCGAAGCCGGCACGATGGAACAGCCGGCGAACGACTCCACCGTGATCGGGATTCAGGGCTACCACTTCCAGGGCGAGGGCAACGCCAAGAAGCCCGCCCGGGTCGTGTCGACCAGCGGCAACGGCACCACCGAGTGGGTGTACGAGGACATGATCGGCGCGCGCTGGTTCTACGACGTGGACCCGATGGAGAACGGGAACCTCCTCGTGGTTTCGACCAACCCCGACGGGACGAACGTCTACGAGCTCGACCCCGAGACCAAGGAGCGCGTCTGGGAGGAGACGCTGCCCTACCACGACACCCACGACATCGACGTGTACAACGACACCCACCTCGCGATCGCCAACATGCGAAACTGGAACGAGTCCTGCGAGTGCTCGGACGATCGTGCGGTGCTGTACGACCGCGTCGACGGCGAGGTCGACTGGGAGTGGACGTTCCGCAACCACTACCCCAACAGCACGGACGGCGGCTTCGCGGAGGACTGGACCCACGTCAACGACGTGGAGGTGATCCGCAACGGTTCGGAACTGCTGCTCTCGCCGCGGAACTTCGATCAGGTGATCGCGGTGAACATCGAGTCCAAGGAGATCACCGAACGCCTCGGGGAGGACGGCGACCACTCGACGCTGTACGAGCAGCACAATCCCGACTGGCTGACGACGGAGGACGGCGACCCGACGATCCTCGTCGCCGACAGCGAGAACGACCGCGTGATCGAGTACACCAAGAACGATCAGGGCGAGTGGGAGCACGTCTGGAGCGCCGGCTCGTCGGCGTCGCTCTCCTGGCCGCGGGACGCCGACCGGCTCCCCAACGGCAACACGCTGATCGTCGACTCGATGAACCACCGCGTGATCGAGGTCACCCCCCAAGGTGAGATCGTCTGGGAGTACTTCGCCACGTGGGGTCCCTACGACGCCGAGCGCGTCGGCACCGGCGACGAGTCCAACGGCCCGACGATGCGCGATCAGGGCGTGAGCGGCCACAAGGCGATCTACGGCTCCGCCGGCGGGCTGTCGGCGACGTTCTCCTCGTGGCTCGCGGCGAACGCACAGGGGACGATCGTCGAGGGACCGGTCACCGAGTTCGCGGGACTCTGGGGGCGGCTGGCGCCGTGGTTCCAGCCGGTCTGGCTCGACTCCTGGGAGTTCACCGGCGTCGTCGGCGCGGTGCTGATCCTGTTCGGCTGGGGACTCTCCGAGGCCGTCCGCGAACGCGACCGGATCGCCGACGCTGCCCGCTCGCTACGGGAGCAGGCCGTCTGAGGTCGCCGGCTCGCTCGCCGCCGCCGCGTCCCTTTTGGGTCGCGGTCCCCTACTCACGGGCGATGGCGAACATCACGCTCTACGAACTCGAGGGCTGCCCGTACTGTGCGAAAGTGATCGACAAGCTGAACGAGCTCGGACTGGAGTACGACTCGGTGATGGTCCCCTCCAGCCACGACAAGCGCGACGAAGTGCAGGAGGTCTCGGGCCAGACCGGCGTGCCCGTCCTCGTCGACGAGGAGCACGGCGTCGAGGGGATGCCCGAGAGCGACGACATCGTCGAGTACCTCGAAGAGACGTACGGCAGCGCGGCGTAAGCGCCCGTATTTCGACTTCGTTTTCCGCGAATCGGCCGGGTAGCGACGGCTCGGTTACGACTGCGGTCGTGGTGCGGTGGACGCCTCGCGAGCGCCAGCGGTCGGCGCTCGCGGGGGGAGGGGTGGGGACTCGGCGCTGTGCCGTCGACGAGAGCCGCAGGCTCTCGTCTGCCAATCAGAAATCTCCGATTTCTGATGATGGGCCTCGTGCCCGGCACCCTGCGGTCGCAAGTGGCCAACGATCGAACTGCTGTCGCGGCCGCTGTTCCGGTAATCGGCGAAGCAAAACACGCGAGAAACCGCTACTCCTCCAAAGAATCAGGCTTCGCCCGGCTCCGCGGCGCGCTCGCGGATCAGGTCCCGAACCGCCTCGGGGTCGTCCGTCTCGGCGAGTTCGTCACACGACACCAGCGCGGTGCCCTTGATGGACTCCCGGCTGGCCTCGTCCTCGACGAAGTACACCGAGCGCGTCTTGGTGACCTGCCCGAGCGAGGACATGATCCGCGCGCGCTTCTCGGCGCTGGGGGTGAACTCCGAGTGGCCGGTCAGCAGCTTCGCGCCGTCGCGGCCGCGGCGTTCCTCGTCCTCGCTCACGCTGTTGAACGGCGCCCGCGTGGTCGGGTGGACGGTGAAGCCCGCCCGCGTCAGCACGCCCACGACGTGCTCGTCGTCGGGGTCCGCTTCCGGCGGGTCGGGCGTGGGTTCGGCGTCGCGGACCTCCTCGGCGCCCTCCATCACGTTCATCGGCGCCGTAAAGGGGCGGTCGAACAGCTCCTCCAGCTTCACCGCCACGTCGATGGAGGCGTTCATTCCGTCCTCGTACTTCGAGACGGTGCGCCGGGAGACGCCGAGTTCGGAGGCCAGCTTTCCGAGGCTCCAGTCCTGCTCCTGACGGCTCTCCGAGAGCAGGTCGCCGTCGATGTTGACGTACAGCCCACCGGGGGCCGCGTAGATCAGCGGCGGGACGTCCTCGACGAACAGGTCGAACGCGGTGTCGGGGTGGATCGCGGGCACGCCGTGGCGGAAGTACACCACCTCGGGCTTCAGCTCTTCGTCGCGGGTGCGCATCCCCACGACCATCGGCGTCGCCGAGAGATACTCCCCGAGGCGGCGCATCTCCCGCCCGGTGGCGGCGTCGAACGCGTCCACGTTGCCGAGCACTTTCAGCAGCACGAGCTCCTCGCCGCGGCGGGCCGCGACGTCGAAGCTCTTGGGCCGGATCGCACAGCGCTCGCTGACGAGGAACCCGGCGTCCTGCAGCATCGCCGTGACGTTCTCGATAAGCGCTGTACGGCTCATAGACGTATTTAGACGATTCGTCGTATAAATGCGTTGTGCAGAACCCCCTCCACGGCCGTCACGTTCCGCCCGACGCGAAACCCCCTTGCCCGCCGACCGCCTCCCTCCCCCCGTGACGGTCATCGGCGTCGACGACACCGACTCCCGACGGCGGGGGATGTGCACGACCTACCTCGCGGCCCGGATCGCCGAGCGGATCGCGGCGGCGGGGGGGCACGTCGACGAGCGACTGCTGATCCGGCTCAATCCCGCGGTCGAACGCAAAACGCGGGGGAACGCCGCGCTCGCGATCCACACCGATCTCGACGCCGACCGCGCCGCAGACATCGCCCGCGACGAACTCGAACCGCTGGCCGAGACTGACGACCCACGGACCTCGCCCGGACTCGTCGTCGCCGACTGCGAGGCCGACGAGGTTCCCGACGCCGTGAGGCAGTTCGCCCGCGACGCCGTCCGCGAGATGCACGACCTCGACGACGCGCTCGCGCTCGCCGACGACGCCGGCTTCCACACCGAGGGGTGGGCGGGCGGCCACGGCCGGATCGGCGCGCTCGCGGCGGTCGGCGCCGCCGGCGCCTTCTCCGAGTGGACGTACGAACTGATCGCCTACCGGGAGTTCGAGCGCTGTGGTACGCCGCGCGAGGTCGACGAGGAGACGCTGTTCGCCGCGGCCGACGACGCCTACCCCGACGCGTGGGACACCGTCGACCGCGGCGAGGGGGAGGCGGTCTGCGTCCCCAGCGCGCCCGGGCCGATCCTCTACGGCCTCCGCGGCGACGACCCCGACGCGCTCCGCGGGATGGCTGCGAGAATCGACTCGGAACCGGTCGAACGGACCGCGCTGTTCCGGACGAATCAGGGCACTGACGCCCACCTCCGCGACGCCGCTGTCGACGACCTCGCGGACCTCGAAGACGGCCGCGCCTACCGCGTCGACTGCGTCGTCGCGGGGGAGCCGGAAACGCGAGAGGGCGGCCACGTGTTCGTGCCGATTCGCGGGGAATCGGGGGACTCCATCGCGGCCGCGGCCTTCGAGCCGACCAAGCGCTTCCGCGACCGCGTGCGCGCGCTGCGCCCGGGCGACGAACTCACCGTCTGCGGGGAGGTGAGCGCCGGGACGCTCAAACTGGAGAAGTTCGCCGTCCGCGCGCTGAACCGGACGGAACTCACCACCCCGATCTGCCCGGACTGCGGGAACACGATGGAGTCGGCGGGGCGAGACCAGGGCTACCGCTGTCGGGACTGCGGGACGAGCGCGCCCGGGAGGGTCGAGGTCGCGGTCGACCGAGAGTTGGAACGCGGCTGGTACGAGGTGCCGCCGTGTGCCCGCCGGCACGTCGCGAAACCGCTCGTTCGCGGCGGGTTCGACGCGCCGACACACCCCGAGCGGTAGGCCCCGTCGTGTGATCTGCGTGAACACGCCCGTAACGTTGTTGCCCCGCCGCGACGAACGATGACCGAATGGCCCGCAGCCCGTCCGTCCCCGTCGTGCTTCTCGTCCTCTCGCTGCTCGCGGTGGCGGGCGTCGCGGCCGCGGTCACGACGCCGTTTGCGGGCGTGCTCACGGACCCGGCGCAGGTCAGCCTCGAGATCGAGCAGCCCCGGACCGCAGGCCCCAACGAGACGGCGGCGACGGTGACGTTCACCCACACCGGCGGTGACGCGATCCCCGCCGACAGCGTTTACGTCGTCGTCGACGGCGAGCGCGTCGCCGGTCGGGAGAACCTCACGCTGTCTCGCTCGTCGTCGACGTTCGAGATCGGCGAGCGGATCGTCGTCGAACAGACCGGGCCGAGCGGGCTCGTCGGCGGCGAGCGAGTGGTGCTCGTCTACGAACACGAGGGGACGGCGTACCGGCTCCGCGCGGTGACGGTTCCTTAGTTCAGAACCGCGAGAGCGCTGCCTCGACGGTCTCCCGGTCGTGGGCCAGCGACTCGCGTTCCTCGTACGTCGCGGGGGTGAGAAACGCCACCGCCGCGGCGTCGTCGCCGGCGACCGGCTCGCCGGTCGTCGCGTCCCGGCTCACAGCGAAGTGGACCGACGCGTGGTTGCGCTCCGGCCCGGTCGAGAGCCGGGTCCGGACCGGCTCCAGATCGTCCGGGTCGACCGCCAGCCCGGTCTCCTCCGCCAGTTCCCGCGCGGCCCCCTCGGCCAGCGGTTCGTCGTGTTCGGGGTGGCCGCCGGGCAGCGCCCACGCACCTTCGGCGGGCGGCTGTCCGCGGCGGATGCAGCAGACGCGCTCGCCGTCGACCACCGCGACGGCGACGCCCGGGACGGCCGTCCGCCAGAGCACGCGCTCACAGTCCGGGCAGTAGGCGCGCTCGCGGCCGTCGATCTCGCGGTGTTCGACTGGGGTGCCACAGAGCGGACAGTAGTCGGCGTCGACGGCGATCACGGACGGTGGTTCGTGGGCGCGGGGAAAACGGTTCGGTCCCCGGGGTTGATCTACCTCCGTCGAGAACGCGGTGCCGTGTCACAGGACCTGCTGCTCTACGGTCCCCTCGTCGTCGCTGCCGGCGCCGTGCTGTACTACTTCGCCCGTCCGCTGGCACGGTTCAGCGAACAGCTGGACGCTATCGGGAGCACGACTCCCGCCCACGAGGTCGAGCCGGCCGGCTGGAAGGTGTGGCTCTACCGCGGCATCGCGATCGTGCTCGTCGTCGCCGGAATCGGGCTGTTCGGCGAGGGCGTGCTCGCTTACACCTGATCGATCGCCGCCCGGCAGACCGCCGGGTCCCCGGTGTAGGCCCACGGGAGCGTCTCGAACTCCGCCGGAGCGACCCACTGGACCGTGTCCAAGTCGTCGGCGGCCGCCGGCTCGCCACTCGTTCGTGCGAACGAAACCGCGTAGTCAGCACAGATCACCTGCTTCTCCTCGGTGATCCCCGTCTCGTCCACTTCGGCGTCGAGATCCCGGACGCCGAGCAGGATTAGCGCCTCGGGGTCGACCGCGAGGCCGGTCTCCTCTTCCAGTTCGCGGGCGGCGGCCGTCGCTGGCTCCTCCCAGAGATCCACGTGGCCGGCCGGCATCGTGAGCCGGCCTTGGCTCGGCGGCGTCCCGCGTTCGCCGAGCAACAGCTCCCCCGTCGTCTCGTCCACGACGGCGACGGACGCCGCGATACTCGGACTGTGGTACACCGAGCGTTCACAGCCGGGACAGCGGTAGCGCGGCGCGCCGCTGGCGTCGAGTTCGCTTCCGCAGTACGGGCAGAACTCGGGCGGATACTCGGTCATCGTCCCGGCTCCTCCCGCGCCAGCGCCCGCTCGGCGAACCGACGGTTGTGCTCGCGCATCGGCTCGGGGAGCCCGCCCCGCTCGAAGAACCGCGCATCGTCGGCGTCGCTGCCCGCCGACGGCTCGCCCTCGACGTGGGCGCGGTCGACGACGTAGCGAACGAGGAAGACGTGCTGCTCCCGGAAGGACGCCCCGCCGGTCTGCTCGCGGAGGTGCGTGCCGAGCAGTCGAAGCCCGTCGGGGTCGGCGTCGACGCCTGCCT
>NZ_JBHUDH010000003.1:26368-32656 GCF_042678005.1 Halolamina salina | reverse complement strand
CGAACGCTCGGGAACGGAGGGCGGCGCCGCAGGTCGGACAGTAGTTCGCGTCGACGGCGACCATCGTCCGGACCTCTCCCGGCGGCGGCAAAAGCGGTTCGGCGCGGGCCGGGCTACGACTTCAGCCCGCTCCCGGTCAGCGGCACCACCACGTCCTCGGATTCCGCGATCTCCCCGCGCTCGCGCAGTTTCGCGAGCGCCGCGGGCGCGGCCGCACACGTCGGCTCGGTGTAGAACCCCGCCTCGTGGAGCCGCTCCAGTTCGCGATCGACCGGCCGCTCCCCCATCGCGATCGCGTCGCCGCCCGTCTCCTCGATCGCGTCGAGGATCGCGTCCTTCTGAACGGGATCGCGAATCTGGATGCCGTCGGCAACGTCGTTCGAGCCCGCCGCGTCGCCGTGAAGTTCGGCGGCGATCGGCGCGTAGCCCGCGGCCTGTGCCCCGTACATTCGGGGCACCTCGTGGATCCAGCCAGCTTCTTCCAGTGTGCGGAAGCCACGGTAGGCGCCGAGGAACAGCGTGCCGTGACCCAGCGGCGTGACCACCGCGTCGGGGGCGTCCCAGTCCCGTTGGAGCGCCGTCTCGTAGGCGAACGTCGCCGTGCCGGCGAAGAAGGCGGGGTTCCACGCGTGAGAGGCGTACCAAGCGTCCGAATCCTCGCTCACAGCCTCCGCCACGCAGGCGTCGGTCACGTCCTGCCGGCTCCCCTCGACGCGGACGGGCGTCGCGCCGGCGGCCTCGATGGCCCGGAGCTTGCTCGCTTTCACCGACGCGGGGACGTAGATCTCGGCGTCGATCCCCCCCCGGGCGGCGTAGGTGGCGATCGCCGCGCCGGCGTTGCCCGAGGAGTCCTCGACGACGCGATCGACGCCGAGTTCGAGCGCCCGCGAGAGCGTCGCCGTCGCGCCGCGGTCCTTGAACGAGCCGGTGGGGAACACGTACTCCAGCTTGAACTCGGCGTCCCAGTCTGGCGCCGACTGCAGGGGGGTCATCCCCTCGCCGAGGCTGACGCGCTGCTCGACGGGCAGGAGGTCGGAGAACGCCCACAGCCCGTCGCGCGTGTCGAACGCCGCGGGGTCGGGCGCGGGACCGTCGGGGCGTGGCTGGCGGGCGAACTCAAGCGGGTGGCCGCACGTACAGCGCCAGCGGTCGGCGTACTCGGCGCCGCAGTCGGGGCAGACGAGGGGGGTGGGATCCGTCATCGCTCAGTACGAGTCGATCCCCGTCGCGACAGAGCAGACGTACTCGCCGGTCGCGACCTGGGGCAGCCGGCGGGAGCGCCAGAAGATCCCCTCGCTATCGGCGGTGACGCGGCTCGTAAGCTGGCCGAACGGGTCGATCACGTCGAACAGCGTGTCGCCGGGGTGGATCTCCTCGCCCAACTCGGCGCGGAAGCGGATCAGCCCGCCCGACGGGGTGCGGTACTGGTCGAACCCCGCGGCGCGCGTCTGGCGGTCCATCGGCGCCTCGCCGTCGAGGAAGCCGTAGTGCCGGAGGACGTTGAACACCCCTTCGACGCCGTACTGGATGCTCTCCTCGTCCCAGCCCACGCAGCCGCCGAGCTCGGGGTCGATCGTTGGGATCCCCTCGTCCGGCGCCGCGCGGGCGAGCTGGCCGTCGGGTCCCTTCTGGTCGAGCACGTGGCCCGTCCCGAACGCCTTTGCGAGTTCGAGGCAGTCGGTGTGGAGCCGGTGGTGGCGGCCACACCGCACCCGAGCCTCGTTGAGCATCCGCGAGGTCGAGCCCTGGTGGAGGTCGAGCACGTAGTCCGCACGGCTGGCGGCGTCGAACGTCGCCGCCGCGATGCGCTCCGAACTGGTCCCCTCCTCGTCGCCGGGGTAGGCCCGGTTCATCTTCGTGTCGTCGATGGGGTTGCGATGCTCGGCGACCTCGAAGGCGTGGCTGTTGACGATCCCGACGATCAGCACCGCGCCCGAGAGTTCGGCGGGGTCGAGCCGCGGGACGACGCGGGTCAGGACGCCGAGGCCGTTGAGTTCGTCGCCGTCGGACACCGCCTGTAGGTACAGCGTGTCGCCGTCGTCGGCACCGTTGACCACACAGACCGGCAGGGAGACGGGGCTCCCGTCGCGGCGTTCGCCGACCCGCAGCCGCCCGGTGGCGGTCTCGCCGGGGGCCGCGGTGGCGTCGCCGAGCGTGAGACTCATTACTCGGTGATCGTCCGTTTCCGCCTTAGTGCGTTCGATACCGGGCAAGGGCACCGATACTGGGGACGCTGCTAACTCGGATCGGGAAATTTTCGGGTCCTTTTGGCGACGTGAGAGGGAGCGGATTCGGGGTTCTCGCTTCGACGGTAGACGCGGTAATTGCGTTCGTCGATCCGTCGACCACCGCGACAGCAACAGCATCTCGACGCTAGACCACTTGCGACCGCAGTGCGCCGGACACGAGGTCCGGCGCAGCACCGAGTCCCCACCCCTCCCCCCGCGCCGGCGACAGGTCGCCGGCGCGAGGCGTCCACCGCCACCGCACCGCGGTCGCTGTCGGCGCGCGACGTGAGCGCCTCCGTGCGCGAACGAGCGCGCGAGGGACGACTGAGTGAACGCAGTAAACGAAGGAGTCGGCTGGGGAGGTGTGAGGACTGTGCGGAGCGGTGCGGTCACAAGTGTGCTACGAACGAGGTGCTGTTGCTGTTCGCGGTCAAAATACCGAAGCAAACACCCCCGCTTCCACCAAAACGATGACGCCGATTACTCCGTAATAACGTTCGAGTCCAGATCCCGCGGGTAGTACGTCAGCCACTCGATCCCGTCCTCGGTGATCGCGATGGTGTCGGAGTGACGATACCCCTCGCCGTCGGTGTAGATCCCCGGCTCGATCGTGTACACCTGTCCCGGCTGCATCTCGGTGTCGGTGTCGTCGACCTGATCGTATCCGCCCCAGCCTTGATCGATGTACGGCGGCTCGTGCCCGCCGAGGCCGATGTTGTGGCCGACGTGGTGCTGGGCGAGGTCGGTGATCCCCTGCTCCTCGTAGAACTCCCACACCTGCTCGTCGACGTACGAGAGCGGGACGCCCGGTCCCAGCGCGTCGATCGCGATGTCCTGCGCTTCGAGCATCAGGTCGAAGTAGTGCTCCTGTTCGCTACTCACCTCGCCGACGAACATCGTCCGCTCCAGTTCGGAGCGGTAGCCGTCGACGTTCGCGCCCGCCCCGGTGATCAACACGTCGCCGCGCTCCAGCCATTGGTTGGGGGTGTGCCCGTGCGGGAGCGCGGTCTCGTGGGCGGAGATGTAGCCCGCGTGGGCCGGGCCGTCGCCGCGGACGTTCTCGACGAACTGGTCGCCCAGCGTGTCGAGCATCGCCCGCGAGGCCTCCATCGACGCCCGCTGGGAGACGGTCGCGGGGTGGGCGCCGGGCTCGGTGTACTCCGCGAGGTAGCGGTGGGCGAGGTTCCCCCACTTCGCCGACTCCCGGATCAGGTCGATCTCGGCGTCGGTCTTCTCCCAGCGCATCCGGGACACCCACGACTGGGTCTCCACGTCGACGAACTCCGAGAGCGCGGGGCCCTCGTACCCCATCACGCCCGGCGCGCCGTCGCTGTCGGCGGCGACCTTGTCGGCACCGAGTCCGTCGAGCATCTCCGCGACCGTCTCGATCGGTCGCCCCTGCGGGTAGTCGAAGTAGTGATGCACGGCGTCGATCCGGTCGACTTCTTCGACGCGCTCGACCTCCAGCCGCGGCACGACGATCTCGATGCGCTCGTCGGTGACCGCCAGACAGACCGGGCGCTCGGTCTGGACGTGCTCGAACCCGGAGACGTAGTGGATGCTCGTCGCGGCGAACCAGACGGCGGCGTCGGCGTCGGTGTTCGCGAGCTTCCCCCGTATCTCGCGGAGTCGGGAGCGGTACTCGGCGTCCGGGAGTTCGGTGGCCATGGCCATCGGATCGCGCCCAGCGCGCAAAAGCCTCAGGGTGGACCGCCCGGGCTGCCGGCTCGTCCGACCGCCGCGGGCGACGGCCGGGAGTGCCACTCCCACGCGTCGACCCCCCTCTCGGACCGAAAACGAGGTGTCCCCGGCCGATTCGACGCCGACCGGGGTTAGTGGGTTAGAGGAATTTATAAACAGTCTAAAGCTATCTAAACGGCTCGTAAAACGTCGCCCGCCCACCCGTTCTCGGCGTGAAACGTGACGAACCGTCGGGTACGAACGCACCCTTATACGTGGTCCCCGATCCTTGGGTGGAGTAGAGTCACCATGTCCACCTCCGAACCCTCCACGCCGGCGCAGATCGCCGGCGACAAACTCCCGCGGTCGGCGCTGTCGGCCGTGGCGTCGCTGCTCGTCCCCGTTCGCACCGCGGCGTTCTGGTCGGCAGTCGCACTCCCGCTGGTCTACCTCCCGCTCGTGGCGACGGGCGCGGTGTGGGACCGGCCGCTGATGTTCTGTGCGCTGCTGGCGCTGAACGCCGTCGCGTTCCTCGTCGGTCACGACCACGAGCCGACCCGCGCCTGAACTCGTTCGGTCCCCGGCCGGCCTGTCCGGCTCCCCGCGGCTCACTCCGCCTCTTCGTCCCCCGCTGACTCGTCTCCGACAGCGTCCACGTCGTCGGCGTCCTCCGGATCGTGGCCCAGCCCGAGCGCCGCCGAGGGCGCCGGCGAGAGCGGCTCGCCGTGGATCAGCTCCGGGACGACGACGTTGAGGAACTGCACCGCGAGCACGACCAGCAGCGGCCCGAGAAAGAGGCCGTACCAGCCGAAGTACGCCGCGCCGAGCACGTACGCGAACAGCACCAGCCCCGTGTGGAGCGAGCGCCCGGAGATGATCGGCCGGAGCACCGCCTGCGGCAGCAGGTCGAGGAAGACGAACGCCACGACGAGGAAGGACAGCGGCGCCCAGAGCAGGCCGGCGCCGTCCTGGGAGGCTAGCCAGACCAGATACCCCGTCACCGGGACGTAGACGAGCTTGCCGACGACCAGCGGGACGAACGTCGCGACGCCGGTCAGTAGCGCCAACAGCGTCGGGAACGGGATCGCGACTGCCGACGGGACGACCGCATTGTAGCCGTTATAGACGACGACCGCCAGCACCGTCACCAGCGAGACGGTGATCACGTTGCCGAAGTACACCGTCTGCAGGTCCGCGTCGACCGCCGAGACGTAGGCGTGCGGGACGCTCCCGTCGCCGCCGATCTCCTCGCGGAACCACTCGTCGACCCGGTCGCCGTCCCGCAGGAGGAAGAAGCTCATCGAGAGCGCGAGCGTGAGGTGGACCAGCCCGTTGGTGAAGACACCCAGCTGCCGGAGGCCGGCGGTCAACTGATCCCGGATGGCGCCGAAGTTGTCGAGCCGGGTGAGGTAGCCCACCGGGTCGCGTATCAACTGCCGGACGGCGTCGGGCGTCGACGACCGCTCGCCCACCGCCGCGAGCAGCCCCGGATCGAGCGCGATCGTCAGCTCCCGGATCGCCACGAGGCCGACGTAGCCGAGCAGGGTCAGCCCCGGGACGACGATGGCCAGCAGCGTCAGCGTCGCCGCGGCGCCGCGGTGGCCGACGGCGTCCTCGATCCGTTCACAGATCGGCCGCGCGCCGTAGTAGATGAACAGGCCGAACACGAACGTCCCCACGAAGTGGAGCGCGAACCGGCCGACGACGAGCAGCAGGAACAGGCCGACCAGCCACCAGGCGACGCGCTGCCGTTCCGCCTCGCGGGGCCACTGCATGGCTCCTCAGGCGGCGGGCAGGGACTTCGGTTTTACCCCTCGACAGGGACCCCGCCGCTACCCCTCCAACTCCCCGTCGAGTCCCCACTCCTCGGCCCGCTGCTCGGCCTCCGCACGAGCCTCCTCCTGGATCGCGGCGATACGCTCCTCGTCCTGCAGGAACGACTCGAGCGCGCTCGCGCCGGTTTCGCCGGCGTCGTCGGGTGCGTGTTCCCGCGCCCGCCCGGCGAGCGACGGGTCGTCAGCCAGCTCCTCGGCTGGCGCGCCGGGCGGCACGGTAAAACCGGGCGTGTCGTGGACCTCCTCGAGCGCGTCGTCGGGAAGCTCGTACAGCTCGACGGAGCAGGGGCCGGGACCGGCCAGCGCGGCGAGGGCGTCCGCCCCGCGGCTGTCGGCACGCGTGTTTCCGTGGCTGTCGCCACGCTCGCAGTAGGCGGCACGCGGAACGCCGTCGGCGAACGTGAGGACGCCCGGCTCGCCGTCGCCCAGCAGCGAGTCCGGGTCGATCCGGGCGTACCCCGTTAGATCCCGGGCGAGAGCGGCTTCGAGCGCGCTCGCGACGCCGACTCGGGAGCGGACGAGCCGGCCCTCGGGGATCTCCAGTT
>NZ_JBHUDH010000003.1:24306-26221 GCF_042678005.1 Halolamina salina | reverse complement strand
CGCCCGCCGGGCCGCCCGCGCGGCGTCGCTCTCGGGGATCGTCGCCAACGTCGGCCCGCCGAAGTACTGCTCGGCCTGCTCGGCGACGCGGTCGATCGCCTCGTCGTCCTGCACACGGTTGAACAGCACGCCGGCGGTCTCGGTGCCGTAGGAGCGGGCGTACTCCTGCACCTTCAGCCCGTCCGAGAGCGAGGGGATCGTCGGCTGGAGCACGACCACTGTACGGTCCGCCAGTACGAGCGGGAGCACCGCCGACTGCGAGCCAAGCGCCGCCGCGGAGTCGAACAGCAGCACGTCGGTGTCGGTGGCCAGTTCGGCGACCACTTCCCGGAGCCGAGTCGGGTCGGCGTCGCGAAACGCGGCGAGGGAGGTGCCACAGGGGACGAGCGAGAGCCCAAACCGCTCGTACACCGCGTCCTCGACCGCCGCGTCGGCGTCGGCCAGCAGCAGGTCCTGCAGCGTGGTGTCGGCGTCCGCGAGCCCGGTATGGAAACAGAGGTTCGCCATCCCGGTGTCGGCGTCGACGACCGTCACATCGTGGTCGTCGGCGAGCGCCATGCCCAGCGCGAGCGTGCTGGTGGTCTTCCCCACCCCGCCCTTCCCGCTCGCGACAGCCAGCGCTTCGACCATGCGTTCTTTCTCCTCGCTATCCGATTTAAACTTTCTCCCCGAGCGGTCGTGTCACTCCCACCACTCTCCGAGCACCCGTCGCCAGTTCCCGGCCGCGATCGCCTCCCGCTCCGCGCGGTCGAACCCCCGGGCTTCGAGCCCGTCGAGCACGTCCCGGAGTCCCGTCACGTCCCCGACGGCCTCCGGCACCGTCGCGCCGTCGAAGTCCGACCCCAGCCCGACGTGTTCGACGCCCATCCGGTCGGCGAAGTACTCGATGTGGTCCAGCAGCGTCGAGAGTTCGGCGTCCTTCCCGCGCTCCCCGTCCGGCCGGAGGTGGGCAGTCCCGAACGTACAGCCGACGATCCCGCCGCTGTCGGCGACGGCGTCCAACTGCTCGTCGGTGAGGTTCCGCGACGCCGGCGAGACGCCGTGTGCGCCGGCGTGGGAGACCACCAGCGGCGAGTCGACGGTCTCCGCCACGTCCCAAAAGCCCGCGGCGTTCAGATGGGCGAGGTCGACGACGATCCCCCGGTCCTCGCAGGCCTCGACCAGATCGAACCCCGCGTCGGTCAGCCCCGGCCCGATATCCGGGGTCGCGTCGTGCTCGAAGGGAACGCCGTGGGCGAAGGCGTTGGGCCGGGACCAGACGAGTCCGAGCGATCGCAGCCCGGTTTCGTATAGCGAATCGAGATTTACGAGCTCCGGATCGACGGCGCCCGCGCCCTCGATGTGGGGGATCCCGCCGACCGCGTTGCCGGCGAGACAGGCGTCGAGGTCGTCGATATCGCCGATCACGCGGAAGCGGTCGGTCGCCTCCGCCCACTCGTGGAGCGTTTCGAACTGCTCGTCGACGATCCGGCGGGCGCGCTCGGGGTCGACCGCCGGCGGGAGTTCGCTCCAGTCGTCTATCTCTCCCTCGTTGGGGACGAACGCGGCGAAGATTCCGGCCGCGAGCCCGGCTTCCTCCGCACGGGCGAGGTCGAGGTGGCCGTCGTCGGTCTCCTCCAGGAAGGCGCCGCCCGCGCGGTCGCTGGTCGCCGCGAGCAGCGTGTCGTTGTGGCCGTCGATGATGGGGGTCACGGTCGTTCCTCTGACCGCGCCGACTTCGGGCTTCCGGCGCCCGCCGCGGTTGCCGGAACGAAGCGCCACCCTTCAAGCCGGTCGCCGTCCCCTATCCGGTATGAGCGACGGTCTCTGTGTGGAGTCCTGCGAGCGCTGTCCCGCGCTCGTCGAGTCGCGGAGTCGCATCGTCAACGGCGACGGGCCGGCCGTCGCCGACCTCCTCCTCCTGGGCGAGGCGCCC
>NZ_JBHUDH010000003.1:20480-24215 GCF_042678005.1 Halolamina salina | reverse complement strand
CGCCGACCTCCTCCTCCTCGGCGAGGCGCCCGGCCAGCAAGAGGACGAGGGCGGCGAGCCGTTCATCGGTCGCTCGGGCGACGTGCTCGACGAGGCGCTCCGGGACGCCGGGCTCGCGCGCTCGGACGTCCGGATCACCAACTGCGTGCGCTGCCGGCCGCCGGAGAACCGCGATCCTCACCAGGAGGAGCTGTCGAACTGCCGGAGCTACCTCGAATGCGAGATCGAGGCCGTCGACCCGGAGCTGGTGGTCACGCTCGGCAAGGTCCCCAGCGAGCACCTGCTCGACCGCGACGTGGCGGTGACGAAGGAGGCGGGCGACGTACAGGACGCCCGCGTCGGCGACCGCTCACAGCGCGTCCTGATCTCGGTCCACCCGGCGGCGACGCTGTACGACGCCTCCCAAGGGGACACGTTCTCGGAGGCGATCGCCCGCGCGGCCGACCTCGCCGGCATCGCCGACGGCGAGGACGGGCAGTCCCGGCTGGGCGATTACTGACGCTGCGGGTGACCGTTCCCGGCGCGACTACTGACGCCGCGAGCGTTCCCGCGACGACTACTGCGGCTTCTCCAGCAGCGCGCGCCACATCACCGACTCCTCGTCGCTGGCTGGATGCCCGTCGGCGGTGTCGACGACGTCCCACGGGGTGCCGACGGTCGCGTCCCGCAGCCGCTCGATGGAGAACAGCCGGAACACCAGCGTCTCCCCCACGTCGCCCTCGTACTCGCTGTGGAACACGCGGTGGGCCAGCCCCGGCTCCGGGTCGTCGCGCACGGCAAACAGGTCGACCTCGACCGCGAACTCGGGCTTGTAGCCGTCGAGCATCGCCGTCGCGTCCGTCGTCGTGACGTGAGCGAGATCCGCGAGGAACGCCCGCAGCGCGTGCTGGCTCGGGGCGAGCTGGAGCTGCGAACCGATCGACAGCGCGGCGTCGAAGCGGTCCCGCCCGAACTGCTCCCGGAGCGCGAACATGACGCCGACGCGGGCGGCCTCGACGCCGCGGTCGCGCATCGTCTCGACGAGGTGCTCGCTGGGGTCGATCGCGACGGTCTCGACGCGCTCCTGGAAGTACAGCGCGTCCCGGCCCGCGCCGGCGCCCATGTCCAGTAGCGGCCCGTCGATCCGCGGCTCGAACCACTCGTCGGGCCGGTGGTCGCCGAAGTAGAACTCCTCGATGGTGTGTTCGCGGGTCTCGTCGCCGTCGCGGTCGATCAGCGGCTCGGCCCGCTCGCCGCGGTGGTGGTCGCGGATCGCCCGACCGAAGGGGTCCGTCATGACCCGTGCTTTGGCCGGGATGGGCAAAGGAATTCTGTGTAAGTGTCACACACTAACGTACCAAACGCCGCGACGGAAAGTCACTTGAGCGCCCGAACCGCAGGCTCGCGTATGGACTCCCACGCCGACGTGGTCGTCGTCGACTACGGCCTCGGCAACCTTCGCAGCGTCACGAAAGGGCTGGAGCGGGCGGGCGCGTCGGTGACGATCTCGGACGACCCCGAGCGATTCGACGACGCCGACGGGGTGGTGCTGCCCGGCGTCGGCGCGTTCCGCGAGGGGATGGAGAACGCCGACCCGTACCGCGACGCGCTCGAGGACGTCGCCGCCTCCGATCGCCCGCTGTTCGGCATCTGTCTCGGGATGCAGATGCTGCTCTCCGAGAGCGAGGAGGCCGACCACGAGGGGCAGGGCGCCGTCGAGGGCCTCGGCTTCGTCCCGGGAACGAACGTCCGCTTCCGCGGCGACCAGAAAGTCCCCCACATGGGCTGGAACGAGCTCGACGTGACCCGCGAGCACCCGCTCGTGACCGGCGTCGAGGGCGGCCGCGGCGGCTCCGTCGACGGCGAGCACGCCTACTTCGTCCACTCCTACTACGCCGACCCGGAGAACGACGACGCGATCGTCGCCGAGACCGACTACGGGGTGACGTTCCCCGCGATCGTCGCCAACGACGACGGGACGGTGTTCGGCACGCAGTTCCACCCCGAGAAGAGCGGGGAGACCGGGCTGACGATCCTGAAGAACTTCGTCGACCTCTGCTGAGGCGTTTCCGACTGTGAAACGCCGCGGGAGAGTTATGCTCCCCCGACACGAACGCCCGCTGTGTCCCCCACAGTTCCCTCCGTCCCCCGAGATTGGCGCGTTCCGCTGTTCCTCGGCGGCGCGTCGATCCCGTTCTCGCTCGTCACCTACCTCCAGTCCGGTTCGACGATGTCGCTCTGGCCCGTCGTGATCGCGGGGCTGATCGCCGGCTACCTGACCGACGACGCCGACCGCGTCGGCGCCCGGACCGGGTTCGTCGGCGGGCTGGCGGTGTTCTGGATCGTCGCGGAGATGGTGCTGCTGGTGCCCGAACTGACCGGGCCGTGGTGGTTCCTCGTCGCCGCGACCGGCACGAGCGTCGTCTTCGCGGTGCTCGGGGTGGCGCTCTCGGTGCTACTGGCGGCAGTTGCGGCGCGCGTCGGCGGGTGGCTCGCCCAGCAGGGCGGCCGGTACCGGCCCGCTCCCGAGGCCTGACTCCGCCCGACGCTAATGGTTCTCTCGGCTGTTCCCGAGTACCACCTGTCGTCGACGCAGGACGGTTCGCTCGACGCTGTCGCTCGTGAATTTGAGTGTACGAAAAGCAAGTACAGCCGCCGAGGCGGCTATTAGTTGCGGACGAGGTTCGTCGCGCGGGGGCCCTTGTCGGCCTGTTCGATGTCGAATTCAACTTCCTGCCCTTCCTCGAGGTCGTCGCCGCCGACATCTTCCATGTGGAAGAAAACGTCGTCGTCCGCGTCCTCAGTGGAAATGAAACCGTAGCCGCCCGTGTCGTTGAAGAAATCAACCTTACCGTTTGCCATTGCAAACAAACGTATGCCCCGTCACGGGATAACCCTTCCGAGGGTCGTGGTACCACGACCTGTGACCGACGAGCGTTCGGCGCCGTCGATCACCCAACGACGCCGAAGCCGTACTGCGCGTACGGCCAGAGGTGATAGAGGCCGACGCCGACGAGCACCGCCGGCACCGTGGTGTAGATCGTCGCGATGAGGGCGGCCTTCGCGTCGATCGCCAGCAGCGGGAACAGCGCGTCGCCGTCCTGACTGATCGCGTTGGCGGAAAGCGCCGAGAACGGCACCGCCTCCTCGATGGCGTACAGTTGGGCGAACACGATGTGGGCCGCACAGCCGGGGATCAGCCCCAGCAGGGCGCCGAACACCGGCGTCAGCACGCCCGCGGAGTTCGCGAGCGACTGGATGTCGAACGCGAAGATCGCCATCCCGTACTCGTAGAGCAGGTAGCCCGCGATCACCCAGACGGTCACCATCGCGGTCTCCATCGCGGCGTGCTGGAACGTCTTGTACAGCGTGCCGAAGCTGTCCCGGTTCCGACCGGCGTCGCCGGTCCCGATGTAGTGCCGGCCGACGAAGTAGAGGTAAAAGGAGAGCGTAGTGCCGAGCAGGCCGGCGACCGTGAACAGCCCGTCGTAGCTGAATCCGACCTCCCACGCTGGCTCCACGGCGCCCTTCGCGAGGTACATCGTCCCGGCGACCAGCGCGCCCACGAGCGTCACCCACCAGAGGACGTGGACGCCGTGGCTGACTCGTTCGAGTATCGCGGCGTCGGGCAGGTATCCGGGTCGGTCGCTGCCGCCCTCGCAGTCGGGCTGCTCGTACTCCGAGACGCTCGGGCCGCCCGCAGCGACGCTGCTGGTGGCGAAGCCACCGTCAGTGACGGGGCGGCTCACGCGCTCG
>NZ_JBHUDH010000003.1:17293-20439 GCF_042678005.1 Halolamina salina | reverse complement strand
CGTAGACTGCGGCCTCCGGCGCCAGCGCGAGGATGATGAACGCCGAGTCGCCCGCGGTCGCGCCCAGCGCGGCGACGACGGTGCCGAAGCTGACGGTGCCGCGGATGTACAGCGGCATCGCGATGATGGCGCCGCCACAGCCCGGCGTTACCCCGAGCAGCCCGCCGACCAGCGGCTGGGCGCGCTCGTGTTCCTGCAGCAGCTCGGTCAGCTTCCCGTCGAACCGGTACTGGACCAGGCTGAACAGTAGCACCGTCGCGCCGACGAAGCCGGACACCTGCACGAACCCCTCGCGCCACGAGCCGATCAGGACCTCGAGCGCCTCCCGACCGACGGGACCGAACAGGTCCGGCGGCACCTGCAGCGGGATCACGGGGAACCACCGCCTCGGGGTGCCCGCGGCGGCGGCCGAGCCTGTGTGTCGAGCATGAGTGTTCTTGTCGTACCATGGCCGGCCCAACTACATAGTTGTTCCCCACGTACTCTATTTTTAGATACCTCTAATTCTCTTCGCGGTGGGAACCGTTTTGCCCCGGCGGACCCGAATCCGGGTATGGACGCAGGGTTCGACGCGACGCTCCGGGCCGACGGCGTGGCCTTCGCCGAGCGCGACGCCGAACTGCTCCGGGCGGTCGACGAGTCGGGGTCGCTCAACGCCGCCGCGTCGTCGCTCGGGCGGTCGTACTCCCGGGCCCACGACCGGCTCACGGAGCTCGAGGACGCGTTCGGCTCGCTGGTCGAGCGCCAGCGCGGCGGCAGCGGCGGCGGCGGCAGCGCGCTCACCGACCGCGCCCACGAGCTGTTGGCGGCGTTCGACCGCCTGCGCGCGGGCTACAGCGCGATCGCGGAGACTACGGAGACGGTTCTCGACGGCGAGGTGGTCGAACGGGACGGCGAACTCGGCACCGTCGAGACCGCCGCCGGGACGGTTCGGGCGCTCGTCCCGCCCGACGCGGACTCCGTCGAGGTGGTGCTGCGCGCCGACGCCGTGACGCTGCACGACCCCGCGGACACGCCGACCGGCGACGCGACCAGCGCCCGAAACCGCTTTTCGGGCGAGGTCGTCGCGGTCGACCGCGGGGAGTCCGTCTATCGGGTTTCGGTCGAGGTGGGCGCCGACGCGCCGCTCGTGGCGCTGGTGACCGAGGAGAGTCGCGACCGACTCGACCTCGAACCCGGCCGGGACGTGGTGGCGTCGTTCAAAGCGACGGCGACCCGTGCGACACCGCGGTGACGGCCAACCGTGGTGGTGAGAGCGACACCGCGGTAGTTGGTAACTGCGAGAACTCTCTCAGCCGCCACAAAGTTCTCTTATCACACGCCAGTACCGCTTCGCGCATGCTCGACGCTGATTTCGAGGTCTGCACCGAGTGTGGCAACCTCCACATGGAGGGCGGCAGTGCCCCGTCACACGTCGAGGAGTGTGCGGTCTGTGGCGGGCGAACCGACGACGTGGAACTGGACGACATCGTCGGCCTGTAGCGCGCTCCCGCCGACGCGCTTTTCTCCACCCCTCGTGAACCCCGGGGTATGCAAGTCGTCACGCTGGGTCCGGCGGGGACGTACTCCCACCGCGCGGCGGGGTCGATCGCCGACGACGGCGCCGTCAGCTTCCGGGAGTCGGTGACGGGGATCGTCGCGGCCGTCGCCGACGGCGAGTTCGACCGCGGCGGCGTCCCCGTCGAGAACAGCATCGAGGGCTCCGTCGACGAGAGCCTCGACGCGCTGGCCGACCGCGCGGTGAGCGTCGTACAGGAGGTCGTCTCCCCGATCCGGCACGCCCTCCTCGCACAGGGGCCGGAGTTCTCGACCGTCGCCTCCCACCCGCAGGCGCTGGCGCAGTGCCGGGAGTATCTCGCGGAGCACTACCCCGACGTGAGTCAGGAGGCGGTGGCGTCGACCGCCCGCGGGGTCGAGCGCGCTCGCGAGGACCCGAGCGTGGCGGCGATCGGCCACCCCGCGAACGCAGGCTCGCCGGGACAGGGAGCCGGCGAGGACGGTGACGGTACCCTCCAGCGCATCGCCGAGAACATTCAGGACCACGACTCAAACGCCACCCGCTTCCTCGTCGTCGCTCCCGAGAGCGAGCGCTCGGAGGCGGGCGGGAAGACCAGCATCGTGGCCTACCCCGGCGCGAACTACCCCGGCCTGCTGCTCGAACTGCTGGAGTCGTTCGCCGATCGGGACATCAACCTCACCCGGATCGAGTCTCGCCCCAGTGGCCGCCGGCTGGGGGACTACTGCTTCCACGTCGACTTCGAGGCGGGGCTGTACGAGGCCCGGGCGCAGGAGGCGCTGGCGGAGATCGAGGAAGTCTGTGCGGACGGCTGGGTCAAGCGGTTAGGCTCCTACGACACGACTCACGTCGTCGGGTAGCCGAAAACCGCCCGACTGAGTCGGGATAGGGGGACCGGCGGTAACCCTTAACCATCCGTGGCGCCTCTTTTCGGGTATGAGTGGCCGCCGTGATCCGTTCGACGAGATCGAGGAACTGTTCGAGCAGCTGAACTCCGGGTTCGCCGACCTCACCGGGGAGATCGAGGGGGCCGTCGGCGGCGGCATCCACGTCGACGTGGCCGACGCCGACGACGAGATCGTCGTCGTCGCGGACGTGCCGGGCTACGAGGCCGACGACATCGACGTGTCGGTCAGCGACCGCCAGCTCACCATCTCGGCGGAGCGCGGGAGCGAGTCAGAGACCGACGACGACGCCCAGTACTACCGCCGCGAGCGCACCCGGCAGGCGGTCAGCCGCACCGTGACGCTCCCGACGGCCGTCGACGAGCACGAGGCGTCGGCGAGCTACGAGAACGGCGTGCTGACGGTCGAACTGCCCAAGGCCGACGGCGACGACGGGATCGACATCGAAGTGAGTTAGATCGGCTCTTTCGCGTTTTCGAGGCGGCTCTGTTCGGTCGTGGCGGCGATTGCGACGTTTCGGTTCGTTACCGCGACTGCATCTCGTTCGTTGGCAACTGAGACAGCACCGGCGACAGCAACAGCATCTCGTTCGTAGACCACTTGCGACCGCAGTGCGCCGGACACAGGGTCCGTCATCAGAAATCAGAGATTTCTGATTGGCAGACGAGAGCTTCGCTCTCGTCGACGGCACAGCGCCGAGTCCCCACCCCTCCCCCGCGGGCCGG
>NZ_JBHUDH010000003.1:8740-17275 GCF_042678005.1 Halolamina salina | reverse complement strand
CGAGCACCTCCGTGTGCGAGCCGAGCGCGAGGTCCTCGCGAGTGAAACGAGCGAGGGCACGAGGGAGCTTTGCTCCCTCGGAGGACGACCGAGCGAACGGACGTGAGCGAGTGAGTCGGCTGGGGAGGTTCGTGGGCTGTGCGGGGCGGCGCGGTCACAAGTGGCCAAGCTCACTCCGCGGTTCTGTTCGTGGCGGAACCAGCGAACTCCGCGGTCGTGCTTCTGGCCCGAACAACGAACACCACGACCCAAAACACCGATCGACCTACTCCCGTCCGTCCAACCACCGCTGCAGCGCCGCATCAGTCGCGATCGAGACGGCGAAGAACAGCACCGGTACGATCGCGTTGATCGCCCAACTCACCGCCGAGCCGGTGGCGTAGTCGTACGCCACCAGCGCGACGAACACCACGACCGCGGTCACGACCCGTCGACGGAGCGTCTTGCCGGCGATCTCCATACCCGAACTGGGTCGCTCGCCCCGAAGAAGCTCCCGGTCTCAGCCCCGCAGCGTCTCCACGGGGCGCTCGTTGGCCGCCTTCCACGCCGGGTACAGCCCGCTGAGCAGGCTCGCGACGACGGCGAAGGCGAAGCCGAACACGAGGTACTGCATGCTGGCCCACTCGAACACCAGCGTCGGATCGTTGAACAACACCTGATTCAGCAGCAGCCCCACCCCCAGCGCCACGACCGCGCCGACCGCGCCGCCGATGACGCCGAGCAGCCCCGCCTCGGTCAGGATCATTCGCAGCACCTCGCCCCGGCGGATCCCGACCGCCCGCAGCACGCCGATCTCGCCCCGGCGCTCGATCGTGCTCATCAGCATCACGTTGAGGATGCTCACCGCGGCGACGACCAGCGAGATCGAGCCGATCCCGATCAGCGCGAGGTTGAGCGTGTTCGTCAGGGAGTCGATGCTCTCCTGTACCGCCGCCAGCGTCGTGACGCTCACGATTTCCTCGCGGCCGTTCATCCCGCGCTCCACCCGGTTGGCGACCGCCTCCGCGGCCGCGCCGTCCTCGGCGACGATCGTCACCGTCGAGTAGTACTCTTGATCCGCCAGCGCCGAGACCGGCAGCACGACTGACGCGCCGCCGCCGAACCCCTGTTGGGGTTCGAGAATCCCCCGGATCCGGTAGAGCTGGCCGTCGTACTCGATCGGGTCGCCGATTTCGAGGCCGAACTCGTCGGCGACGGTGCTGCTCACCAGCGCGCCCGAGCGCAGGCGGTCGGGCACCTCGCCCGCCTGTGCGTCGTACAGCGCGCCGGCCTGCGTGAGGCCCGTGACGCTCACCCGTTCTGGCTCGCCGTCGGCGTCGATCGTGGTCGTCCCGGTCTTCTGAGCGATCACGTCGGCGTCGGCCACCAGTCGCTCGATGTTCCGGACCTGCGACTCGGTCAGCGCGGGCTCGGGGTTGTCCTCGCCCGCGGTCACCGTCACCTGGTTTGCGAGCCCGCCCAGTTCCTGGTTCGTGCTGTACTGGATCGAGGCGCCGGCCATCCCCAGCGACGCGATGGCGACGACGCCGATGACGATCCCCAGCGCCGCAAGCGCCGTCCGCGCGCGGTTCCGACCGAGGTTGCGCCACGCCATCAGCGCGCTGGGGAACCGCCAGAGCCACGCCTCGACGCTCACTCCTGGATCACCCCGTCGACGAGGTTGACCACCCGGTCTGAGTACTCCACGAGTTGCTCGTCGTGCGTCACCGAGACGATCGCGATGTTCTCCTCCTCCTTCAGCCGCGTCAGCTCGTCGAGGATCGTCCGGCCGGTGTCCTGATCGAGGTTCCCCGTCGGCTCGTCGGCGAGCACGATGTCGGGCTCGTTCACCAGCGCCCGCGCGATCGCGACGCGCTGTTGCTGCCCGCCGGAGAGCTGTCGGGGGGTGTGCTCCAGCCGCTCGCCGAGTCCGACGCGTTCGAGTAAGTCGATCGCCCGATCGTGGCGGTCGACGCCGGTGTCCCACATCGACGGCAGTTCCACGTTCTCGACCGCGGTCAGCATCGGCAGCAGGTGGAAGTCCTGAAACACGAAGCCGATCCCGTTGCGCCGCTCCTCGGTGAGTTCGTCCTCGGTGAAGTTCGTCACGTCCCGCCCTTCGAGCTTCACGCTCCCCTCGGTGGGCGTGTCGAGTAGCCCGATCATGTTGAGCATCGTCGACTTGCCCGAGCCGGAGGGGCCGATGATCGTCACCATCTCGCCGCGGTCGGCGTGGAAGTCGACGCCTTTCAGCGCCTCGATGGTCTCCTCGCCGCTCTGGTAGCGCTTCACCACGTCGGCGAGTTCGATGACGTGCATCAGTCCCTGTATCGGCGGTAGGCGATCGTGAGCGCGACCCCGAGCGCGACCGCCAGCAGCACGACCAGCGCGCCGAGCAGCAGCGACAGCCCCGAGCCGCCGGAGCCGCCCTGTCCACCGCTCGACGGCGCGGCGTCGCTCACGTCGAGTTCCACTACCCGCGAGAGCCGTTCGCCGTCGACGGTGTACTCGATCCGGACCGGCACCGCCGTCACCGACGCCGAGACGTTGGCGGTGAGCTGGAACGTCGCGAACTCGCTCGAGTCCACCGCGCCGACGAAGTACTCCTTGTTGGGGTTCACCGGCGTCACGCCCTCGCTCGCGACGACGCGCATCACGACCGAACTCGCGTCGAGGCTGCCCACGTTGGCCGCGTCGCCGCTGATCGTCACGACCCCGCCGCTCCGGCTCGCGTCGACGCCCGTGACGGTCACGCCCGTGCTCGGCGCCGGCGCGTACGAGATCGTCGTCTCGCTGGTCGCCGTCTCCCCGGCGGCGGTGTACTCGGCGACGATCGTCACCTCGCCGGCGGGGATCGCGCTGCCGTCGAGCGTAGCGACCCGGCTCCCGCCGGCGGGCACGTCCGCCAGCCGGGTTCTGGTGACGGTCTCGCCGTCGACCACCGCCCGGAGCTGCACGTCACGGAGCTCGACGTTGCCGAACTCCGACAGCGTCGCCCGCACGACCGACGAGCCGTTCGCGGTCGTCCCGGTCGCCGTCAACTGCGGGTCGAGGGTCGCTGGCTCCACGTCGGCGGTGACGTTGCGCGTCACCGTCCGCGTGACCCCCTCGTCGGTCTTGTACGTCAGCGTCGCCGAAAGCGTCCGGTCCCCCGGCTCGTCGAACGTCGTGGCGAACGTGTGGGTCGTCTGGGTCCCCGGCGCGATCGACGCCGAGACGCGCTCGGGGTTCTCCACGTCGGCGTCCCCGGTCAGCTCCAGCCGGACGTTCGAGAGCGCCCCGTCGTCGCCGTTGGAGACGCTCACGTCGATCGCGGTCTCCTCGCCGGCGACGGAATCGAGGCCGGCGAAGGAGAGCACCGCCTCGTCTGGCTCCTGTACGTCGACGTACAGCGGATAGCTCACGGCCTCGAAGTCGGCGTCGCCGTCGCGCACGACCGCGTTGACGATCAGCTTCTTCTCGCCCGGCTCCTCGATCGACATAGTCAGCGGGATCGAGCGCGTGTCGCCGCGCGCGATCGAGCCAACGTCCTCGATCCGGGCCAGATCCTCGCCGCTCCCGGCCTCGCGGACGTAGAGGTCGGTCACCTCGACCGGGCCGGCGCTGGACTCCAGGTTCGCGATCGTCGTCGTCAGCGTGAACGTCTCCCCTGGCGCGGGCTGATCGACCGAGAGGTCCACGGACTCGATCGCCACGTCGGTGTTCGCCGCCGCGGCGGGGACCGCGACGCCGGCGACGATCGAGAGCACGACCATCGCGGCGACGGCGAGCGATCGCCGGGTCACGGCGACCCCTGCCCGGTCGTCCCGACGAACGCTACGTTTCCAGTCACGAACATGTGTCCCACTCCCGCTGAGACGACATTATAGCTTTCGGAAGGAATATTACAACAGCTCTGTAAGCGTCGTTCGAACAGATGAACGACGGGATCTCTCCGCGACGGCGACCGCGCTCCGCTCGCGCGCCACGTCGAGGGACCGATGCGTAGCGACGACGAGGCGTTCGACGCGATGGGGCGGCTGGGGTTCGGCACCAACGAGGCCGAGGTGCTCGTCACGCTCCACGAACTCGGCACCGCGACCGCCCGCGAGGTGAATCAGGCCGCCGACGTGTCGCGGCCGCAGGTGTACAGCGCGGTCGAGTCCCTCGAGAACCGCGGTTTGGTCAACGTCCAGCACGCCAACCCCCGCGAGTTCCAGCCCGTGACCGTCGAGGAGACGGAGTCGCTGCTCACGCGGCGGTTCGAGCGGGACATCGAGCGGGTCGGCGACCGGCTCCGGGAGGCGGCCAGCCGGCGCGAGGGGCCGAGCGAGGAGCGCGAGGACATCTGGACCGTTCGCGGCCGGGAGTCCGTCACTGAACGGGTCACCCAGCTCGTCCGGGACGCCGAGGTGCGCGTCGTGTTCGGCGCCGAGACGGCCGACCTGCTGACGGAGGGCATCTACGACGCGCTCACGGAACGGGCGGCGGCGGGCGTCGACGTGACGGTGGTCAGCACCGACCCGGCCGTCCGGGAGCGGTTCGCCGACGCGGACGTGACGGTGCTCGCCCCGGATATCCACGACGACGAGGCCAACCACACCGGCCGGATGCTGCTGGTCGACGACCACACCGTGCTCCACAGCGTGCTGGGCGAGGAGGCGCTCCCGGGTGCCAGCCGCGAGACGGCGTACTGGAGCGCCGACTCGGGGTTCGCCTCGACGCTCATCGCGATGATGGAGCGGACGCTGCAGAACCAGACGGCGTAGGCCTGCCACCGATACCGTTTTGTCAGCGATCGCCCAAGCCGCGGCCGTGCCAGTCCCCGCCACACAGCGCGCCGTCGCCGGTCTACTCGGCGCGACGGCCGTCTGGCGGACGCTCTCCGGCGTCGCCGCCCTCGTGCGCTGGCTCTGGCTCGGCGAGGTGGTCGGCAACGGCTCGATGGCGCTGCTGCTGATCTCGGTCGTGATCGGGCCGATCGTCGGCGCGGGGGCCGCCGACGCCGCACTCCGGCACGGCTACTGGTCGCGGGACCGCCGAGCGCACCGACGCCGGCTCGCCGCGGTCGCGGGGCTGCTCATGCTCCCGTTTCTCGCGACGACGGCGGCGGGCCGGCTCCTCGGGAACGGGCCGCCGTCGCTGCCGCTGTACGGCATCGTGACGCTGTCGGTGACGACGTTGGTGGTGCTGGCGCTCGCCGGCTCAGGCCGTCACGAGTGAGACGACGGCGACGCCGGCGCCGACCGCGAGTACGGGAACCGCGGCGCCGAGCGTGAGATAGCCTGCGAGCGCGCCCAGCGTGACGGGCACCATCGCGAGCAGACAGAGGAGACCGAGTCCGAACGCCAGCAGGGGGGCGCCGTCGCGAACCGTCGAGGGTGTGCTGCCGGCGTTGGTCATTCGTGTCCGTGAAGGGGCGGGTTCCGAGCAAAAGGGCTTCGGTCGGAAAATCGGCGTGTGAGAAGTCAGCACACCGCTCGACGTGCGCTCGTCGGCGCGTGTTCGCTCGCTGCCGGGCGCGCCAGTCAGAACTGATGGGTATTTTTACGCGGGGACGGGAGGAACGGGTATGGACTACGACCCGCAGGCGATCGAGGAGCGCTGGCGGCAGCGCTGGCGGGAGGCGGGCCGCTACGAGGCCGATCCCGCCCCCGAGGGGGGCGAGGACGCGACCTTCGTCACGGTTCCGTACCCCTACCCCAGCGGCGGGATGCACATCGGCCACGCCCGCACGTACACGGTGCCGGACGCCTACGCGCGCTACCGGCGCCAGCAGGGCGACAACGTGCTGTTCCCGATGGCGTGGCACGTCACCGGGACGCCGATCATCGGCGCCGTCGAGCGCCTGAAGAAGGGAGAGGAGGAGCAGCTCTCGGTGCTGCAGGACACGTACAACGTCCCCGAGGAGGACCTGAGCGACCTGGAGACGCCGATGGGCTACGCGGAGTACTTCATCGAGGAGCACTACAAGAAGGGGATGAAGTCCCTGGGCCTGTCGGTCGACTGGCGCCGGGAGTTCACCACGAACGACGAGCGCTACTCGAAGTTCATCGAGTGGCAGTACCAGCGCCTGAAGGAGGAGGGGCTGGTGGAGAAGGGACTCCACCCGGTGAACTACTGCACCGAGGAGGAACAGCCCGTCACCACCCACGACCTGCTGGAGGGCGAGGAGGCGGAGTTCCAGGAGTACACGCTGATCCGGTTCCGGGGCGATTCCCCGGATAACGGCGACGCCGTCTTCCCGATGGCCACCCTCCGCCCCGAGACGGTTCGCGGCGTCACGAACGCCTACGTCGACCCCGAGGCGACGTACGTCCGCGCGACCGTCGACGGCGAGACGTGGGTGATCTCCGAAGACGCCGCCGAGAAGTTCGAACTGCAGGACCGCGAGGTCGAGGTCGAGGCGGAGTTCGACGGCCGCGAGATCGTCGGCACGAGCGTCGAGAACCCCGTGACCGGCGACGAGGTGCTGATCCTGCCCGCCGGCTTCGTCGACGCCGACAACGCGACCGGCGTCGTGATGTCGGTGCCGGCCCACTCGCCGGACGACTACGTCGCGCTGCAGGAACTGAAAGAGCGCGCCGACGAACTGACCGAGTACGGGATCGACCCCGAGGCGGTCCGCGAGATCGAGCCGATCCCGATCCTCACGATCGAGGGGTACGGCGAGATCCCCGCGAAGTCCGCCGTCGAGGAGCACGGCATCGAGTCCAGCGACGACCCCGCGCTGGAGGAGGCGACGAACGACCTGTACAACGCGGAGTTCCACTCCGGGATTCTGAACGACGAGTACGGCGAGTTCGCGGGCGAGGTCGTCGAGGACGTCCGCGACCGCTTCCGCGAGCACCACGCCGGCGACGCGTTCGACACGATGCAGGAGTTCAGCGAGGAGGTCGTCTGTCGCTGCGGCGGCGACGTGGAGGTCGCCTACCAGGACACGTGGTTCCTGCGCTACAACGACGAGGACTGGATGGAGAAGACCCGGCGCGCCATCCAGAACCTGGACGCGATCCCGGAGAACACCCGCGGCGAGTACGAACACACCGTCGGCTGGCTGAACGAGTGGCCCTGCATCCGGAACTACGGGCTGGGCACCAGACTGCCGTGGGACGACGAGTTCGTGATCGAGCCGCTGTCGGACTCGACGCTGTACATGTCCTACTACACGGTCGCCCCGCACATCCAGGACGTGCCCGTCGAGGACCTGGATCCGGACTTTTTCGACGCGATGTTCTACGGCGAGGACGCCGTCGACGACCCGGACGAGAAAGCCCTGGAACTGGGCGAGGAGTGGGACTACTGGTACCCCGTCGACTACCGCTTCTCGGGCAACGACCTGATCACGAACCACCTGACGTTCTACCTCTACCACCACGCCGAGTTCTTCCCCGAGCCGAAGTGGCCTCAGGGGATCGTCGTGATGGGAATGGGCCTGCTGGAGGGCCAGAAGATGTCCTCCTCGAAGGGTCACGTCGTGCTGCCGGGCGAGGCGATCTCGGAGTACGGCGCCGACACCGTTCGGTTCTTCCTGCTGAACGCCTCGGAGCCGTGGCAGGACTACGACTGGCGCGAGGACGCCGTCGAGAGCACCCACGACCAGCTGCGGCGGTTCTACAACCGCGGGCAGGAACTGGTCGAGGGCGACGCGGGCCGGAAGGACGCGATCACCGACGTGGACCGCTGGCTGCTCTCGAAGCTCCAGACCACGATCGAGACCGCGACCGACGCGATGGAGCGCTCGGAGACCCGGACCGCCACGCAGGCGGCCTTTTACGGCTTCGACGAGCACCTGAAGTGGTACCGTCGCCGCGCCGACCTCGACCGGCCGGGCGCGCGCTGGACGCTGCGACACGTCCTCGAAACCCGGCTGCGCCTGCTGGCGCCGTTCACGCCGTTCCTCGCGAACGAACTCCACGAGGAACTGACGGGGACGGCCGCCGAAGACGCGCCGTGGCCCGAGGTGGACGACGACCTGCGCGCCCCCGATCTGGAACTGCAGGAGGAGCGCGTGCAGGCGCTGGTCGACGACATCAACGAGGTCGCGGACGTGACCGACACCGATCCGGAGACGATCCGGATCTACACCGCCGCCGACTGGAAGCGGACCGTGTTCGAGGCGGTCCGGGAGGCCGGCACGGACGTGGGCGCGGTGATGAGCGAGGTCATGAGCGACCCCGACCTGCGCGAGAAGGGCGACGAGGTGAACCAGGTCGCGCAGGACGCGGTGGAGTTCGCCCGCGACTACGACGACGAGGAGTTGGCGGCGCTGCTCGACGTGGACGAGCGCGGCGCCTACGAGGCTGCGGCGGCGTTCCTCGAACGCGAGTTCGATGCCGACGTGGAGGTGTACGCCGAGGACGACGCGGACGTGGTTGATCCGGCCGATCGGGCCGGGAACGCGATCCCGTTCCGGCCGGCGATCCATCTGGAGTAACTCGACCTTTTGCTGCGGTCGCTCGTTTTTCACTCGCTCCCTGGCAAAAGCTCGGCCATCACCAGAAGCCGTCGGCTTCTGGTTAGCAGCCAGAAATCGGAGATTTCTGGCGACAAAAACCGTCGTCACCCCCTTCGGGG
>NZ_JBHUDH010000003.1:0-8694 GCF_042678005.1 Halolamina salina | reverse complement strand
AGGGACAACTGAGTGAACGCAGTGAACGAAGGAGTCGGCTGGGGAGGTCTGTGGGCTGTGCGGGGCGGTGCGGTACAAGTGGTCTAGCTCACTCCGCGGTGCCGTTCGCGGTTGCAGTCGTACAGATCACCTCACTCACACAGCAGTTCGAAAAGGAAGCTCCTGGCGATCTATCGACTCCGAAACCGACGAATCAGGCCAGACCGAGCAGGTCGAAGCCCGTCCCGTTGTCCCGCTCGCTCGCGTGCTCGTACACAACGTGCGCGGCGGCGACGTCCTGAATCGCCAGCCCCGTCGAGTCGAACACCGTCACGCCGTCCTCGGCGGTCCGACCGGCCTTCTTCCCGACGACGATCTCGCCGATCTCGCCGTAGAGGTCGTCGTCGTCGAGGACCCCGTTTGCCCACGGGACGTTGATCTCGCCGGAGTGGGTGGTCTGGGCGTAGTCGTCGATCACCAGCTTCGCGTTCAGCAGCACGTCGTCCTCGATCTCGTGTTTCCCCTCGGCGTCGGCGCCCATCGCGTTGATGTGCGTGTGTTCGCCCACGTCGTCCGGGCCGATGATGGGGTTCCGAACGGGCGTCACCGTCGAGAGCACGTCACAGTGGGCGGCGTCGCGAGGCGTCCCCGAGCGAACCGTGAAGCGGTCCTCGAACGTGTCGATGAACTCCGCGACGCGGGCCTCGTCGAGGTCCGAGACGACGACCTCCTCGATGTCCCGGATCTCCGAGATGGCCTCCAGTTGGCTGTACGCCTGCACGCCGGCGCCGACGATCCCCATCGAACTGGCGTCCTCGACGGCGAGGTGGTCGGTCGCGACGGCGGCGGCGGCGCCGGTGCGCTGCATCGTGAGCTCGGTCCCGTCCATGATCGACAGCGGGAACGCGTTCTCCGGCTCGGAGTAGATCATCGTCCCCATCACCGTCGGGAGGTCGAACTGCTCCTCGTTGTCGGTGTGGACGTTGACCCACTTGATCCCCGCCGCGTCCCACTCGCCCGTGTCGAGGTAGGCCGGCATCGACCGGAAGTCGCCGTTGTACTGCGGCAGGTCGATGTAGGACTTCGCGGGCATCTTCGCGTTCCCGTTCTCGTAGGCCGCAAAGGCCTCCTCGATCGCGGGAATCAGCTCCGCCATCGACGTGTTGTGGTGCACGTCCTCGCTGTTCAGAAGCAGCGTCTCCATGGCCCCGAGTACCGCCGGTAGGGCCTTAATTGTGTCACAATCGCCCGCAGCCACGGCCGTCTCCGGCTCCCGAAGTCGCCGAAGCTCAGCCCTCGAAGCCGCCGGCCGCCAGCGCGTCGNNGTCGTGGATCACCGCCGACACCGCGGCGGCGATGTTCTCGGGCTGCTCGTGCTGGAAGATCGAACGACCCATCGACACGCCCGAGGCACCGGCGTCCATCGCCCCCCGAACCATCTCGACCGTCTGGCGGTTCGTCCCCTTGCTCCCGCCGGCGATGAGGACGGGCAGCTCCGTCGACTCGACGACGCGCTCGAAGCTCTCCGCGTCGCCGGAGTAGCCCGTCTTCACGAGATCCGCACCGAGTTCCTCGCCCAGCCGGACCGCGTGGCCCAGCGACTCGGGGTCGGTGCTGTCGACGCCTTCGCCCCGGGCGTACGTCATCGCGAGCACGGGCATCCCGAACTCGCGGGCCTGCTTCGTCACCTCGGCCAGCTGTTCGATCTGCCCCGGCTCGTACTGGCTGCCGACGTTGAGGTGGAGTGAGACGGCGTCGGCACCGGCCTGTACGGCCTCCTTCACGGTCCCGGTGACGCGCTTGTCGTTCTCGTCGGGACCGATAGTGGTCGAGGCGTTGAGGTGGATCACGTAGCCCGCGTCGTTCTTGTTCGGGTGGACGCGCGGGGCGATCCCCTTCTGGGTCAACACGGCGTCGGCGCCGGCACGAGTGACGGCGTCGATCGTCGATTCGATGTCGGCCAGCCCCTGCACGGCACCCATGGTGATGCCGTGATCCATCGGCACCATCAGGATGTTGCCGTCGGTCGAGAGTCGGTCGAGTCGGGCTGCTCTGCCGGCGTCGGTGGGTGTGAGTCGTGTCATGCTGAGAGTGGTGTGGTTGGTGTGGTACTCTGTGGCAAGCGGGGGCTTGAGGGTTGCGCTCCTCGCCGCCCTATTTTCCTTCCGCTTCCGGCGATTCTCGGGCGCCCCGGAGCGCGCCCTCTTTCAGTTCGCGGGCTTTCGCCCGCAGGTCGTCGGCCACGTCGGCGGTCGTGCGGTCGTTCTCGACGGCGTCGGCGACGATGTCCACGAGGGCGGAGCCGACGATGATGCCGTCGGCGCCGGCGGAGACGACGCGGGCGGCGTGGTCGACCGTGGAGATGCCGAAGCCGACGCCCTTGGGCACGTCCCAGTCCGCGATCCGGGCGAGGCTCTCGGCGGTCTGGTCGGAGACGTCCGCCTGCGCGCCCGTGACGCCCAGTCGGGCCTGTACGTACACGTAGCCCGAGACGCGCTCGCGGATGGTCGCGAGGCGGTCGTCGGTGGTCGTCGGCGCGACGATGAACACCAGATCGAGGCCGAACTCGTCGCACGCCGCCCGGAGTTCGTCGGCCTCCTCGGCGGGCAGGTCCGGGATCACGAAGCCGTCGATGCCCACCTCCGCGGCGCGCTTCACGAATGGGCGCGGGCCGGGCGCGGTGTGGTCGCCCTCTCCCGCCGCGGTGCCGGAGTCGGCGCCGTAGCGGAAGACGAGGTTGTAGTAGGTCATGCAGACCAGCGGCACGTCCACGTCGAGGTCGTCGACGAACTCGAAGTACGCCTCGGGGGTGATCCCGCCCGAGAGCGACCGGACGACAGCCTGCTGGATCGTCGGCCCCTCGGCGATGGGTTCGGAGAACGGGAGGCCGAGTTCGACGCAGTCGGCACCCCCCTCTACGAGCGCCTCGACGTACTGCTTCGAGGCCGCGATGTCGGGGTCGCCGACCGCGAGGTAGGGGATGAAGGCCGGCTCGTCGTCGCTGAACGCGTCGGCGAGCCCGCTCATAGTCCACCCGAGAACTCGCTCATGTCCGGCGCGTTCGGGATCTCGCGCTTGTCGGTCTCCTCGATCACGGTTTCGAGGTCCTTGTCGCCCCGCCCGGAGAGGTTCACGACGATGCGGTCGCCGAGTTCGGCGGCTGCGTCGGTGTCACCCTCCGAATCGGGACCTAACACCTCCTCCAGATACGCCAAGGCGTGAGAGCTCTCCAGTGCGGGGATGATCCCCTCCTCCTGGGAGAGCCGGTGGAACGCCTCCAGCGCGGCGTCGTCGCCGACGTTGACCGCGGTCACGGGGTCCTCGTCGACGAGGTAGGCCAGTTCGGGGCCGACGCCCGCGTAGTCCAGCCCCGCGGAGACTGAGTGGGACTCGACGATCTGGCCCCACTCGTCCTGCAGCACCTTCGTCCGGGCGCCGTGGAGCACGCCCTGCCCGCCCGTCGAGAGCGAGGCGGAGTTCGGGGCGACGCCCTCCTCCTCGTCGACGGCCAGCGAGGAGCCGCCCGCCTCGACCGCGAGCAGATTCACGTCCTCGTTGTCGACGAACCGGGCGAACGCGCCCATCGTGTTCGAGCCGCCGCCCGCGCAGGCGACGACCGAGTCGGGGAGGCTGCCGAACTGCTCTTTCGACTGTGTCTTGGCCTCCTCGCTGATCACGGACTGGAACTCCCGGACCATCTCGGGGAACGGCGCGGGGCCGACGACGCTGCCGACGACGTAGTGGGTGTCGCCGACGTTGGTCGCCCAGTCCCGCATCGTCTCGCTGATCGCCTCCTTCAGCGTCCCGCGGCCCGCGGTGACGGGGTTGAGCTCGGCGCCGTTGATCTTCATCCGGAACACGTTGGGGCGCTGGCGGGCGATGTCGGTCTCGCCCATGTAGATCTCGCAGGGCATGTCGAGGTGGGCCGCCGCCATCGCCGTCGCGGTGCCGTGCTGGCCCGCGCCGGTCTCGGCGACGATGCGCTCTTTGCCCATGTACTTCGCGAGCAGCACCTGCCCGAGGGCGTTGTTGAGCTTGTGGGCGCCGCCGTGGACGAGGTCCTCGCGCTTGAGGTAGATCACCCGACCGTAGCGCTCCGAGAGGTGTTCGGCGTGCTGCAGCGGCGTGGGTCGCCCGCCGAACTGTCGCAGGCGCTCGCGGAACTCGTCCATGAAGCCGTCCTCGTTCTCCAGCACGTAGCGCTCGTAGGCCTCCCGCAGCTCCTCGATCGCGGGCATCAGTGCCTCCGGTACGTACTGGCCGCCGTACTCCCCGAACTTCCCGTCCGCAGATGAATCAGAGCTCATGCGTTGACGAACTCGCTCGTGTTCTCCCGTGGGTCGCCGTCCATGATAGCGGTGCCGATCAGCAGGCCGTCCGCGCCCGCCTCGCGCATCCGTCGCACCTCGGCGGGCGTCGAGATCCCCGACTCCGCGAGCAGCGTCGCGTCCTCCGGCACCGCGGGCGCGACTTCCTCGAACGTGCCGAGGTCGACCTCCAACGCCGCGAGATCGCGGTTGTTGACCCCGATTATCTCCGCGCCGGCCGCGACCGCGCGCTCGACTTCCGCCTCGCTGTGAACCTCGACGAGCACCTGCATCCCGCGATCGCGTGCCGCCTCGATCATCGGCGCGAGATCGTCGCCGAGGAACCGAGCGATCAGCAGCACCACGTCCGCTTCGACCGCGTCCAACTGCGCCTCCTCCAGCAGGAAATCCTTCCGCAGGACGGGCACGTCGACGGCCTCGCGGACGCGCTCGTAGTGCTCGACCGAGCCACCGAAGTGCTCGGGTTCGGTGAGCACTGAGAGCGCGGCGGCGCCCCCGGCGACCATCTCTTCGGCCAGTTCGACGGGGTCGGCGTCGCTCTCCCCCTCGGTCGTGGGGCTGGTCGGTTTCACTTCGGCGACGACCGGGGTCCGCCCCTCGGCCTCGGCGGCCGCGAACGCCGCCGGGAGCGACCGCGCGTCCTCGACGGCTACGCGCTCGTCCCCGCCGGGGCGCTCGCGGGCGGCGTCGAGGATGGACCGCACCGCGGGCGCCACCTCATTGCTGTTCATACTTGTACACTAATGTACGGAACTGTTCAAAAGACTTGCGACCCCGGTCGGCCGTCCCCGGCGCTGCCGCCGGGTTCAAGGCCGCGAGCGCCCTCCGTTCGAGCGATGGAAGACGCCGGCATCTACGCACGGGAGTCCGAGGTCCTCGGCCGTCCGGTCCAGATCGGGGTGGCCAGCAGTCAGGTGATCGACGTGTCGTTCCCCGAGACGATCCCGGACGACGCCGAGCCCGAACACCCGATCCTCGACCGCGTGTTCGACTACCTCGACGGCGTGGAGGACGAGTTCGAGGACGTGGAGGTCGCGATCACCGTCCCGACGGACCAGCGCGCGGTGCTCGACGCGGTCTGTCAGATCCCCTACGGCGAGGTCGGCAACACGCGACAGGTCGCTCACATGGCCAATCTGAACCCGGACGACGAGGACGACGCCCAAACCGTGAGGACCGCGCTCCGGGCGAACCCCGTGCCGATCTTCGTCCCCGATCACCGCGTCGAGGACGTGCCGGGCGCGACGCCGAGCGACGTGGCGGCGACGCTCCGGCGGATCGAGGGGTAGCGAGGATTCAAGTAGGAGAGCGGGACCAGCCCCAGCGTGACCTGAGTACCGACGCTGGTGGGGAAGCGGGAGTGTGGCAGTCCACCAGCGAGCGATCGTGCCGCCTGTCAGCCCCAGTCAGTCCAGCCTGACCACGAAGTACGCGACGGCGATCACGAACAGCGCCTGCCCCGCCGTCGCGACGGCGTCGACGCCGAGGTTCACGCCCCCGCCGTACGCCGCGGCGGCGCCGAGAAACAGCGCGGTGTTGCCGACGGCGTTCACCTGTGGCCCGGAGTGGATCGCAAGCGAGCGGTAGCCCGCGACGACGCCGACGCCGAGGAACGCGAGCGCCAGCAGCTCCTCCACCGTTCCGGTGCCGTACCGGACGCGGTAGCCGCCGAAGACGACGAGCGCGACGCCGAGGAACCCGGTGAACGCGGTGCCGGCCTGCGCGAGTCGGTCCCTCATACCGACCGAAGAGACGGCGGGAGACCACTTAACACCGCCGGGATCGCCGACCCTCGCCGAACCACACGCTTTTGCCCGATGGCGCGGAACCCCGGGTCGAATGGAGTTCACGGCCATCCCGGGGGTGGGTGAGAAAACGGCCGCCTCGCTGGCCGAACTCGACGACGCCGAGGACGCGCTCCGGCGCGGCGACGTGGCCGCGATCGCCCGCTCGCCGGACATCTCCGAGGGTCGGGCCGCGGCGATCGCCCGCGGCGCCATCCGTCGGGAGCACGGCGACGACGGCGGCTTCCTCGCCACCGACCGGGCGCGAGAGATATACGACGACGCGCTCGGCCTATTGCAGGAGCGTGCGGTCACGACCTACGGCGAGAAGCGGCTGGCGACGTTCTTCCCCAGCACCGAACGGTCCCGAATCGAGGAGGTCCGAACGTTCGCGACGCGGGCGATGGAGCGCGACCCCGACCCCGAACTGCTCGACGCGCTCGCCGGCGTCGAACCCCTCGAACCCGCCGAGGGGATCCGGGTTCGGGAACGCTGTGTCGCGACGGCCGACGCCGAGCGCTACGCCGAAGCGAAGGAGGCGCTGCCCGAACTGCCCGTCGAAGTGATCGACGACCGCCGAGAGCTCGGCGAGCTCGGTCGCTCGTACTCCACGGTGTACGTGCTCGACGCGGAGTTCGCCGGCATCGACGTGGAGGGCGACGTGCGCGTCGTCCCGGACGCGCTGGAGCGCCCCGAGGAGTTCGTCCCCGAACGGACGCTCACCTTCTTCGCCGACAACCGCGAGCGACTGCTCGCCGCCGCCGAGGTCCACGAGACCGCCGGCACGGAACCGGACTGCGACCTCGACTCGCTGCGTGCGGCGCTCGACCGGGTCGACGAGGAGGGCGGCATCGTCGGCGACGAGGAGCTCGATCGCCTCTCGATGGAGGCCGACGACCTCGACGCCGCCGTCAGCACCGCGGAGTCAGTCGGCAACGACCACTTGCGGGACGCCATCGGCGAACGCGACGTGACCATCGAGGGCACCGACTTCCTCTCGCTGGTCGAGCAGGGCGCCCGGGTCGACTCGCTGCTCTCCCGTGAGTTGGCCGACGACTACGACCGGGCGGTCGAGCTCGCCCGCGAGCACGTCGTCGACAGCCTCGACCTCGATTCGGGCGAGGCGGAGTTCGTCGAGCGGATCTTCGGCGGCGAGCCTTCGTTCCCGCTGGAACACAACGAGGAGGCGGTCTCCCGGCTCCGGACCGAACTGACCGCCGACCGCGACCGCCGGGCGAACCAGCTGGAGACGGAGCTCGCGGCCGAACTCCGGGAGCTCCGCGATCCCGCGGCATCGATGGTCGAGACGGCGCTGGAGCTCGACGTGGAGCTGGCGGTCTCGCGGTTCGCCCGCGACTTCGACTGCACGATGCCGACGATTGCCGGCGAGGGGTTCGAGATCGAGGGCGGCCGCTCGCCGCTGCTCGACGTGCCGTTCGACGAGGTCGACCCCGTCGACTACGGCGTCGAGGGCGTGACGCTGCTCTCCGGGGTGAACTCCGGGGGGAAGACCTCCACGCTCGACCTCGTGGGGCTGATCGTCGTGCTCGCGCACATGGGCCTCCCAGTGCCGGCCGAGGAGGCCCGCGTCGGGCAGGTCTCGGAACTGCACTACTACGCCAAGTCACAGGGCACCCTCGACGCCGGCGCGTTCGAGAGCACGCTCCGGGAGTTCGGCGAGCTCGTCGAAGGCGCACACGGCCGGCTCGTCCTCGTCGACGAACTGGAGTCGATCACCGAGCCCGGCGCCTCCGCGAAGATCATCGCCGGCATCCTCGAGGAGCTCCACGAGCAGGGCGCGAGCGCCGTGTTCGTCTCCCACCTCGCCGACGGCATCCGGGAGGCGGCGAGCTTCGAGGTGGCGGTCGACGGGATCGAGGCGGTCGGGCTGGTCGACGGCGAACTCCGCGTCGACCGCTCGCCGAAGAAGGACCACCTCGCGCGGTCGACCCCCGAGCTCATCGTCGAGAAGCTCGCGGGCGACAGCGAGGACGGCTTCTACCGGAATCTGCTGGAGAAGTTCTGAGCCTCTCGGAACGGTAAAACGGCTCTTTGTCTTTACCTAACCCCTTTGAAGTATCCACCCCAAGCGTCGGGTGTCCCTGCTTCGGCCCTCCAACACGCCTCGCAGGGCGCTACCCGTTCTCGACCGTGAAGCGGTCGAACGTCTCCCCGTCGACGGTCGTGAGTCGCCCGTTCAGGCCGTCACCGTTCGGTTCGAGTACGGCGAACGACTGCTTCGCCCCCCGCGGGTCGGCGTGGCTCCCGGGGTTGAGTAGCGTCACCGCTCCCTCCTGATCGACGAGGGGGCGGTGGGTGTGTCCGGAGACGACGAGGTCGGCGCCGCGTTCGCGCCCGAACATGGCCAGCCCGGTCGCCCCGCCGCGCTGGCGGTGGGTGGCGGCGATGCGGACGCCGGCGTAGGACAGCGTTGTCGCCTCGGGCAGCCGGTCGGTCACCGCAGCGTCGTCGCGGTTGCCGTAGACGGCGCGCAGGTCGGTCGCGGCGTCGTGAAACGCGTCGAGAACGGCCTCGGTCGTGAAGTCGCCGGCGTGGAGCACCAGATCGGCGTCGGCGACGGCGTCTTTGGCGGCGCCCACGGG
>NZ_JBHUDH010000002.1:7642-29010 GCF_042678005.1 Halolamina salina | reverse complement strand
GAGGGGGGCGAGCCCCGGGGCGGAGGCGACGCCGTCGATCCAGCCACCGAAGCGCGTGTGGACGTGTTTCCACGGCTCCGCGGCGAACGCCACATCGGCGCCCCCATCCCGCGCGTCGGCGATGCCGTCGTGGAGGTAGCCCAGCGCGACGCGCTCGACGCGGCCGCCCGCGGCGCGGACGCGCTCGTCGATGCGCGCGGAGGCGTTGGGCGTGGTCACGACCGTCGGGTCCTCGCTGTCGGCGTCCGCGACGTACTCCTCGGCCAGCATCGCGAGTACGGTGTCCTCGTGAACGACCTCGCCGTCGCCAGTCAGGACGACGATCCGGTCGGCGTCGCCGTCGTGGGCGATCCCGAGGTCGAACGCACCGTCCTCCAAGAACCGGATACAGTCACCGAGCGTCTCCTCGGTGGGCTTGCTCCCGCGGCCGGGGAAGTGGCCGTCGACGTTGCCGTTGAGCGTGACGACTTCGGCGCCCAGTTCGCGGAGCACCTGCGGCGTCGCGAGCGACGCCATCCCGTTGCCGCAGTCGACGACGACCCGGAGGCCGTCGAGGGCCGCGCCGAACCCCTCGGCGTAGTCGACGACCGCGTCGCGGTAGTCGTCGAGCACCTCGGCACTCTCGTGGCTACCCCAACTGTCCCATTCGGTCGGCTCGGTGCCCTCCGCGATCCGGCCCTCGATCCGGGCCTCCGCGGCGCCGCTGTACTCGACGCCGTCCCTGAACAGTTTGATCCCGTTGTCTTCCGGGGGGTTGTGGGAGGCCGTGATCGCGACGCCGTAGCGACTCCGGCTCGCGTACGCGAGCGCTGGCGTGGGCGCCTGCCCGATCTCGACCACGTCGGCGCCCGCCGAGGTCAGCCCCGAGGCCATCGCGTCGACCAGCGCCCGTCCCGTCTCGCGGCCGTCGCGGGCGACGACGAACTCGACGCTTTCCTCGTCAGCCTGCGCCCGTGCGTCGGCGGCGGCCGCCTGCCCCACGCGCAGCGCCAGCGACGGCGTCACCGTCTCCCGCGCGTCGCCACGAATACCGGCGGTTCCGAACAGTTCCATGGTCGGTCGGTCGGCGCGGGGCTACTTTGCCTGCCCGGTTCCGGACGCTCGCGGGCGTCGCAGTTAAGTATCGCTCCGCGGATCGTTCCGGCATGAGCGATTCCGACTACGTCCGGGCGCGCGTCCACGTCAGCGGGACCGTTCAGGGCGTCGCGTACCGAGCCAACACCGAGGAGACCGCGAAGAAACGCGGCGTCAACGGCTGGGTCCGGAACAGGGATGACGGCCGGGTCGAGGCCGTGTTCGAGGGCGACTCACGGTCGGTGGAGTCGATGATCGGCTGGTGTCACACCGGTAGCCCCCGTGCGGACGTCGAGAACGTCGAGGTGGTCTACGAGGAGCCGCAGGACGCCGACGGGTTCCACGTCCGCTGGTCGGGGTGAGCCGGATCGTCGGAGTCGGATCACCGGAGCCGGAACGACTTAGCGGGGCGGGACCGACCGACACGGTGATGCGACACGCACGCTTCCGAGATCCGAGCGGCGCGGTTCGAAACGGCGAGTGGCACGGCGATTCGGTCAGCTTCGCGGGCGAGACGTACGATCTCGACGAGGTCGAACTGCTCGCACCGAGCGAGCCGAGCAAGGTGCTCTGTGTCGGGCGCAACTACGTCGCCCACGCCGAGGAGCACGACGCCGACGTGCCGGATCGCCCCCTCCTCTTCCTGAAGGGGCCGAACACCGTCGCGGGCCACGGCGACACCGTTACGCTGCCCGCGGGGAAGGAGCGCGTCGAGTGGGAGGCCGAACTCGGCGTCGTGATCGAGAAGCAGGCGAAGAACGTCGACAAAGAGGACGCGATGGAGTACGTCGCGGGCTACACCTGCGTCGACGACGTCTCCAACCGCGACGACCAGCGCAGCGAGTCCCAGTGGGTGCGCGGCAAGGCGTTCGACGGCGCGGCGCCGATCGGCCCCTGCGTGGCCGACCCCGAGCACGTCCCCGAGGACGCGACGGTCCAGACCCGCGTCAACGGCGAGGTGCAGCAGGACGCCACGATCGACCAGATGGTGTTCGACGTGCCGACGCTGATCGAGGAGGCAACCCAGTACATGACGCTCGAACCGGGCGACGTGATCGCGACCGGCACCCCCGAGGGCGTCGGCCCGTTCGATGACGGCGATCACGTCGAGATCGAAGTCCAGGGCGTCGGGACGCTCGAACACGAGGTGCAGCGGTGAGCGGGAGCGACGAGCCGGCCGCGGGCGACGACGGGGCGATCGTCCGCGTCTGGCACGGCTGGACCGACCCCGCAGACGCCGACGCCTACGAGCGGTTCCTCACCGATCCCGAGGAGGGGCTGCTGGAGACGCTCGACCGCGACGGCTACCTCGGCTACGACCTGCTCCGGCGCGAGGCCGGCGGGGAGGTGGAGTTCGTGACCCAGATCCGCTTCGCCGACTACGACGCCGTCGCCGAGTTCGCCGGCGAGAACTACGAGCGGGCGCACGTCCCCGAGGAGGCGCGGGAACTGCTCGCCCGCTGGGAGGACGAGGCGACACACTACGACCACCGCGGCGCGGCACGGACGGCGTAGCGACTCGGCGACCGGCGTTCAGCCGGCCGGTCACTTCCCCCACACCGCGGCCGCCCATCGGGAGTCCCCCGACCGGATGGCCGCGCTGGTCCGGGCGAACGTCCGTCGGATCGACCGGGGCGGGCGGCTGGCGAAGCAGGTCGTCTGAGCCCGAACCACCGGAACCGACACAAACCCCCGTCCCCATTCCCCGGATATGGTTGGACTCGGAAGCACCGCACAGAAGCTCCAGACGGTCGCGGAGAAAGCCGAGAAGCTGTACGAGCGAATGAACAAGCTCCGCGAGGAGGTCGAGGAGACACAGCAGACCGTCGACGAAACTCAGGAGCGCGTGGGGCGCATCGAGGAGGAGATGGCCGAACAGCGCGCCGTCCTCGACGCGATCGCCGAGGAGCACGACGCCGACGTCGACGCCGTCGCCGCCGAGGCCCACATCACCGAGGCCGAAGCCGACGACGGGGACGCGGCGACCACCGACGACTGACCGCCCCGGACGGGGGGTTTCTCGCAGATGGTAAGCTACACAAACGCCACTCCCCACGTTCGAGTATGACCACTCATCGGGAACCGCTGGACTCGGTCCTCGACACCATCGGCGAGACGCCGCTGGTGCGGGTCCACGATAGCCCCGACGCCGTCCCCGTCTACGCCAAGCTGGAGTCGTTCAACCCCGGCGCCAGCATCAAAGACCGCATCGGGAAGTACATGCTCGAAGGGATGCTGGAGCAGGGCGACGTCGACCCCGGCGGGACGATCATCGAGCCGACCGCGGGCAACACGGGGATCGGGATCGCCGTCGCCGCCGGGCAGTTGGACCTGAACGCCGTGTTCGTCGTCCCCGAACGGTTCTCCGTGGAGAAACAGCAGCTCATGCGCGCGCTGGGCGCCGACGTGATCAACACGCCCAGCGAGGACGGGATGGGTCGCGCGATCGAGCGCGCCCACGAACTCGCCGACGAACTCGACAACGCCGCGGTCCCCCAGCAGTTCTCGAACCCCCTCAACGCCGAGGCCCACTACGAGACGACCGGTCCCGAGATATACGACGCGCTCGACGGCGAAGTGGGGGCACTGGTCGCCGGCTGTGGCACCGCGGGCACGCTGATGGGGATGGCCCGCTACGGCCGCGAGCAGCATCCGGACACCCACGTCGTCGCGGTCGAGCCAGAGGGGTCGCTGTACGGCACGCTGCTCGGCGAGGACCGCGAGGAGGGCGAGTACAAGACCGAGGGGATCGGCACCCACGACGTCTCGACCAACGAGCTGTTCGACCCCGAACTCGTCGACACGGTCCACGCGGTGCCGGACCGGGACTCCCACGCCGAGGTCCAGCGGCTCGCCGCCGAGGAGGGCCACATCGTCGCCTCCAGCGCGGGCGCGAACGCCGTGGCGGCGAAGAAAGTGGCCCGACGCATCGCCGACGGCGAGGTCGACGCCCCCTACGACGCGGTGGTGACGGTGTTCCCCGACTCCAGCGAGCGCTACCTCTCGAAGGGTATCTACGGCGAGTTCGAGGAGTGGGAGGGCTGATCGGGCCGGGACGCGGCCGGAGGCGGCGCGCGCGACCCCATAGCGGGGTGTGAGTGCCGTAACCACGGTGCGGCGGCCGCGTCGCTCCGTGTCGGGACGGCTGTCGAGTTCGTAGCGGCGATCCAGCGAGTACCCACAAACGTGTGTACTCGTTTGGTGGACAGTGTCCGAATCGGGGGAAAATCGTACAGATCCGTGCGACAGACCCCCAGAGACGTGTCAACGATCGGTCTCGAGTGCGCCGCGAAACGACGGGCTTAACCCCGGTTCACAGAGAGAAGCGCACAACGATGCGCGACCAGATCGATCGGCGGACGTTCGTCGGCGGCGCGGCTGGCATGGCACTGACCGGACTGGCTGGCTGTCTCGGCGGCGGGGGCAGCGGCGCCGAGACGAACGTCGGGATGGTGTACGCCCTCGGCGGGCTGGGCGACGAGGCGTTCAACGACATGGCCCACGCGGGCATCCAGCGCGCCGAGGAGGAGCTGGGTATCGCGTACGACAACACGGAGCCGACCGGACAGAGCGAGTTCGGAACGTTCCAGAGCCAGTTCGCGTCGTCGACGGACCCCAACTACGACCTGATCGGCTGTATCGGGTTCGCCCAGCGGAGCGCGCTGCAGGAGAACGCCTCGGAGTACCCCGACCAGAACTTCATGCTGGTCGACGCCGAGCTCGACGCCGACAACGTGGCTTCCTACACGTTCCGCGAACACGAGGGTTCGTTCCAGGTCGGCCACCTCGCCGGGCTGCTGTCGACCCGCGAGTTCAGCCACGAGGGCACCTACAGCGGCACCGAGAAGACGTTCTCCAGCAACCCCGACGAGAAGGTGGTCGGCTTCGTCGGCGGGAAGGAGAACCCCCTGATCAAGAAGTTCGAGGCCGGGTTCATCGCCGGCGTCGAACACGCTGACTCCGAGATCGAGGTACGCACGGCGTACGCCGGCTCGTGGAACGATCCGGGCCGCGGGCAGGAGATCGCCGGCTCGATGTACGACGAGGGCGCCGACATCGTCTACCACGCCGCGGGCGCCACCGGCGGCGGCGTGTTCAACGCGGCCGGCGAGCGCGGCCGGCTCGCGATCGGCGTCGACAGCGACCAGTCGCTGAGCAGCGACGCCAGCCACACGATCGTCGCGAGCATGGTCAAGCACGTCGACACCGCAGTGTTCAACGCGGTCCAGAACGTCGTCAACGACGAGTTCCAGGGCGGCTCCACCATCGCGCTCGGGCTGGACGACGAGGGCGTCGAACCCGTCATCGGCACCGAGTACGAGGGCGAGATCCCGCAGGACGTCCTCGACGCGCTCGACAGCTCGCGGCAGGCGATTCAGGACGGCGAGATCGACGTGCCGACCGAGCCCGAGAACTGAGCTCGCGACGACGGGTCGCTCGCCCCGGCCCCGGGGCCGAACCACCCTCCACCCCCCCGAACCAACACAGATGAGCGCGCCAGCGGTCGACCTCAGACGGATCACCAAACAGTTCCCGGGCGTCCTCGCGAACGACGAGGTCGACCTCACCGTCGAACGCGGGAGCGTCCACGCCCTCCTCGGCGAGAACGGGGCGGGCAAGACGACGCTGATGAACGTCCTCTACGGCCTCTACAAGCCCACCTCGGGCACCGTCGTCGTCGACGGTGAGGAGCGGACGTTCGACTCCCCCCGGGACGCGATCGACGCCGGCATCGGCATGATCCACCAGCACTTCATGCTCGTGGAGCCGATGACCGTGACCCAGAACGTCGTGCTCGGCGACGAGCCACGGAAGTGGGCCGGGCTCGCGGTCGATCGCGAGGCCGCCCGCGAGGCGGTCGCCGAACTCGCCGACCGCTACGGGTTCGACGTGGACCCCGAAGCGACCGTCGGCGACCTCTCGGTGGGCGAACGACAGCGCATCGAGATCCTGAAGGCGCTGTACCGGGGCGCCGACATCCTGATCCTCGACGAGCCGACGGCGGTGCTCACCCCGCAGGAAGTCGAGGAGCTGTTCGACGTGTTCGACGAACTCACCGCGGCCGGGAAGACGATCATCTTCATCAGCCACAAGCTGCGCGAGGCGATCGCCGCCGCCGACGAGGTGACCGTCCTCCGGGACGGAAGAAACGTCGGCACCGTCGAGACCGACGCGGTCGACGACACCGAACTCGCGGAGATGATGGTCGGCCGCGAGGTGCTGTTCGACACGGAGAAATCGCCCGTCGAGGCGGGTTCGATCGGCCTCGCCGCGCGCGACCTCGTGGTCGAGGACGACCGCGGGGTCCGCGCCGTCGACGGCGTCGATATCGAGGTCGCCGAGGGCGAAGTGTTCGGGATCGCCGGTGTCGACGGCAACGGCCAGTCGGAGCTTGTCGAGGCGATCACCGGCCTGCGGACGCCCGCCAGCGGGCAGATCTCCCTCGACGGCGAGGACGTGACCGACGCCTCCCGCCGTCACCGGATCGAGTCGGGGATGGCGTACGTCCCCGAGGACCGACAGGCCCGGGGGCTGGTGATGTCGTACGACCTGACCGAGAACGGGCTGCTCGGCAGCCAGCGGGCGCCGCAGTTCGCCGACGGTGGCCGCATCCGCTGGGACGACGCCGAGGCCCACGCCGACTCGATCGTCGAGGAGTACGACGTGCGGCCCGCGGACGCGAACGCGGAGGCCCGCTCGCTCTCGGGCGGGAACCAACAGAAGTTCATCGTCGGCCGGGAGTTCGCCCGCGACCCGGAGGCGGTCGTCGCCTCCCACCCCACCCGCGGCGTCGACGTGGGGAGCGTGGAGTTCATCCACGACCGGCTGCTTGACCTCCGCGAGGACGGGGCGGCGGTGCTGCTGGTCTCCTCGAAACTCGACGAGGTCCGGAGCCTCTCGGACCGGCTGGGCGTGATGCACGACGGCGAACTGGTCGACGTGGTCGATCCCGCCGCGGTCACCGAGGAGCAGTTGGGGCTGCTGATGGCGGGGGAACGGCCGGACGACGTGCCGCGGGCGACCGTGCGGGCCGGGGGTGAGCGATGAACCCCGACCGCCTGCCGGACCCCATCGCGGGTCTACTGGGGCGGCTCGTCGACGCCTCCGCGGGCGAGCGGCTGCTCGTCAGCGTCGCCGCGCTGGTGACCGCGATCCTGCTCGGCGGGGTCGTCACGCTGGTCGCGGGCGTGTTCGCGGAGTGTGCGACGCCGATCGTCGGCCCGTTCTGTTACAACCCCCTCGCGGTGTACCGCTACCTGTTCCTCGCGCCGCTTTTCGACTCGTTCGTCCTGCAGGAGACGCTGAAGAACTCCGCGCTGCTTTTGTTCACGGGGCTGGCCGTCGCCGTCTCGTTCCGCGCGGGGCTGTTCAACATCGGGACGCAGGGCCAACTCGTGCTCGGCGCGCTCGCGGCCGCACTCGTCGCCGTCTGGGTGGGGCCGGCCGCGCCTTCGGGGCCGGTCGGCGGCGCGCTGATCGCGGTCGTGGCGATGGTCGCCGGCGCGGTCGTCGGCGGCCTCTACGCCGCGATCCCGGGAGCGCTGAAGGCGTACGCCGACGCGAACGAGGTGATCACCACCATCATGCTGAACTTCGTCGCGAGCGACGTGGCCTTTTTCCTCGTCTCGGCGTACTTCCAGAAGCCCGGCAGCGGGAGCGTCGAGACGCGTGACGTGCCCGCCGCCGCGCGGTTCGGGCCGGAGATCGCGTTGGTGATGGCGATCGCCCTGACGCTGCTGATTACCTACCTGCTCTGGGGGACCGCGTTCGGCTACGACCTCCGGACCGCCGGCATCCAGCCCGACGCCGCGGACTACGCGGGCGTCGACGCCGAGCGCATGGTCGTCACGAGCATGACGCTCTCCGGAATGATCGGCGGCCTCGGCGGCGCGGTCTGGGTGCTGATGTCCGTCGGGCGCTGGGTCAACGGCGTCCCCTCGCTGGGGTTCGACGGGATCACGGTGTCGGTGCTCGCGAGCAACAACCCCCTCGGGGTGCTGTTCGCCGGGCCGCTGTTCGGCACGATGCAGGCGGGGAGCCTCTCGATCGACTTCCAACTGGGCGTGCCCAGACAGCTCGTCGGCGTCATTCGGGGGCTGGTGATCCTGCTGGTCGCCATGCCCGAGTTCTTCCGGACGCTCGGCGTGCGCTGGGGGATGGGGGGTGGCCGATGAACGCGATCAAGCGCCTCGCGCTGCTCGCGGTCAGCACGCTCGCCGTGGGCGCGGTGGTGCTGGTCGGCCAGCTGTTCCCGAACACGCCGGCGGGCGAGCTCGCGAACGTGCTCGACGCGGGCTACGCCGCCTCCGCGCTCCGGCTCGCGGTCCCGATCGCGTTCGCCGCGCTTGGCGGGATTTTCGCCGAGCGCAGCGGCGTGATCAACATCGGCCTCGAGGGGCTGCTGATCGTCGGCGCGTTCACCGGCGTCGCCGTCGCCCACTGGACGATCGGCGAGGGCGGCGTGAGCCTCGGGCCGGGGGTCGTGCTCCTGCTCGTGATCGCCGTCCTGCTCGCAGTCGCGGGCGCGATGCTCGGCCTGCTCGGCGACTCGCTCCGGGAGATCGCAGTCCGCGGCGGTGGCGGTGTGCTCGCGGTCGCGGTGCTCGCCGGACTCACGGTCGCGCTCGTGGGGCCGACGCTCGCGGCGACGTGGATCGCGTTCTACGTCGCGGTGCTCGTCAGCGGGGCGTTCTCGCTGCTGTTCGCGGTCGTCACCATCGAGTACCGCGCGGATCAGGTGATCGCGGGGCTGGCGGTCTGGCTGATCGCGCTCGGGGCGGCCCCCTTCGCCAGCAACGTCATCTGGGGCAGCGTGAACTCCCCCGGCGTGGACACGCTCGGGACGTGGACGGTGCCGCTGCTCTCGGAGCTTCCGGCGGTCGGCTCGGTGCTGTTCGACGCCGAGCCGGTCGTCTACTTCCTGCTGATCGCGACGCCGCTGTCGTGGTACGTCCTGACCCAGACCTCCTTCGGCTACTGGGTCCGCGCGAGCGGCGAGAACCCCAAGGCGCTCGACACCGCGGGGGTCGACGTCCGGCGCGTGCGCTACGCCGCCGTGTTGATCTCGGGGGTGTTCTCGGGGATCGGCGGCGCCGGCCTCTCGCTCGGTCGCGTGGGCAACTTCGTCGGCAGCGGGACGACGATGGTCGACGGGCGCGGCTGGATCGGCATCACCGCGATGCTGTTCGGGAACTACAACCCCTTCGGCGCGTTCGGCGCCTCGCTGTTGTTCGCGGCGCTGGACGCGCTCCAGTTCCGCCTCCAGCAGCTGAACTACGCGATCCCCGACTCGCTGATCCAGACGGTGCCCTACATCACGGTGATCGTCGTGCTCGCGCTGGTCGGACGAACCAGAACGCCCGACGCGGCCGGCGAGCACTACGACGCCGACGAGGACTGATCGGCGACGGCCCGTCCCCCGCCGGGGGGCCACGCTCGTGATAAAGAGTTTTGCACCCGCCCACCCGAGGGTTGGCAAATGAGTACCCACGAGTACGACATCGTCGTCGTCGGTTCCGGCACCTCGGGCTGCTACGCGGCGGCGACGGCCGCTCGCGAGGGGCTCGACGTGGCGATCGTCGAGCGCAAGAGCGAGTCGGAGGCCGGCCACATCGCCTGCGGCGACGCGCTGAAGGGCGCGGACTCGTTCCCGGACGCGATCCCCAAGTCGAAGATCGAGTCCTCGTTCACCAACACCGGCGTCGATCACGGGCGCTTCGAGATCCCCTCGGAGGACACCGTCCTGAACATCCCCGTCCCCGGCGAACTCGCGGTGATCGACCGCTGGGAGTACGGCCGCAAGCTCATCGAGGGCGCCGAGGCGGCCGGCGTGGAGTTCCACTACGACGTGGTCGTCAACGACGTGCTGCAGGAGAACGGCCGCGTGGAGGGCGTCCGCGGCAAGCGCAACGGCGAGGTCGAGACGTTCGAGGCCGAGATCACCGTCGACGCCGCGGGCGCGCTGTCGGTGCTGCAGGACAACGCCGACTTCTCCGACGCCACGTTCGACACCAACGTCTCCTACACCCAGTTCTGCTCGGCGTACCGCGAGATCGTCGAGGTGCCCGAGCCCGTCGACTGGGACGACGCGCTCGTGTTCAAGCCGACCGACCGCGCCTCGGGCTACCTCTGGTACTTCCCCCGCACGCCGACGGAGATCAACGTCGGCCTCGGCTTCCAGATGACCGAGGAGCCGATGAAGCTCGTCGAGGACCTCAAGAAGGATCTCCGGAGCCGCCCGGAGTTCGAGGGCGCGAAAGTGGTCGACAAGCTCGGTGCCGCGCTGCCGACCCGCCGGCCGTACGACTCCGCGACGGCGCCGGGGCTGGTCGCGGTCGGCGACGCCGCCGGCCTCGTCAACCCCACCACCGGCGGCGGGATCGCGGGCGCCGCCTACTCCGGGCAGTACGCCGCCGAGGAGGCGATCTCGGCCATCTCGGCCGGCCGGACCGACGAGGAGCTCTGGCGGTACAACGAGCGCGTGATGGACCACTTCGGCGCGCGCTACGCCGCGCTCGACGTGTACAACGTGCTCTCGACGGCCGTCGAGGTCGACGAACTCACGTCGATGCTCGCCTCGCTGCCCGGCGAGCCGATCGCGGAGGCGCTGTACTCCGGGAAGACCTCGATCGGCCCGAAGACCGCGCTCAAGACGCTGCGCGGCGCGGTCGGCCACCTCGACCAGCTCTGGGAGATCTACCAGGTCCGCAACCTCGCGGAGGAGCTACTCGAACACTACGAGGCCTACCCCGACCGCCCCTCGGCGCTGCCGCGCTGGCAGGAGCAGCGCGACTCCATCATGGAGCGCGTCTACGAGCGGACGGGCGCCGATCCGAAGTACTGAGCGGACGCGGTTTTCTCACTGCCGGAAACGACCAGCGCGACCCCCCCGTTCAAATGCTGTGGCGCCGAGGGTGACGCCATGGACGCGCCACTGGAGGGGAAGACGATCACGTTCGAGCGGACGTTCACCGTCGACGACGTGCAGCGGTACGCGGAGCTGTCCGGCGACGACCAGCCACGGCACACCGAACCGGACGAGGACGGGCGGGTGATGGTGCAGGGGCTGTTGACGGCGACGATGCCGACGAAGCTGGGCAGCGACCGCGAGGTGCTCGCTCCCCGTATGGATTTGCGGTTCCGCGAACCCGTCTACAGGGGCGAGCAGATCACCTGCTACGCGACCTACGACGAGGTCGTCGAGCGGGACGACCGCTACGCGTTCACGTGGGACGTGGTCTGTGAGAACGACGACGGAGAGACGGTCCTCGAAGGCACCGACGACGGGATCATCTGGAAAGACGACTGACGGGTGAGGGTGTGCGGCTCTACGCGTCGGTCTCCGAGAGTGCCTCGATCGCGCCCGCGAGCGTCTCGACGCCGATACGCAGCGACGCCTCGTCCACGTCGAACGTCGACGTGTGGTGGCCGCCGGGGTGGTCGGTGCCGAGGCCGACGTAGCAGGCCCGCCCGCCCTGCTGTTCGACGCGGTTCATCAGGTACGTCGCGTCCTCGCTGCCGCCGAGGTCGTCGTGGTCCATGATGGAGTCGACGCCCTCGACACCCTCGGCCACGTCGGCGACGATCGACGCGAGTTCCTCGTCGCTCTCCGCCGAGGGCGCTCGGGAGTTCAGCGTGCGCTCGACTTCCACGTCGTGGGTCGTCGCAGCGCCGTCGAGCACGCGGCCGGTCTTCTCCCACATGTACTCCATCAGGTCCGTCGTCTGGCCCCGGACCTCACACTCCATCCGCGCGCGCTCGGCGACGATGTTCGAGGCGGTGCCCCCCTCGACGACGCCGGCGTTGACCCGGGTCGGTCCGTCGGCGTGGCGCGGGACGGCGTACATGTTGGAGATCGCGTCGGCCATGGCCTGGATCGCGTTGTCGCCCTGTTCTGGGTGGGCGCCCGCGTGGGCGGAACTGCCCGTGAACTCGGCTTCGAAGCCGGAGACGGCGAGGAAGCCGCCGACGCCGGCGACGATCTCGCCCGTCGGGTGGTCGAGTCCGATGTGGACCGCGTACAGCGCGTCCACGTCGTCGAGGTGGCCCGAGCGGGACATCGGGCCGCCGCCGGCGACGCGCTCCTCGGCGGGCTGGAAGAACACCTTCAGCGTACCCGAGAAGTCGCTGTGGCGCACTGCGTCGAGCACGCCAAGCCCGAGGGTCGCGTGGGCGTCGTGGCCGCAGGCGTGCATGTACCCCTCGTTCTCCGAGCGGAACCCCTCGGCCGCGGGGACGTGGTCCTCGTCGTCGGACTCGGTGATGGGGAGCGCGTCGATGTCGACCCGGAGGCCGACCGTCGGCCCCTCGCCTTGCTCGATCACGGCGACTGCGCCCGTGTTCCCCCCGTCGAGGCGGCCGAGGAGGTCGGGGTCGGCGCCGGCCTCGACGGCGCGGTCTTTCCACTCGGCGCGCGTGGCCTGATCGGGGAGGGACATCCGCGGCTCGTCGCTCTCTTCCAGCGCGTCCGGGCCGACGTGGAGTTCGTCCACGTCGCGGGCGCGGAGCGCCTCGACGATGCGGGCGGTGGTGTAGAACTCACACCACGCGGGCTCGGGGTGGCGGTGAAGCTCCCTGCGGAACGCGGTCAGGTCGTCGGCGTCTACGTGCACGGCCGACCGGTCGGCCCGCGAGTGCTTAAACCCCCTCTCGGGGGCGACCAGTGATTTTTATTACCACGCCTCGCGGCAGCATGATCCGTGAACACTGACCAACCGACAGAAACGGGCGGGGAATCGACGCTCCAGTTCCGGGGCGGGCCGGCCGTCAGCGCCGTTCCGATCACGGTGTTCGTCGTCTGGGCCGTGTTCCAGTCCGGCGTGCTGGGGATCGGCGACACGTCCGGCCTCGTCGTCGGGATGCTCGTCGGCCTGATCGCCGGACTCCCGTTCGTCCGGGGGGACTGGAAGGCGTACGCCGACGCCATCTTCGAGGGGATGACTCAGGAGGTGGCGGCGACCGCGGCCGTCGCGTGGCTCTGGGCGGGGATGTTCGCGAACACGATCCAGGCCGGCGGCTTCGTGGACGGCCTCGTCTGGCTGGCGGGCGCCGCCGAGGTCGGCGCCGCGCTGTTCCCGGCCGTGACGTTCCTGCTCGCGCCGGTGCTGGCGACCGCGATCGGCACCGGCTACGGGACGACGATCGCGTTCGTGACGCTGGTGTTCCCGGCCGGGCTACTGCTCGGGACGAACCCGATCCTCCTGTTCGGCGCGATCCTCTCGGGGGCGGTGTTCGGCGACAACCTCGCGCCCGTCTCGGACACGACGATCGTGAGCGCGGTGACGCAGGACGCCGACATCGGCGGCGTCGTCGCCTCCCGCGTGAAGTACGCCGTCATCGCCGCGGTGCCGGCGCTGGCGGCCTACCTGATCGCGGGGGCGACGCTGCCAACCAGCCAGCCCGCCGCGAACGCGGGCGTCGAGGCGGGCGCAGCGTGGGGGCTGCTCCACCTAATTCCCGTCGCGATCGTCATCGGCACGGCCGTCACCGGCCGCCACATCGTCGAGGCGGTGTCGTGGGGGCTTGCGACGGCGTTCGTGCTGAACGTCCTGCTGGGGTTCTTCGGACTCGTCGATGTGGGCGTCAGCGACGTGCTCGTCTTCTCGGCGCCCGAGAGCTCCGGGATCGCACAGTCGCTCGACACGGCGCCGCTGATCGGCGCGATCGTCGAGACGGTGCCCGCCGCGGAGGCGGGCGTCGGCGGCAGCCTCTACACCGGCGCGGTGGGCTTCTTCCCGCTGATCGTTCTGACGCTGCTGATCGTCGCCGGCGCACAGATCATGCGCGTCGGCGGCGGGTTCGAGGCGCTCCAGACGTGGCTGCTCGACACCGTCGCGACCTCCGTGCGCCGCGCCGAGGTGACGATGGTGCTCGGCACCGCGGCCGTCAACGCGATGGTGACGATCAACACCGCCGCCGAGATCGCGGTCGCGCCGTACATCCGGACGCTCGGCCGGCGGTTCAACATCAACGGCTACCGGCGGGCGAACATCCTCGACGCCAACACCTCGGCGCTGGGGTACATCTTCCCGTGGGGCGGCGGCGTGCTCGCGGGCTACTCCGCGATGCAGACGCTGCCCGGCGAGTACGAGTGGTTCACCGCCGAGATGGTGGTCAACCCCGCCGCGGTGTTCCCGTACGTGTTCCACGGCTGGTTCCTCGTGACGGTGTTCCTGCTCGCGGCCCTGACCGGCTTCGGGCTTGAGTACGTCAGCGACCGCGAGAGCGAGGAGGTGAGTCGCGTATGAGCCGGCTCGACGCGTTCCTCGCGGGGTTCGAGTTCCGGACGGCGACGCCGACGTACAGCCCCGGCGACGAACTGACCGCCATCGTCACGGGTCGGGACGGCGACGACGCGGTAATCCGGATCGGCGATACGGTGCTCCGGCTGCCCGGCGCCGCCGACGACGTGACCGTCGACGAGGAGGCTCGCGTCCGCGTCACCTCGTTCGACGAGGGGAGCGCGACCGGCGAAGCGGAGCTGCGCTGAGCGGTCGCTACCGACTTTTTCGTCCGGGGGAAGAACACAAGGAGATTAGCGGTACGCCTGGCTCGCGCGGCGCTCCACGTCGACCTCGACGCGGATGGAGTCGGGGAGGTCGGTCGCGACGACTTCGCGGGCGATGTGATCGGAGCCGTGGATCTCCAGCCAGCGGGTGTAGACGGTGTAGTTCCATGGGTCGATCTGCTCGCCCGGCTGGCACCGGCTGTACAGCGGGACCGAGTGGTGTTCGGGCTGTTCCTGGTGGGGACCCTTGCACTCGGCGCCCTTGCGCTCGACGCGCTGTTTGAGCCCGTCGACTGTGTCGTCCAGCACGTCCCGGTCCCCGCTCCGGAACGTGAGCGTCGTCACGAAGGTCATACTCGGAGATTGGGTTCGAGCGTGAAAAGCGCATCTACCGGGGCCGCGGGTCGGAGCGTGAACGCCGCTTTTGACCCACCGAAGCCAATTTAAGAGCACGACGCTTACCCGAACGCAATGACGGTCGAAGCGACGTCTGCCGGAGCCATCCTCTTCCGCGACACCCGCGGCGAACGGGAGTACCTGCTCCTGAAGAGCCGACCGGGGGACTGGGAGTTCCCCAAGGGCGGGGTCGAGGGGGAAGAGGAGCTTCAGCAGACCGCGATCCGTGAAGTGACGGAGGAAGCCGGTATCGAGGACTTCAGGCTCATCGACGGCTTCCGGAAGGAGTACGACTACGTGTTCGAGGCCGACGGGAACACGATTCACAAGACGGTCCACCTGTTCATCGCCCGGTCGTTCGAGGCCAGCGCGGAGCTCTCCGCCGAGCACCGCGACATGCAGTGGCGCGACTACGAGCAGGCGCTGAACACGATCACGCAGGACGGTCCCCGCGAGATCCTCGAGGAGGCCCACGACTACCTCGACGAGGTCAAGGAGGCCGACGGCGAGGGGTACGTCGGCACGCCGGCGTAAGCGGTGCCGACCCCCGCTACCGACTCGGAGTTCTCCTTCGAGCTCCTGGTCTGTCGCTGGGCGGAGCTGGGCTGGCCGCCCGGCGGCGACGCGAGCGACGCCGACGCAGGGAGTGACGACGCCGCGCCCGTGATCGTCTCGCGCCAACTCGGGACGAAGAAGCGCCGCTGGGACACGATCGTGATCGAGTGCGACCCCGCGGGGCTCGCCGCGCGTCGCGAGTTCGGCGACCGGACCATCGACGGCGACCTCCTCCCGGTGGTCCGCCACGCGCCCGCCGAGTGGGCGTACTACCGCGACGCGCTCCCCGATCCGGGCTACCCGTGGCGCTACGTCCGGGAGGCGATCCACCGCGCCGCCGCCCGCGGGCTGGTCGAGAAGCGCAAGAACGGCAACCGTATCGAAATCCGGCGGAAGCGACCCTACCCCGACTGGGTATCGCGAATCATCGCGATCGAGAACAAGCCGGACCTCGACGCGAGCGCCGCCGCCGCGCTGTCGGACCAACTCGAACACGACGTGGACACCGCGCTGGCCGACGAGGTGTGGCTGGCGACGGGTCGGACGGGCGAACGGGTGGAGCCGGCGCTGCTGCGACAGTTCCCCGTCGAGGCGGGCGTGCTCACGTTCGACTTCTCGGACGGCACCCACGGCGACGCAGCGACGGTGGACTGGCTCCCGTCGACGCTCGACCCGGAGAGCGACAGCGGGCGATTCGACGCCGCCGAGAAGGCGCGGCGACGACGGCTGATCGCGGAGCGAGCCTACGGTAAGGGCTGGCGCTCGTTCGCCGAGACGACCCGGCCCGACTGCCGGTGGTTCGAGCTCGCACGCGCCGGCCGCGGGACAGTGCCGACCTGTGCCGCGAAGGGTCGCTGCCAGAGCGAGGCGGAGTGTGGGCGCCGCTGTGGTTCGTTCGAGCCGGAGCCGCCGCAGTGGCGGACGAACGGCTGGCCGATCGACGGCGGGCCGGGGCAGGGCGTGCAGCAGCTTCTGGAACGCCGACGCGAGCGCGCCCGGGAGCGCTAAGGTTCACGCTCGCGGCGCTCGCAGAACCACGGAGGCGTCACCGCTGCCGCTCGGGATCGGCCGCGATCTGGTCGTACAGCTCCATGTAGTCCGCCTCGGCCCGCTCCAGTTCCTCTCTGAGCCACTCGTTCTCCTCGACGAGCCGGTCGATCGTGCTCTCGGCGTCGACGGCGTCGTCGTCGGTTCCGAGTTCGAGCGAGAACTCGGTCACGTCGCGGCTGAAGTGCTCGTCCATCGCCTCGAGGACGGTCTCGGCGATCTCCGCGTCGGAGGCCCCCTCGTCTTCGAGGTCGATTATCTGCTTCCGGAACCGGGCCATCAGTTCGCTCGTCCCGCGCAGGAACTGCTTGTGCTCGCCGTCCTCCAGATCCTGCGCCAAGGACTCGGCGACGAGGCAGATCTGTTCGACGAGCCGCTTCGCTTCGTCGACGTTGCCGTGGTTGAGCCGGTAGATCAGGACCTCGGTGTCCTGGACGAAGCGGTTCTTCCCCTCCATCGGACGTGTGGTGACGCGGCGGCGAGTTAGTTCTTCGGCTGTCGCATCCTGTGCCAGCGGCCGGCACTGACTGTCGAACGGAGCGAATCAGTGGACGCGAACGGGACCGCTCACCGGCCGTCGAGTTCGCCGGCGATGGCTTCGAGTTCCGACTTCCGGAACCCGGTGCTCTGGTCGCGGCTTTCGTCGACTCCGTCGACTGTCTCGCTGATCGCCCGCCGCATCACGTCCTTCCCGGGGATGTCGTCCGTCTCCACGTCCGCGTCCAGCGAGTCACAGATGGCAGCCAAGGCTTCCTTCGTGAACCCGGAGGAGACGAGCCGTTCGTGTCGGCCGACTTCAACGCGGATCTCGTTGCGTAGCTCGTCGACGGTCTTGGTCATACAGCCTCTCAGGAACTCTACGGACCTGTACCTCCCGGTCCACCGTTTCCGCCGTGCCAGTCCGGGGCCGGCTGCTGCCCAGCGCCGGTACAAGGGATACGAACGTGCTGTACGCTATCACACCCTGAAGAGGCTTTTACCGCTGGATACGCTACTCACAGTCGAGGTGACGACGACGTGCAACTACTCACTCCCGTGAACACGCTTCTCCCGGCCAAGGGGGGCCGACCGCTCGACCGGTTGCCGGTCGGTGGCCTCGGCCTCCGAGCCGGGGTTTCCCGCGTCGTCGTTCCCGCCGTCCCGCGGACGATCTGACGCAGTTCGTCCCCGACGGCCCCGTCCCGATTCCGAATCCCGCTTTCGTGCGCTCGGACACGGCGACGTGGCTCGTATCGCTCTACTGACGCCGACTCGACCCTCCACAGACTATGCACCCACCGACGCAGACCCAGGAGTATCCGACGCATCGCCGCCCGCCAACGTTCGAAACGACGCTGCTGCTTGCCGCCCTGCCGCTGGCCGTGATGTTCGCGGCCACGTTCCCGACGGCTGCCGCCGGCTTGTTCGTCGGCGCGGCTGCCGGGGCGGCCCTGCAGCGATGATTCGTCCCCTTCACGGGGATTGGCGGTGAGCTACCCGTTTTCGTTCACGTGAACTGCCGTAGAGCTGCTCTCGTCGATCGACAGACGGGTCCGCAGAGTTGACAGCGACGCCCGAGTCTCCGCGCGAACCAGAGAAACCGCAGGAGAACGTTCGGTATGCACCGACCGGGATTTGAACCCGGGCCATGAGCTTGGAAGGCTCAGGTCCTGCCACTAGACCATCGGTGCGCAGTCGGAGTAACCACACGCAGAAATAAGGGCGTTCCCCTTCGGCCCGATCCTTCAAGTACGATGCCAGGACCACCCGGCCCGTGCGCTGACCGTCGACGCCGACGGGGGAGCGGGAGCGCGGTGTGTCCGTCGGCGACGCCCAGCACCGCCTGTCAGCTAGTCGTCGGCAGCCGTCGGCTCGACCGCCTCGCGGCGTCGGGCAGCCTCGCGGAGTTCGTCGGAGATCGCCGGCGTCGACGCCGGATCGACCTGCTCGCCGTCGATCTCGTCGAGCGACTTGGGGAACGTCCGGAGCTCGTAGTGCAGCGCGATGCCCGCCTTCGCGCCCTCGCCCATCGCGACGGGGACTTGGTTGTGGCCGGGCGTGAGGTCGCCCACCGCGAACACGCCGTCGACGGAGCTTCGGCCGTGGTCGTCGACCGCGACGTTACCGTCGTCGGTGCGCTCCAGCCCCAGCGCGTCCGCGAGGTCGGCGTTGTAGTCCGAGCCGTACATCGGGAAGCCGCCGCGGTACTCCCGGACGGTGCCGTCCTCGAACTCGAACGACTCCAGCCAGCCGTCCTCGCCGGTGTTCATCCCCGAGATGTCGGTCTCGACCACGTCGACCGGGTGGGCCCGGAGCTGGCGGTCGGTCTCCTCGCTCCACTCCGGCTCGTCCCCGCGGAGCAGCAGGTCCACCTCGTCGGTGAAGTTGAGCATGATCATCGCGACGTGGGCCGCGCTCTCGCCGGTCCCCATCACGTACACCGGTTCGTCGACGAACATGTAGGCGTCACAGTGCAGACAGTAGTGGAGGCCCCGCCCCGTCCGGGGGAGCGGCGGCTCCGGGCGCTCGTCGGCGAACCCCGTCGCGAGCACCACCCGCTCGGCGGTGTACATCTCCTCGCCGACGGCGAGTTCGAAGCTGCCTGCCGAGCCGTCGATGTCGGAGACCATCCCCCGGACGGTGTCGGCGCCGTAGGACTCGACCTGCGCCTTCGCGGTCTGCAGCAGTTCGTTCCCGGAGGTTTCCTCGGTGATCCCGATGACGTTGTGGGTGTCCTGCATCATCGCCGCGCGGCCGCCGCCGCGGTCGATCAACACCGTATCGTGGCCGAGCCGTGTCGTGTAGAGGGCGGTCGTCAACCCCGCCGGGCCGCCGCCGACGACGGCGACCTGATAGTCGGATTCGCTCATAGACGTACTCGGGGCGTCGGACTGAAAAGGGCACCACTCGTGTGCGCGGCGGGCGGGAAGCCGCGCTCGGGAGCGGCCGGCGCCGGCCGCGAGCTACTGCTCGGGGAATAGCTCCTCGACGTTCGGCTCGTCGACCACGAGACGGTAGTCGGTCGCCTCCTGTTCGACGATCCCGTGGCGTTCGAGGTGGTCGAGGTGCGCGAACGCCTCGCCCGGCCCGTGGAGGATGTGGATAGTCTCCAGTTCGCCGAACAGGTGGTGGCTCACGGTCCAGGCGTCACACGCGCCGTGGCGGTCGAGCACGTCGATCACGTTCTCCGTCCGCTCGCGGTGGTGGCCGAGGATTTCTCGCGCGCGTCCTACCGGGTCCTCGATCGGGTCACGGTGGCCGGGGAGCGCACGGTCCCAGTCCCGATCGACGATCTCGACGAGGCTCTCGACGTACTTCGCGAGCGGCGCCTCCACCCGCACGTCGGCGCCGCCGACGTTCGGCGTGTACTTCGGGAGGATCGCGTCCCCGACGAACGCCTGTCGCTCGCCGTTCTCCTCGAACGCGAACGCGGAGAGCCCGGCCGAGTGGCCGGGGAGGTGGACCGCCTCGAGTTCGATCCCGTTCACGTCGAACCGATCGCCGCCCGTGAACGGCGTCACGTCGACGTCGTCGCCGGCGAGTTCGGCGTGGCCGCCGAGGAAGGAGATCAGCTCCTCGCGCGGGCCGTCCGGGATCTGCCACGCCTCGAACGTCTCCTGTTGGAGGGATCGGTCCTCCATCAGGGACGGCTCCTCCCCCGAAATCAGTCCGGCGTCCGCCTCGTGGGCGTGGACGGTCGCCCCGCCAGCGTCCTGAATCATCCCCGCCAGCCCGGCGTGGTCGTAGTGCCAGTGGGTCAGGAACACGCGGTCGACGTCCGCGGGCGTGACCCCGAACGACGCCAGCCCGTCCACGAACTCCTCACGCGTCGGCTCGGTGGCGACCCCGGCGTCGACGAGCACGGTCTCCTCGCCCTGCAGGAGGTAGACGTTGTTCTCCCCTTCGAAGACGGTGTTCCCGAGACGGATCCGTTCCATAGCGGAACTGTTCAGCCGTCACCAAAGAGGGTTCCCACTTCCTACGGCGGCGTCCGCGACCGTGGCGAACGGAGGGCGGTAGATTCAAACACGGACTGGGCGTATCGGGAGCCATGCCGGCGGACCTCTACGACGTTCTCGGCGTCCCCGACGACGCCGCCGCCGAGGAACTGAAGCGCGCGTACCGGGAGCGTGTCCGAAAGTATCACCCGGACGTGAACGAACACCCCGAAGGCGAGGCGCAGTTTAAACTCGTCAAGACGGCCCACGACGTGCTCTCGGACCCTGCCGAGCGCAAGACGTACGACCGGCTCGGCCACCACGAGTACGTCGAGAAACACCTCGACAGTCTCCCGCCGGTGTCAGTGTTCCCCGACGAGGACCTCCCCGACGATACAACTACTGACGACGGATCGACGGATAGCGGTCCGGCCACCTCCGAACCGATGGACGGGGCGGCGAAGTCGACGACGGGCAGCGCCGCGGATACGTCGACCGACACCGCCACGAGCGAGCGATCCCGCGGCTCGACCGCCTCGACTGAATCGACCGGTGGCTACGGCAGTACGGGAAGCGGCACGTCGACGACCGACGGCAGTTCGTCGGCTACCGAAACGACGACAGAGCAGTCCTCGACCGGTCGCAGCGAGGAGGGCGCCGGGACGGATCGGGACAGTTGGGATGCCGCCGCCAGCTCGACGCGGACGGCGACGGCCGACGCCTCGGTGCCGGAGGGGGTCCGTCGCCGGCGGGGGCTGAAGCGGTGGTACGGCGTCGTCGTGCTCTCGCTCCTCCTCTATGTGGGCGGCCTCGGCGCGTACGCGCTCCCGCGCCGGGCGGCGATGCGGTCGTTCCTCGGCGACGTGGCGGCG
>NZ_JBHUDH010000002.1:0-7589 GCF_042678005.1 Halolamina salina | reverse complement strand
CGAGGTGGCGGCGTCCCCGGTCACGACGCTCCTCGGGACGTTCCCGCTGGACTCCCCCACCGAGTACGTCCTCGGGGCGGTGCGGACGGCGACCGCCGGCACGCCGACGCTTGGGCTTATGCTCCTCGCCGGGACGGTGCTGCTCCCGCTGGTCGTGCTGACGACCGTCGGGCGGTTCGGGCGCGGCGCCGCGTGGGTGTACGCCGTTCCCTCGATCGCGCCGGCGCTCTGTCTCGCAGTCTGGCCCGTCGTCGCGATCCCGACGTGGGGGGCGCTGCTGGGCCTGATCGTGCTGCCGCTGTTCAGCGCCGGTGGATTCCTCGTCGACGTGGGGCGGTACCTGCTCGCGACGCGGTGAGTCGCGCTATCGGACGTAGTAGCTCTCCCCGCCGGGGAGGAACCGCCCGAGGTCGCTCTCTCGCCGGTAATCGGTCGACTGGAGTTCTCCGAGCGCTTCGACGAGCCGTTCGGCCTCGTCTCCCTCCCAATCGGCCGGGTCCTCGATCGGGAGCACCAGCCAGCCGCTGCCCAGGATCTCCTGCCCGTGGAGGTTCTCCATCTCGATCTCGGTCCGGTGGGCGCGGGCGGTGAACGTCTCGACGACGTGGCGGGTCGCGCGTTCGCCGACCGGCAGCAGGACGTGGGCGGCGATCGCGCGGAGTTCGGCGTCGAAGTACCGCTCCATCTCCGTGTACTCGGTCTCGGTCGGTGTGGCGTCGTCCGCCGGGACGCACATGTGGAGGTACGAGAGGAACGTCCGATCGATCTCGGGTTCGCCGCCGACGGTGTGGAGCAGCCCCGCCTCTCGGAGGGCGTCTTGGAGGCGTTCGGCCGCCGCCGTACCCGTGAACGGGACGCCGGTGTCGGCGCCGCCGTGGACGCCGGGATGGTCGCCGATCACGTGGAAGTCGGCGTTTGCGTCGCCGTAGCCGGGGACGAAGCGGTCACAGGGCGGCTCCATCCCGAAGGGGTTTGACACCCGGTCGGTGACGTTTCGCACGGCCGTCCGTAGCGGGCTCGCGGGCTTAGCTGGCGCGGTTCCGGCTCGCGCCCCGCCGGGACCGGAATAGCCATACGCCCCCGCCCCCCAGCCACGGCCGATGAGTCTGAGCGACGAGGCCAGAGAGCGCCTCGCCGACATCGTGACCCTCCAGCCGACCAAGAACAAAGAGTTACAGGACCGCTGGGGGATGGAGTCGGGGAGCGACGTCCACCAGTACCTCGAATCGGAGCTGAGCGACTACTACTACCGCGACGACGACAGCCTAATCCGGGCGACCGCCGAGGGCGTCGATCTCGTCGACGTCGAGCCCAGCGTCCCCCCCGAGGAGGAGGGCGGGGTTCCGGACCGGATCAGGGTTCCCGAACTCCACGCGCAGGTGCTCGACGTGCTCGCGGGACCCGAGGAGCGCTCCGAGAGCGTCGTGAGCGTACTCGGGAAGCTCCGGGAGGAGTTCGGTATCGATCCCGATGTCGAGGAGGTGCGGGACGCGCTGGGGAGCCTCCGCCGGAAGAACGTGGTCGAGGTGGAGTACCGGACGGTGCCGACGTTCCGGCTGGCCGCCGAGCGCAACGAGTTCAAAGTAGAGGTCCTCGAGGAGGGATTGTCGACGAGGAGTAACGACGGGGATGACGGAAACGATGAACCGAACGAGGAGGATTCGGATGTGCTGGAATCGATCGAGGACGAGCTTTCGGACCTATAGAGGCCGATAGTTAGCTTCCCTCAACCACGCTCTCGGTGTCTCCCGACATCGTGTGGGTGAACCAGAACACGCCCGTCGCGAACACCACGAACGCCGACGCGGTGAGGAACGCCTGCACGGTGCCGAGGAAGTCCTTGATCAGTCCGACGCCGAGCGGGCCGGCTGTCTGGCCGATTTTCCAAGAGATCGAGCGCAGCGACATCGCGCTCGCGACCGAGTCGTACTTCTCGCCCTCCTCGACGAACAGCGCCATACTCGCCGGCAGGCGTATCGAGTCGCCGATGCCCAGTATCGCGTAGGCCAGAAACAGCACGACGAAGCCGCCGCCGAGCTCCTGTCCGTGGCCGAAGTAGCCGAGGTAGAACCGCCCCATCGTCTCCTCGGCGGGCAGCGACAGGGGGATCAGCGCGATCCCGAAGCCGTACACCAGCGCGCCGGCGGCGACGAACTTCGCGCGGTCGCCGATCTGGTCGGTGAGGTCGCCGACGTACCCCTGGAAGAGCGACTTGGTGAGCTTCCCGCCGGCGAGGATCCAGCCGATCGCGAACGCGTCGATCCCGAACTCCGTGCGGGCGAGGATGGGGAGGAAGATGATCACCGCCATCTTCCCGACCGAGAAGGAGAGTCGGAACAGCACCAGCGAGCGCAGCATCGGCAGCTTCAGCAGCTTCTTGATCGTTCCGATCCCCGACTGCGCCTCGGGGTTGTCGACGCCGCCGCCGGGGTTGTCACGCAGTTCGGCGTAGACGAGGACGAACGCGACCATCGTGACCGCCGCGAGCACGATGAACACGACCCGCGACTGGAGCGGGTCGTACATCGAGAGCAGCAGGCCGCCGACCAGATCGCCCGCCAGCGAGGAGAACGCCGCGACCTGATTGTACGAACCGAGCCAGCGGCCGCTCTCGTCGTCGGGGGAGATCTGCCCGACGACCGTCGAGCCAGTGATCCAGAGGATGCTGGCGCCGATCCCCTGCAGCATCCGGACGAGGACGACCTGAAGCGAGCCGTTGGTCGTCCAGAGCGCGCCGGCGCCGACGCTCTCGAGAAGGGCGACGATCTCGGCGTTGATCGGGTCGCCGATGAACATGTACCCCACGAACACCAGGACGTTGATCAGCAGGCCGCCGAGCAGCCAGTGTTTGGCGTTCCCGGTGTCGATCTTCCGCCCCAGCGGGAGGACGATCAGCAGTTGGACCGACGCGAACGCGGTCCCCCACAGCCCCTCGATGAACCCGGAGGTGCCGAACGCGTCGGCGTACAGCGCGAGCGCGATGATGATGGTCGAGTACGCCTGACTCCGGGCGAACGCGGTGCCGGCGAGCGAGAGGAACTCCCGGTTCCGGAGCAGTGCGACGGAGTTGCCGAAACGGGCCACGTTTCGTCGGACCGAACACGACACCGACGCATAAAGGAATCCATCGCCGCAGCCTTTTCCGGGAGGAACGGGCGACGCACGGATCGATCAGATTTCCGAGGAGATTGTCCCGCTTCAACAGATACATCCCTCTCACTTCACTGGACACCGGCCGGATGCACGCAATCCGCGTGAATTCGCACGAATCTGAGACGATCGCGTCGGCGAACGGTGTCGAACGACAGGCTGTGGTTCGGACCCTCCTTCCACACTCGTGAGTGTACCGTCGCAAGTCGTCGGTGCAGTCGAATCGTTCCGGGAGAAATCCGACGTGGCCGTCTTCTCGCTGTCGGTGGCCGCGCTGCTGGGGATCATCGTCGCCGTCGTCGCGTTCGCCGACACGGTCGCCGCGGCGCTGGCGACGGCGAACGAGTTCATCGTCGGGAACCTGGGGTGGCTCTACCTCTGGGTCGTGTTCCTCGCCTTCGTCTTCGTCGTCTACGTGATGATCGGCCCGTGGGGGCGGATCAAGTTGGGCGGTCCCGACACGGAGCCGGAGTTCACGTTCTGGCAGTACCTCGTGATGACGTTCACCGCGGGGCTCTCCTCGGGCGGGCTGGAGTTCTGGGGACCGGTCGAGCCGCTGATCCACTACGGCACGCGCCCGCCGTACTTCGACGCCTCGGCCGGCACCTGGGCGCGGATGGCCGACGCGCTGCAGTACGCCATCTACCACTACGGGCTGTCCGCGTGGGCCACGTATCTCGTGTTCGCGGTCGCCATCTCCTACTACGTCTACCGGAAGGGCGCGCCGTTCCGGCCGGCGGTGATCCTCGCGCCGTTCGTCGGCGTCGACAACGTCGACGGCCCGCTCGGGAAACTGGTCGACGCGTTGGCGGTCGTCGTCACCGTCAGCGGGATCACCGTCTCCTTCGGGCTGGGGATCAGCCAGTTCGCGTCCGGCCTCTCGTTCAAGTGGGGGGTCGGCCTTGGCCAACTCGGCCGGATCGGGCTGATCCTCCTCGTGGGGGTGCTGTTCCTGCTGTCGGTGATCGCCGGCATCCAGAAGGGGATCAAGCGGTTCGCCGACCTCAACGTCGTCCTGCTGATCGGGCTGATGGCGGCGATGTTCGCGTTCGGGCAGGCGACGACGCTGGTCAACCTCACGACGCAGGCGCTCACGGGCTACGCGACCGACTTCGTCGGGATGAGCCTCTTCTTCGCGCCCAACGGTGAGGCCACGGCCTGGCTCGGCTCGTGGACGCTCTTTTTCTGGCCGTGGTGGCTCACGTTCGCGCCGATGATCGGCATCTTCATGGCGCGGATCTCGAAGGGGCGAACCCTGCGTGAGTTGGTGTTCGCCGGGCTGTTCGGCTCGTTCGCGCTGACGGTGCCGTGGTACGCCGCCACCGGCGGCTCCGCGCTGCTGCTCCAGACGTCCGGCGCCGCGGACCTGCTGGGCGTCTACGAGTCCTCGGGGCTGGAGGCCGTCGGCTTCGCGCTGTTCGAGCAGCTACTCCCCTACCCGGCCGTGTTCTCGGCGGCCTTGCTGCTGCTGGTGGTGAGCTTCCTCATCACCACGCTCGACTCCTCGACGCTGAGCATCGCGATGATGGCCGCCGGCGGCGAGGAGTCGCCGTCGACGATCAATCGGCTGGTCTGGGGGCTGATGATGGTGCTGCTCACCATCGCGCTCAGCCTCGCCGGCGGCATGCCCGTGCTCCAGTCGTTCACGATCCTCGTCGGACTCCCGACAGCGGTGCTGTGTGCGGTCGCGATGCTCGGGATGCTGATCGAGTTCGAGCGCGAGTTCCCGATCCTCACCGAGAGCGACAACGAGGAGAGCGAACGGTCGACGCCGACGGGACCGTCGGTCCAGCAACAGCGCCAGTCGGCGGGCACCACCTCTGACGACTGAGCCGCCTACAGTTCGATCCGCTCGACCAGATCGTCGTCGCCCTTGGTGTTGACGGCGACGATGCGGACGTCGTCCTCGAGCATCGAGTCGCGGAGCTTGTCCTTGAGGAGGTTGTCGACCTGGTAGACCCCGGCGGCGTTGATCATCTCGATCTCGACGAGCACCGGCGTCCCGTTGCCCGGCTGGAGCGTCACTTCCCGGATCGCCTGACTGGAGAGGGTGTTGATCCCCCGGCCGCCCTCCTCGTAGGGGATGCGCGAGCGGCCGCGCTCCATGTCGAGCGCGTCGGCGACCCGAATCACGCCCGCCTCCCGTGTCAGCGGCGTCTCCGCGGTATGGTGACAGAGGATCGCGTGGAGCACCTCCGCCTTCACGCGCACCTTCTCGGGCGTGTCGTAGAACTGGTCGAGGAAGCGGTCGAGTAAGTCCGCCGCCAGCGGGATCGAGTAGTAGGCGTGCTCGTCGCGGTGGACGACGTGGCCAACGTCGTGCAGCGTCGCCGCGAGTGCGACGATCACCGGCTCGTCGGCCTCGTCTAGCCCCTGATCGCTGGCGCCGTTGAACTCCACGCCGCCGGCCTTCAGCAGGTCGTACAGCCGGAGCGCGCGGTTCCGGACGATCTCGATGTGCTTGCTGCCGTGGTCGTTGTACCCCTTCCGCGTGACCGCGTTGACGTTCTGGGCCTCGAGGTAGGCGACGACCTCGGGGTCCTCGACCAGCGCCGGGAGCACCTCGTTGAGTCGGTCGTCCGGGAAGGCGTGCTCCTCCTGCGGGTCGTACTCGTGATCGGAGACATCCGTGGCCATACGCTTCGTCTCACGGAGCCGACGGAAAAAGGTCGTCGGGTGGTCAGCCCTCCGCGGCGTCCCGGACTGCCTCCTCGACCGCCGCGTAGTCCGGTTCGTTCCCGGGTTCGTCGGCGAGCCAGCGGTACGTGACGACGCCGTCGGCGCCGAGGACGAGGACCGATCGGCGGGCGACGCCGTCGATGCCGAGACGTTCGTAGCGCGTCCGGACGCCGTAGTCGGCACAGATCACGCCGTCGTTGTCGGCGACGAGCGGGAACGGCAACGACTCTGCATCGCGGAACTCGGCGAGCGCCCACGGGAGGTCGGTACTGATCCCGAGCACCGTCGCCGCGTCGCTGGCCAGCGGGCCGAGTCGGTCCCGGAACGTACAGAACTCCTCGGTGCAGGTGCCGGAGAACGCAGCGGGGAAGAAGGCCAGTACGGTCGGCGTTCCGTCGAGGTACGCATCGAGCGATCGGGGCGTGATGCCGTCGCCGTCGGCGACGGGCGCGGTGAACCCCGGCGCGTCGTCGCCGACCGCCGGCGGGGTGGTGTCGTCCATGGAGTACCGTACGCCCTCGTCGGGAAAAGCGCTCCCCCCGATTTCCAAAAGGCCTATAGTCGGGAGTGGGGTACATCCGCATAGAGATGTTCCAGACTGCGCCGCTTCAAGTACCGATCCCCGGGGGGCCCGAACTCGTCATCATCCTCCTCGTGCTCGTGCTCCTGTTCGGGGCGAACAAGATCCCGAAGCTGGCTCGGTCGACCGGGCAGGCGATGGGTGAGTTCCAGAAGGGCCGACAGGAGCTGAACCAGGAGCTCGAAGAGATGAAGGAAGGGCCGGACTCGGACGACACCACCTCCTCGACGACCTCGGACACCGAGGACGAGGAGGAGACGGCGACCGAGACAGAGACGTCCAGCAACTAACGCCGAAGCGGGTTCTTTTGCCCCCCGGGCCGGTAGCGGCCAGTAGGGCGTGTGGCCTAGCGGACAAGGCGAGGGGTTCCTAACTCCTCGATCGTGGGTTCGAATCCCACCACGCCCGTTTTCCGGCGAACGAAGTGAGCCGTGAAAACGGCTCGGTGGGGTTCCGAAACAGGGAGGTCGCGCGGAACGAGCGACCGCGAGCGAGCACGTCCGACCGTGGTTCGAATCCCACTATGTTCACCGCCGGTGTCGACGCCAACCTCGATAGACATCGCCGAGCCGTCGCGACCGCCACGCCGACCGATTCTTAATAACCCAAAGGAGGCCATTTACCAAAGTAGCGCATACTGACCCGTCTATTTAGCAGCGGGATTATTAACCGACGAGCGACTACGCTCGGATATGACCGCCGACGACTCAGACGACCCGCGGGCGCCGCCCGACGGCGGGGAGTCACTCGAACTCGACGTCCCGGAGATGGACTGCCCGTCCTGTGCCGGGAAAGTCGAGAGTAGCGTCCGCGAACTCGACGCCGTCGACGGCGTGGACCCGCAGATCACCACCGGCACGGTTACCGTGAATTACGACCCCGAGAAGACGAGTCCCGAGGACGTGGCCGACCGGATCGAGCAGGCGGGCTACGCGGTCGAGTCCGGCGTCGGCGAGACGACGGAGACGTTCACCGCCCCGGAGATGGACTGTGCCTCCTGTGCCGGCAAGGTCGAGAACGCGGTCGGCGCCGTCGACGGCGTCACCGCCTATCAGACCCAGCCCACGACGGGGAAGATCACCGTCACCTTCAACCGGGAGCAGACTACCGCCGAGGCGATCACGCGGGCGGTCGAGAACGCCGGCTACGAGGTGACGGAGTCGACCGCCGACGGCGACGA
>NZ_JBHUDH010000001.1:13745-23325 GCF_042678005.1 Halolamina salina | reverse complement strand
CGCTCGCGGTCGTCGTCTCGGTCGGTTCGGGCTGGGCGCCCGGCGAGCCCATGGGGGAGGCGGCGACGCTGTCGCCCTCGCCGGCGAGGATGTCCAGCACGCGCGAGCGGTTCTCGCCGATGCGGCCGACCATGTCCTCGAACAGGTCCCGCTCCTGCGTGGTGAGTCCCTCCTCCTCGACGGGCATGTCCGCGGCCTTGAACGAGGCCATCTTGACGACCTTCCCGACCCGGCGCTCGTAGATCGCCTCGACCACGTCCTCCGCGCGCTCGATGTCGTCGCTGAGCCGGGAGACCTCCGGGTCCGAGAACGGCTCGTCGGCCGCCTCGGCCACGCGGTCGCGCTCCTCTTTCAGCTCCTCGATGTACGCCGCGACGTCCTCGTAGAACGAGTCCCGCAGGTGCTGGAGGCTGTCCTTCTGGCGCTCCTTGCTCTGGACCGTCTGGAGTTCGTCGATGTCCATGCTGTGTGTCGGGGCCGCGCGGGTGGCGCGACGGTGGCCTGCGGGTTCGTTCGGTTACTCTGCGGCTTTCTCGGCGCGCCCCCTCGCCATGAGGAACACGCCGACGTACTCTTCCACTGATTGCGGACCAGGCTCTAAAGCTGTTTCGGCGCCCAAGTCGACCGGGCCGGGCTCGGTGACGTTCACCATGATTCGCTGGCCGCGGAAGCGGTCGGCGACGGCGTCGGACAGCGGGTCGAACGCGTCGAGATCCGCGGGATCGATGGGTTTCACGACGAACCCCGTCCCGCCGTGGAGCGTCCCCGGCAGCCGGATGAGTCGGCGCACGTCGGTGGTGACCGGCTCGTCGATCGGCGCCGTCTCGTTGCCGACGACCTGTGCGGTCAGCGCCTCGATCAGCTTCCGCAGGCCGGGGCCGCCGGCCTCGACGTTCCCCTCGCGGATCGCGTCGGGGTTGCGCTCCGCGGCGTCGAGGATGGTGCCCGCGCGGCCGTCGCCGATGCCGTCGAACGCGGTGAGCTGTTCGAGGGCGTCCTCGCGGTCCATCTCCCGGAGGTCGGCGACGAACTCCACGAGCTCACGGTGGACGCGTCGCCCCCACCCGCCGCCGGTCTTGAGCTCACGGCGGGTGGTGCCGCCGTAGGAGACGGTCCGGATCAGGCCGTCGCGGTCGAGGTCGACCGCGCGCACGTAGTCGACGATCTCGCGGCGCGCCTCGCTGTCGAGGTCGAGCAGCGCGTCGTTGCGGACGTGGACGTGGTAGCCGCGGCCGCCCGAGAAGACGATCAGCAGTTCGTCGTCGGTGAAGCCGAAGTCCTCCCGGAGCAGGTCCAGCAGTCGCTTGAGCGCGTCCTTACAGGCTTCGAGCATCTCGGCGTAGCTCGCTTCCTCCTCGTCGACGCCGGGGAGGTGGTCGGCGTCGAGGTCGAACACGAGGTCCGCGCCGCGCCAGCCCTTCTCGGCCATCGTCCGGTTGTCGGGGTCGTCGTAGCGTGCGGCCGAGAAGTAGGCGTGGCGGGGCGCCTCGCGGGCGAGGAACTCCCGGACCGATTGGGCGTCCCCGCCCATGTCCAGCAGCGAGCGGTGGCGCACCATCGTCGTCCCCTCGCTCTCGGTGTAGGGGATGTGCCCCCACTCCCGGGCCGCGGGTGCGGGCGGCACCGAGATGTCGGCGTCGGCGTAGTAGTCGCCGAATCGCCCCTTGAGGTAGTTGCGCGTGCGGTCCTCCATTCCTGTGCTCGCTTGTGGAGTTCGTGGTATAGGGTTTTGCCTTCGCCGACGCGGCGCGTCGACGCGCCACGGGACGGCGTCACAGGGACCGACACGGCGCCCTCGGCGGGTTTCGGCGGGTCCCTAGTTCGACGGCTTTAAGTCTCGCATCGCCGTCGTCTCGGGTGAGACAGGCGTAGCCTGTTTCACTCACCCGTAGGAGCTACCTACGCGTACTACGGAGGTGAAAGATGGCAGATTCAATAGAGGAAGCAGTATCCCGCGCACTCGAGGACGCACCCGATCGGAACTTCACCGAGACGGTCGACCTCGCAGTTAATCTGCGCGACATCGACTTGAACGACCCGTCCAACCGGGTCGACGAGAGCGTCGTGCTCCCGTCAGGAACCGGACAGGAGACACGTATCGTCGTCTTCGCGACCGGCGAGACCGCCGTCCGCGCCGAAGACGTCGCCGACGAGGTGCTCGGCCCCGACGAGCTCGAGGACCTCGGCGACGACGACGACGAGGCGAAGGACCTCGCCGACGATACGGACTTCTTCATCGCGGAGGCCGCGATGATGCAAGACATCGGCCGCTACCTCGGGACCGTGCTCGGTCCGCGAGGGAAGATGCCGACCCCACTCCAGCCCGACGACGACGTGGTGGAGACGATCGAACGGATGAAGAACACCGTTCAGATCCGCTCCGGTGACCGCCGAACGTTCCACACCCGCGTCGGCGCCCAGGACATGACCCCCGACGAGGTCTCGAACAACATCGACGTCATCATCCGTCGTCTCGAGGCCGACCTCGAGAAGGGTCCCCTCAACATCGACTCCATCTACGTGAAGACCACGATGGGGCCGGCCGTGGAGGTGCCCGCATGAGCGAAGCCGAGGACGTCCGCAAGACCGAGACGGTGCCCCAGTGGAAGCAGCAGGAGGTCGACGAGCTCGTCGACTTCCTCGAGCGCTACGACGCCGTCGGCATCGTCGGCGTCACGGGCATCCCCTCGCGACAGCTCCAGAGCATGCGCCGCGGGCTCCACGGCACCGCCGAGGTGCGCATGAGCCGCAACACGCTCATGACCCGCGCCGTCGAGCAGGTCGACGAGGGCCTCGAACAGCTCGCCGCCGAGATCGGCGGCGAGGTCGCCTTCGTCGGCTCGAACGACAACCCCTTCGGGCTGTTCAAGGAGCTGGAAGCCTCGAAGACCCCGGCGCCGATCGGCGCCGGCGAGGTCGCCCCCAACGACATCGTCATCCCCGAGGGTGACACCGGGATCGACCCCGGTCCGTTCGTGGGCGAGCTCCAGTCGGTCGGCGCCTCCGCGCGAATCATGGAGGGGTCGATCAAGGTCACCGAGGACTCCAAGGTGCTCGAGGCCGGTGAGACCGTCTCCGAGGACCTGGCGAACGTGCTCGCCGAGATGGGCATCGAGCCCAAGGAGGTGGGGCTGGACCTGCGCGCCGTCTACGCCGACGGCGTGCTGTTCGAGCCCGACGAGCTCGCACTCGACGTCGACGAGTACGGCGAGGACTTCCAGGCTGCCGCCGCGGCCGCCCGGAACCTCTCGGTCAACGCCGCCTACCCGACCGCCGAGAACGCGGGCACCCTGCTCGCGAAGGCGGCCGGCGAGGCCAAGTCCGTCGGCCTCGAGGCGACGATCGTCAACGAGGAGCTGGCTCCCGATCTGATCGGCAAGGCGGACGCACAGCTGCGTGCGCTGGCCGCCCAGATCGACGACGAGGAGGCGCTCCCCGAGGAGCTGCAGGGCGTGGAAGCGCCGGCAGCCTCCGAGGACGTCGAGGAGGACGAGGATGAACAGGACGACGAAGCAACTGATGCCGAGGACGCCGACGACGCCGAACCGGAGGACGACTCCGACGACGACGACGCCGACGGCGGCGAAGGTCTCGGCGAGATGTTCGGGTAACTCAGAACAATGGAATACGTTTACGCTGCACTCACGCTGAACGAATCGGGCGAGGAGATCAACGAGGAGAACATCACGGCCGTGCTCGAAGCGGCCGGCGTCGACGTCGAGGAGTCCCGCGTCAAGGCCCTCGTGGCCGCGCTGGAGGACGTCGACATCGAGGAGGCCATCGAGACGGCCGCCGCCGCGCCCGCCGCGGGCGGTGCGGCCGCCGGCGGCGCTGGCGGTAGCGCCGACGAGGCCGAGGAAGCAGAGGAAGAGGAGGCCGAGGAAGAGGCCGAGGCCGAAGAAGAGGACGAAGACGAGGGCGACGAGGAGTCCGGCGAGGGCCTCGGCGAGCTGTTCGGTTAAACGACAGCGACCCTCTCACCGACGCTTCCGCAGTGCCGCTTTCTTTCGACGCCGACCGAGCAGCCGTGGCGCCGCCGATCGGGCGTCAGTCGGTCACGTCGGCCGACCTGTCGGGGCTGCTCTGATGGTACAGCACCTCGGCGTCGACGACGTTCTCCGGCGATTCGAGCACCTCCCGCATCACCGCCTCGTGCTCGGCGTCGATGTCGAACTCCGAGTTCTCGAACGCCTCGAAGACGGCCTGAACGCTCTCAGTCTCCATGTAGTAGGTGAGGTACGGCTCCCCGTCGATGCGTTCGAGGAACGCGGTCTCGGTGTAGACGCCCTCGTTGCGCAGCGTCTCGACGTGTTCGTCCGGCCGCTCCCGGACTTCCGCGGTCCACTCCCGGAGGTCGTCGACGCGGTCGGGATCGACGCGCTGTCTGGTGAGCACTGGCTCGACCATGGGCGGGGGTCGGCCGTCAACGGGAAAACTCTCCGTTTCTGACTGGTTCGGGAGTCAGTGCCGGAGCCAGACCGCCACCCCGGCGACGGCGCAGGCGACGCCGATCACCACCGGCACGGAACCGCTCGACTCGCCGAACTCCCAGCCGAGGAACGTGGTTCCGACGACGGCGACGGCTGCGACGGCCAGTCCGATCAGGAACAGTACCGGGGAGTCGCTCGATCGACCGGGCATGGCCGGCGCTACCGGGGCGAGACCCATAGTTCCACAGGACGGTGCCGTCGCTGTTCGAGTGGTGTCCGGAAGGAATGTGCGTGGGTGCTGTCCGGAGGACGAGCACCCGCATCGTGTGGCGGGTGGTTGCCCGCCGTGCGATGCGTGGGACCGGATTTGAACCGGCGGACCTCTACAGGACAGCGCCCTCAACGCTGCGCCGTTGGCCTAGCTTGGCTACCCACGCTCGCGTGCTTGCTGCAATCGTTCATTGCCGACGGCCCAGTAAAAGGGCTTCCTTTTGGCGTCGCCGTCGGGCGACGGGAGCGCGATCGCCATGGACAGACTCGTGCCGTCGCCACACGTTTCTTGCCCCGCCGGGCCGACGCTCCGGTATGAACGTTCGTGCCACCGTCCGCGACCACACGCTCGGGACGGCGGCGGTGCTCTCCGCCGTCGCGCTCGCGCTCGTGTTTGCCGCCGCGCTGCGTGTCGTCCCCGCCGGGGCGCTCCCACAGGCGCCCGCGGCGGTCGTCGACGCCATTCCACACCTGAACGCGCTGATCTGTACGGTCGCGCTGGTCACCGTAGTCCTCGGCGTCCGCGCGATCCGCGAGGGGAACGTCGAGCGCCACCGGAAGCTGATGGGGGCGACGTTCGGTCTGTTCGCCGCCTTCCTCGTCGCCTACCTCTACCGGGTCAGCCTCGTCGGCCCGACGGAGTTCCCGGCGACGGGGCTGCTCGAGACGGCCTACCTCGCGATCCTCGGAATCCACATCACGCTCGCGATCGTCTGCGTGCCGCTGGTGTTCTACGCGCTGCTGCTGGCGTGGAGCCACCCCGTCTCGGAGATCCCTCAGACGAACCACCGGAAGGTCGGGAAGGTCGCGGCGCCCCTCTGGGCGATCTCGTTCGCGCTGGGCGTCGTCGTCTACCTGTTCGTGTACGTGATCGCCTGACTACGCCCACCGCGGCTCGGACCGCTCCGCGCCGCAGTCCGGGCAGACGACGACCGTCTCTTCCTCACCCTCCCCGGACCTGACCTCCATCTCCGCGCGCTCACACTCTGGACAGCCCCGGGTTCGGTGCGCGCCGCCGCAGTCGGGGCAGGTGAGCAGTACCCCGCCGTCCCACGCCGGCGAGAGCCCACGATGGCCACAGTCCGGGCAGTCGAGCGGGACGCGCACTTGTTCGCTCTCCTTCGGCGCGCCGAGCGCGAGCACGAGAGCCGACGACGATTCGTCGTTCGTTCCGGTCTGGTACTCGCCGGGCGCGAACCGGACTGCCTCGCCGGCGCCGACGACGACCGGCTCAGAGAGCGTCTCGAACGTCACCGTCCCCTCGAGGACGACGAACACCTCCTCCTGATCGAGGTGGGTGTGGAGTCCGCTCGGCAGTCCCTCCCCGGGCGGGAGCCGATAGCGGTTGATCGCCACGTCGGTCGTCCCGAGCGCATCGGAGAGCGACTCCCGATCGGCGTCGTCGGGCGAGAACGTCCGCATACAGGCTCCGTTCGGCTGGTGTGAGAAAGAGCTTGTGCCGTCAAGAGAGGTCGTCCTGCACGACCGCCGGTCGCCGCGTCTCAGTCGTCACAGAGGAACGGCCGACCGTCGCCGTGCCTCAGTCGTCCGCGACGACGGGACCGTCGATCTCCGGCCGCGTCACGTCCCGGTCAGTCTCCTCGCCGTCGATGTCGTAGGGGTATTCCCCCGTTACACAGCCCAGACAGAGGTCCGCGCGCGACTCGCCGAGCACCTCGGCGACGCCGTCGACCGAGAGGTAGGAGAGCGAGTCGGCGCCGACAGTCTCCCGGATACCCTCGGTGTCCTGTCCCGCCGCAATCAGCTCCTCGCGGGAGGCCATATCGATCCCCATGTAGCAGGGCGCGAGGATCTGCGGCGCGCCGATGCGGAGGTGGACCTCCGCCGCGCCGGCCTCCTCCAGCAGCGAGACGAGCTGCGTCGAAGTCGTCCCGCGGACGATACTGTCGTCGATCAGCGTGACGGATTTCCCCTCGACCGTCGATCGGATGGGGTTGAGCTTGAGGCGGACGGCCTGCTCGCGCTGGTCCTGCGTCGGCATGATGAACGTCCGCCCGACGTAGCGGTTCTTCATCAGCCCCTCCGCGAACTCCGGGCCGTCGTCGCCCAGCTCTTCGCTCGCGGCCTCGGCGTACCCCGTCGCAAACGCCCGCCCCGAGTCGGGGACGGGCATCACCACGTCGCTCTCGACGCCCGACTCGTCCCAGAGCCGCGCGCCGAGGTCGCGGCGCGTGTCGTAGACCAACTCCTCGTCGATCACGGAGTCCGGCCGCGCGAAGTAGACGTGCTCGAAGAAGCAGTGGGCGGTGTTGTCCTCCTCGACCAGCTGGTAGCTCTCGTACCCCGTGCCGTCGGGGTCGAGCAGGACGAGCTCGCCGGGTTTCACGTCCCGGATCAGCTCGCCGCCGAGCGTATCGATCGCCGCCGACTCGCTGGCGAGCACGTAGCCGTCGTCGAGTTTTCCGAGACAGAGCGGGCGGTTCCCCTGCGGGTCACGGATCCCCAGCACGGTCTCGTCGTGCATCACCGTCAGCGCGTAGGAGCCGTGGATGCGGTCCATCGTGCGCTTGACCGCGCGGACGAGATCGGCGTCGAGCAGGTTGCGAGCGAGGTCGTGGGCGATCACCTCGGTGTCGCCGTCGGAGGTGAACGCGTGGCCCTCGGCGGCCAACTCTTCGCGGATCTCGCCGGCGTTGACGAGGTTCCCGTTGTGACTCAGCGCGAGCGAACCCGATCGGAAGGAGACGGTAAAGGGCTGTGCGCAGGCCTTGTCGACGCTGCCGGCCGTCGGGTAGCGGACGTGGCCCACGCCGGTCGAGCCTTGGAGGCCGTCGAGGTCCTCTTCCTCGAACGCCTCGCCGACCAGTCCCATCTCGACGTGGTCGTGCTGCTGGAACCCGTCGTGGGTGACGATCCCCGCCGACTCCTGGCCGCGGTGCTGGAGCGCGTACAGGCCGTAGTAACAGGGGTGGGCGGCCCCGCGGTCCTCGAGCGCGACACCGACGACGCCACACTTCTCCCGCATCCCGCCGGTCGGCCCTTCGGCCGAACCCTCGTGCATACCCGCCCGTCGGTCGCGCGGAACCAAAAACCCCCGCTATCGTGCTGTATCGTTGCCGGTAGACGGAGAGAATATTCAGGGACGTGCATACCGAGAGGCGGCGCAGCGATCGCGCTACCCGTCGCTGCGACCGTCGATGGCGCGAGCGCCGCCGCTACTCCGTGAGAAAACGGCAGAGAAGACTGCAGTGAGAGCCGTCAGTTGTCGCCGCTTTTCGACTGCCACGCGTAGTCGCGTCGCTTGGCGGACTTCCCGAAGCCACACGAGGAGCAGACCTTCTTCTTCGTGTGGTAGGATTTCTCGCCGCAGCGGCGACATTTCGTGTGGGTCGTGGTGTTCTTCTTCCCCTGGCTCGGTGTTCCTGCGCCGGTCATAGAGTTACCGAAACGACGTTGTCGCCACGGATAATCGTTGTGTTGTCCACTTCCTCGACGTCGAGTTCGCCCAGCACGGCGTCGCTCGCGTCGGCCGGTTCGAGCACGACGTTCATGTGCTGGTCGTAGCCCGAGAGCGCCCCGTAGAAGGACTCGCCGTCCTTCAGATGGACCGTCACCGGCTCCGAGAGCGACTCCTCGAGCACGTCGAGCGGGCGTCCACTCATGGTCACTCAAACCCCGGTGCCGGAAATAAACGTACCGAACCGCCGACGACGACGGGCATCCGTCCCAACCGCTCGGAGCGCCGGCTCACTCCAGTTGGCCGACCGCCTCGGCGGCGTAGCCGAAGATGTCGTCGTACCCCTCCGCCGAGAGGAGCACGGGGTAGAACGGCTCGTCGGCGGTCAGCGCCTCGCCGTCGGCGATCGCGAACCGCTCGCCGGCCTCGACTTTCTCGAAGTTCGGGACGACCACGTCGTACTCCCGGCCCGGCGGCTTGGCGATGGGACCGTCGAGGCGGAACACTTCGACCTCACCGCGTTCGGGCTGGGCCAGCCGGTCGTCCGTCGCGGGCACCGACAGCGCGTTCGACGCCGCGAGGAACGCCCGGGTGAGCCAGTAGGCGTTCTCGGCGGCCTCCTCGCTCCCCTGGAGTCCGCACTCCAGTTCGATCGTGTGGGCGTGCTCGACCAGCCGGCCGTCGGTGTAGTTGTCGGTCTCGATCAGCACGTCGACGGGGAGCAGCGGCGCAAGCGAGCGCGCGATCTCGTCGACGGTGTCGATCACCGCGATCGGCTCGGCGTAGGACTGCGTAGAGTGCAGTGCCAGCACCGTACAGCCCTGCACCTCGCGGGCGAGCTCGTGGGCCAGCCGCGACTCGTGGGTAGCGCCGTCGGGGTCGCCCGGGAACGCGCGGTTGAGGTCCTCCTCGACGTACCGGACGCCCCGCTCCAGCGCCTCCTCGTTGGCGATGATGAGCTTCACCGGGCGGTCGACCTCGGGGTCCTCGGCGACGAGACGTTCGACCGCCTCGACGCCACAGGGCTCGTCCCCGTGGATGCCGGCGACGACGGCCAGTTCGGGCTGTCCCTCGCCCAACTGGTGGATTTGCATACCCCACTGAAGGAGGTGAACGGGCAAGAAGGGATCGGCTTCGGCCTACTCCACCAGCGATGCCGTCCGGGACAGCGCCGCCGTCAGCAGTGCCACCGTCGCCGACAGGTCGTCGCGGTGGGCGGTCTCGACGGGGGAGTGGTGGTAGCGCACGGGGATCGAGAGCGCGCCCGAGAGGACGGCGCCACCGGCGTTCTGGAGCGCGCCCGTATCGGTCCCGATATTTGCGGCGACCTCGCGCTGGTGGGCGATCCCCTCGGCCTCGGCCACGTCGGTGAGCCACTCGATCACCGCGGGGCTGGGGATCACGGAGGCGTCCTTGCGCTTGATTCCGACGCCATCGCCGAGCGTTGACACCGTCTCGGCGG
>NZ_JBHUDH010000001.1:13225-13687 GCF_042678005.1 Halolamina salina | reverse complement strand
CCGACCTCCTCCTGCACCGTGGCACAGAAGTGGACTGTCGCGTCGGGGTCGGCGGCGCGTGCGGCCGCGAGCATCGCGTAGACGCCCGCGCGGTCGTCCAGCGCCTTCCCGGTCACGCAGTCGCCCAGCAGGCGCGGTTCGGCGTCGAGCGTGACCACGTCACCGACCGAGACGGTCTCGGCCGCGGCGTCGCCGTCCAGCCCCAGATCCACCGCGAGGTCGTCGATGTCCTCCACGTCGTCCTCGTCGCGCGTGTGTGCCGGCTCGGCGCCGATCACGCCCGCGACCGTCCCGTCGTCCGTGTGGACGGTGACGGGCTGTGCGCGGAGGATCTGGGCGTTCCAGCCGCCGAGGGCGTCGAGCCGCAGGAACCCATCGTCGGTGACCCGTGAGACCATGAAACCGATCTCGTCCATGTGGGCGGCGACGGCGACGGAGTAGTCCGAGTCGCCCTCGATCGTC
>NZ_JBHUDH010000001.1:8264-13153 GCF_042678005.1 Halolamina salina | reverse complement strand
CCTCGCCCTCGACAGTACCCACGACGTTTCCCATCGCGTCGGTGTCGATCCGATCGACTGCGGGAGCCAGCGCCTCGCGAACGACCGCCCGGACGCTGTCCTCGTATCCCACCGGGCCGGCGGCCCGGGCGAGGTCGAACAGGAGTTCCCGATCGTGCATACCCGAGGCTGTTCCGGGCCGGGCAAAGGCGCTCCGGTCGGGGCGACCGTCGCCGGCTCAGGGGAGCCGGGCGAACCGCCAGAGGGAGGCGATCCGGGCGAACCCAACCGACTCGTAGAAGCCGACGTGCTCGCTCGTGGCGCAGACGACGATCCGCTCGTCGGGGAGCGGACACCGATCGACGACCGCCCGGACCAGTTCGGCGCCGACGCCCTCGCCCTGCGCGTCCGGTCGGACACCGACGTGGGTGAATCGGGCGACCGGATCCTCGCCCTCGGCGCCGTCGTGGACGTACCAGCCGGCGGCGCCGATCGGCTCCCCGCCGCGGGAGACGACGACCTCGCGCCCGTCGAGCGCGCCCGCGATCGCGGCCGTGTACTCGATCCCCGCCGGGTCGCGACCGACCGACTCGTGGACGGCCCGCGCCTCGTCGCTCCCGTGCCGGCGAGTGTCGAACTGGAGCGTCGTGTCGTCGCCCGGTGGGACGGTCGAGTCCGGGACGAGCGCGCGGTAGTCCTCCCGCTCGTAGCCGTTGGTCCGGAGCAGCGGATCGAGGCGGACCGCCGTCTCGGTGTCGTGGCCGGCGACGACGCGGTGGGGGAGGTCGTGGCGCCGGTAGAGGCTGTCGAGCTGTTCGAGGAGCGACTGTGCGGCCTCGTCGTCGCCAACCGTCGGCGGGAGTTCCGCCGTGGAGGGGAGCCGCGCGTCGAGGAGCTGTGTCGCCGCCGCGCGGTCGGCGTGGGCGGGGTCGTGGACGAACGTCCCGAACCACGTCTCGGTCACGTCGGCGAGGACGCGCCACTTGGCGTACTCCGCGTCGGCGACGCGCTGGGGTGGGAGCATCTCAGCCCAGCCCCGCGGCGTACTCGTAGTCGGCGGGGTAGGCGTCGGGCGTGTGGTCGTCGATCGCGATCCGCCAGTCGTCGATCAGCCGCGGTTCGAACATCGCGACCAGCAGGCGGCGCCGGACCGCGGCCACGTCGACGCCGTAGAAGTCGTCGGGCACCCCGCGGAGATAGTCGAGCGCCGTCGAGAACAGCGAGCGCATCCCGTCGTCGCCGGCCTCGGCGCCCCGCCCGGCGTCGGCGGCGTGTTTGTGCGTGCCGGCGGCGACCTGCTGCATCCCGTGACAGAACGCCGACTCCGCGGTGCCCCGACCGTAGTTGTACCACTCGAACTTGAAGCAGTCGTAGCTCTCGGTGTAGGCGGCGTCGTTGTACAGTCGGACGCCGTGTTCGGCCGCGCGCCGGAGCGTGGCGTGCTCCCAGCGGCGGTCCTCGCGCCACCCGGTCGGGTCCCCCAGCGGCGGCGCGACGCCGGGGTCGCGGGTGTGCTCGTCCATCGTCGGGGGAGTAGGACGGGCAGGGGCCTGAAACTATCGCCGTCACATCGAGGCGGGGAGCGCGTTATCACCGTCGGTCGATCCAAACCGTTCTTTTAAAGCACGTCGATGACCCGGGAGGAGGACCTCACGGCTGACAGTTGCATGATAAACGACCAGGCGATGAAGTACAATAGCACCTCATCCGACGGTCGGCGCGATGCACTGGACAGAATTGACTAAAGTCCGCGGGAGCGGTCATCAACTTCTTTTGTTCTACTTAGGATAACTCGTGGCATGACGAACGATTCCGAAAATGAAGAACCAGACGGATTCTCCAGAGAGGAACTAATTGGCAATCGACTACTGCACACCGAGTACGAGCAGGCCGGAGAAGAATACAGGTACAGAGATAGGCTACTCCACAACTCGTACTATCTTCTGATTGTAGTTACTGCTCTGCTTGCTGGACCCCTTCTTCAATATATTGGACAAGATGGTTATCTCAAGTTGGGCGTCATCGTGCTTCTTGCTGGTGGGCTTTACACTCTACTTGGTTTGGTGATGTTGACCCATTATGTGCAAAGAAACTCTGCATCGTTTCTAAGAACACGGGTGGAACAGGTAGCGGATGGAACAAAAGAACGCATCCCACGTCCGTTTGCTATCCAATACCGTGTCATCGGCCAAGATACGAGGATGACTGATGAGCATGAACTCGATAAGGCTCGCCCGTTCTTCAGTAGAGTCCTCGGCATGCCAGAAAATCTACACTCGGCTGAAACACTTGCACAAGCCGTCCTCGTGGTTGGCTTCACGTTGATCGTAGCTGGTGTAGCTATCCTGACGAGTACCTGGCCGTTCATTTACAACCTCGCCTCAGCCTTCGGTGCCTTTGTGGCGGTCGGTGTATTCGTGCTGGGGCTTCGGAACATCGGTTCGGATTTAGAATTTCGATAGTGTAGGCTGAGGATTACAAGAAGCCAGAATACGGCGAGTGGATTTGCTCCACCTTCGGAGAATCATTTTGTCAACGAACCCTAAAACGGCAAATTCCGGTAGAGAAACCGCAGGACGGAAGTAATGGTGTAACCAAGCGATGAACGCGTGCGAGGGTAGCCAAGCTGGGAAACGGCGGCGGACTCAAGATCCGCTCCTGTAGAGGTCCAAGGGTTCAAATCCCTTCCCTCGCATCGTCGGGGCAACCACCCCGTGATGCGGGAAGACGCTCTCGGAGTGCTCTTCCCTCGCAAAACTCTGCGTCCACGACTCAGTAGCGGTCGCTCAGTCGATCTTCCCCGACGACGGCTTCCCACAGAGCGTAAAGCGCGTCAGCCGCAGGATCGACAGCGTCTCGAAGGGGTAGGACTCCTGCCGGACCTCCTCCGGCACGAAGCCGGCGTCGCGAGCCAGCTCCTCGACTTCCTCGAACCCCGCGAGCGAGGAGACCAGAAGCAGCGCCTGCCCGCCCGGCGCGAGCACGCGGCCGAGGTCGTCGAGGAACGGCTCGATCAGCTCGCGCCCGCTCTCGCCGCCGGAGAGCGCCTGCTCCATCCAGTCGTCCCACTCGTTCTCGGGGTCGGTCGGGAGGTACGGCGGATTGAACAGCACCGTCTCGAAGCTCCCCTCGGCGAAGGCGTCCATGAGGTTCGTCCGGACCGCCTCGATCCCCCGCTCGCGGGCCTGCTGGCAGGCGTGTGGGTTCACGTCGGCGGCGACGATCTCCGGCACCTCGGGCGCGACCTGCTCGGCGACCCAGCCCGAGCCGGTGCCGACCTCGAGCGTGCGGCCGCGGGCGAACTCCGCGGCGGCGTCGGCGAGCAGCCCCGAGTCCTCCGCCGGCTGGTACACCTTCGTCTCCTCCCCGCGGCGCTCGGCCAGCCCCGCGGCCGTCGACGCCTCGTCGGTCATCCGTCCGCCTCCGCGTCAGCGTCGTCGGCAGCGTCCTCGCGCTCGATGCGATCGTCGTCCGTCCCGTCCGTTTCCTCGGTGTCGTCGTCGGTCACGTCACTCACACTGACCCCCGAGACGGCGACGCTGCCGGCCTCGGCCCGGCCGGAGAGTTCGCGCTGCGGGAACGGGATCTTGATCCCTTCCTCGGCGAACGCCTCCTTGACCGCCGCGATCACCTCCGTCCGGGCCTTCCACATCTTCCGGGCGCTGGGGTTGTCGATGTAGTACCGCAGGCGGAGCACGACGCTCGATCCGCCGAACTCCGCGAGCACGACGTTGGGTCCGGGGCGTTCCATCGGCGTCTCCGTCTCGGCCATCGCTTTCGCGGCGGTCTCCATCGCGTGCTCCACGTCGGTGTCGTAGTCGACGCCCACGTCGGTCTCGATCCGCAGGCGCCCCTTCCGGGAGCGGTTGCGGATCTCGGTGTCCGTGACGATGTCGTTGGGGATCATCACGTACTCGTCGTCGAACGTCCGGATCCGGGTGTTGAACACGGTGATGTCGGTGACGATCCCCTCCTCGTCGCCGATGACGACCCAGTCGCCCAGATCGAACGGCCGGGAAAACAGCACCACGAACCCCGCGAGCACCGCACCCAGCGTCTGTCGGGCCGCGAGGCCGATAACGACCCCGGCGGCCCCCGCGCCGAGCAGCAGTTGGCCCGGCTCGACGTTCCAGATCCCCAGCACCACAAGCACCGCCATGGCGAACACGAACAGCTGGACGAGGTGGTGGGCGACCTCCTGCTGGTGGTCGCTGATCGCGCCGCGCTCCTTCGAGAGCCGCCGGATGCTGCTCTTGGTGAGCCGGGTCAGCCCGTACGCGGCCACGAGGACGGCGACGCTCAGCACGATCGCGGCGACCTGCTGGCGGGACGGGTCGATCTGTGACAGCCCCTGTTCGAGCAGCCAGCCCGCCCGCCAGACCGCGATCAGGAACATCGCGGTCATCGCGGACCAGACGGTGACGATCCCCGCCTGTATCGACTCGGCGACCGCGTCGTCGACGTGGGCTTTCAGCCGCGGCCCGAGCGACCGCACCGCCGAGCCAACGATTCCGAGCACGACCAGCGCGACCAGCGTGAGCAGGAGCCTCGCCTCGGTCGACGCCGTCGCCGCCCAGATCGCCTCCCGGAGCGCGTGGTGTCCGGGCATTCAGCCACCCCCGTTGCCGACGCCGGGATCGATCTGTCGGGCGAGCTGTGCGAGCGCGGCGAACTCCGCGGGCGAAACGTTCCCCGCACGCTTGCTCATCAGCGACTCCTCCGCCGCGTCCACGACGGCGTCCGGCGTCTCCAGCCCGGAGATGTGGCCGGTGTTCCGGACGGCGTTGCGCATCGTCTTCCGGCGCTGGGTGAACAGCGCCTTCACGAACCGCAGGAAGAACTCCTCGTCGGCCACCTCGTACTCCGGCTCGCGGGGGGTACAGCGCACCACCGCGCTGTCGACCCGCGGC
>NZ_JBHUDH010000001.1:2759-8239 GCF_042678005.1 Halolamina salina | reverse complement strand
GGCCGCGGGTCGAACGCCTCGGCGGGGACGTGCTCGACGATCTCCACGTCGGCGTCGTGCTGGGCCGACACCGAGAGCCGGCCGTAGTCGTCCTCGCCCGGCCCGGCGACCATCCGCTCGGCGAACTCCTGCTGGAACATCAGCACGAGCGGGCGCTTCCGCGGTAGCAGGTCGAACGCGATCTCCGAGGACGCGCCGTAGGGGAGGTTCGACACCGACGCCGAGAACCCCGGCAGGTCGACCTCGAGGGCGTCGCCGGCGATCACGGTCAGCGAACCCGACTCGATCGCGTCGGCGAACTCCTCGCGCAGGAACGAGACGAGGTCCGGGTCACGCTCGACGACGGTGACCTGCCCGTCTTCGGGCGCGGCCGCGAGCAGGCGGTCGGTGAGCGCGCCGGTCCCGCCGCCGATCTCGAGGACGTGCGAGCGGTCGGTCCCCTCCGGGAGGTAGCTCGGGAGCCGGTCGAGCACCCGGTCGTCGACGAGGAAGTGTTGGTCGAACTCCGGGTTCCCCCGCTTGGCTCGGCGGATGAGGGCGTCGGGGTCCCGCAGGTCGTCGGACCCAGTCATTACCGGCGATACCGCGTCGCCGGCGTTAAAAGCCCCGTTCCGGTCGCGGCGGCCGGCTCACACTCCCGACGAGAGGCTACTCCTCCTCGCCGACGAACGCCCGGTACTTCACGTCCTCGGTTAGCTCCTCGATGATCCGCTCGACGACGGTGCCTTTCGCGTCGTGGAGGCCGGAGATGCGCTCCTCCATCTCCTCGAAGCTCTCGAAAGGTCCCTCGCGCTTGCGGCTCTCGAGGATGTCGTCCCGGAGCTTCTCGCCGATCCCGGGGAGGACGTTGAGCTGGTGGAGCCGCAGTGTCAGGGGCTGGGCCTCGTTGAAGTACTCGAGGAAGCGGTCGGGGTGGCGCTCGACGATCTCCTCGATGACGTAGTCGAGCTCCTGCTCGGCACCCCGGGAGAGGTCGTCGTGATCGATCTCGCGGTAGCGCTGGACCAGATCGCGGTCGGCGTCGGGCGCGACGACGATCCGGTCGCCGATGCTCACGTCGGCGCCGTCGGCCAGCGTGAGCTCGAACAGATCGAACGCCTGTTCGCCCACCGCGTAGGCGATCTCGGGTTTCTGGTGCTGTGGCCGATCGTCGTCGGGGCGCCCGTACGGGAGGTGGTCGAGCACGACGGCGTACTCGACTTCCTCCTCGGTGGCGTCCCCGGCCGTACCGGACTCCTCGGCGTCGCTCATGGCCGGCGTACGTCACCCCGACGGATAAACTGTCGCCCGGCGTGAGAACGAGTCGAAAGCGCCCGCAGTCAGGCGTACTCGGCGACGACGTTGAGGATCTCGTCCAGCTCCTCGCCCGACAGGGAGTAGCGCTCCTGTGCGTACACCGTCCGCAGCTCGTCGCGGTCGCGGGGGAGCAGGTCCGCGATCTTGTGGGCGGTCGCCTCGTCGACCTTCTCGAGCTCCTGCAGGCGCTCGACGAGCTCGCGGGACTCCTCGGCGTCGAGCAGCGCGAAGCGGTTCACGTGCTCGATGGCGCGGGCCAGCTCGTAGCGGAGCTCACGCTCCTCGTCGGCCGCGCGCTCCTCCTCGACGGACTGGAGCTCCTCTTTCACCTCGGCGGCGGTGAGATACTCCTCGTCGAGCTTCTCTTTGAAGATCGTCATTACTCCTCCTGCGCGCGGAGATGGGCGGCGGCGGCGATGATCGTCTTCTCCTTGCCGCCGTCGGTGATCTGGACTTTGAACGCGTCGCCCTGCTTGCCGACGACCTCGCCGGTGTGGCCGCTGAATCGGGCGTGGAAGCGCCCGTCCTCCACCGAGGGGTCGAGCACGAGATGGACCTTCTGTCCCTCGTCGTAGTCGGCGATGGCACGCTGGGGCGGCGACGTACCGCGCTCGCGTGGGTGGTTCGAGAGCTTGTTCCGGGTTCCGGTGTTGGGCCCGTTGGAGCTAGGCATGGTCTTGTTCCCGCGTACTGGTGGTCGGCGTATAAACGATGCGTTCTCGGGACGGGGTGTGCCGCCGAGACACCCCACCGACCGGGCCGGAAGCGGAACTATGACGCCCCCACCGGCCCAGTTGCCGGTATGAGCGACGAACACGACGACGAACGCATCGAGACGCGCGCGATCCACGCCGGACAGGAGCCCGACGAGGAGACCGGCGCGCTGATGACGCCGATCTACGCCAACTCCACGTACAAGCAGGACGCGCCGGGCGACCACCGCGGCTACGAGTACTCCCGGACGGGCAACCCCACGCGGACCGATCTGGAGGAGAACCTCGCCGCGCTGGAGGGCGGGGAGTTCGGCCGCGCGTTCTCCTCGGGGATGGGGTCGATCAACACCGTCCTCAATCTACTCGAGTCCGGCGACCACGTCGTCGCCGGCGACGACGTCTACGGCGGCACCCACCGCATCTTCACGCAGGTGTACGAGCAGTACGATCTGGAGTTCGACTTCGTCGACACCACCGACCACGACGCGGTCCGCGATGCGATGCAGGAGAACACCGAACTCCTGTGGGTCGAGACGCCGACGAACCCCCTGCTGAACGTCAACGACATCGACGCGCTGACCGACATCGCCGACGAGTACGACGCGCTCAGCGCCGTTGACAACACGTTCGCGACGCCGATGCTCCAGCGACCCTTGGAGCACGGCGCGGATATCGTCTCCCACTCGCTGACGAAGTATCTCGGCGGCCACTCCGACGTGGTCGGCGGCGCGCCGCCGATCGACGACGCCGAACTCGACGACCGGATCGCGTTCTACCAGAACTCCGTCGGCGCCACCCCGTCGCCGTTCGACTGCTTCCTCGTCCTCCGCGGGACCAAAACGCTGCCCGTGCGGATGGACCGCCACTGCGAGAACGCCAGCGAACTCGCCCACTGGCTGCAGGATCACGACGCGGTCGACCGCGTCTACTACCCAGGGCTGGAGAGCCACCCGGACCACGAGCTCGCGGCGGAGCAGATGGACGGCTTCGGCGGGATGCTCAGCTTCGAACTCGACGGCACGCTGGAGCAGGCCCGGACGGTCGTCTCGGAGACGGACGTGTTCACGCTCGCGGAGAGCCTCGGCGGCGTCGAGAGCCTGATCGAGCAGCCGGCGACGATGACCCACGCCGCGATCCCCAAGGAGGAGCGCGAGGCGGCGGGGCTGACCGACGGGCTGATCCGAGTCAGCGTCGGCGTCGAGCACGTCGACGACCTGAAGGACGATCTGGCGCAGGCGTTCGAGGAAGCGCTGAACTGACCGCGAGCGAACGGTCCTCCTACCTGCGAACGAACTCCGACAGCTTCTCCGAGATGGTCCGCTCCTCGCCGAGTTTGAGGTAGTAGGCGTCGCCGCCGTCCTCGTAGTAGCTCTCGATGCGGCGCACCACCTCGAAGCCGATGTGGCGGTAGAAGGAGAGCGCGTCCTCGTTGGTCGCGCGGGCGTGGCAGGTCACCGAGTCGTGGTCCGCCGCGACGGCGGCCACGAGGCGCTCCCCGAACCCCTCGCCGCGGTGGTCCGGCGACACCGCGAGAAAGAGGATGTAGCCGTCGCGGCGGGCCGAGACGAAGCCGGCGAGCTCCCCGTCGACGAAGATCAGACGGCAGTCGGCACGGCGGTAGGCGTCCCTGAAGAAGCTGCGGCGCTGCTTCAACACGCCCTCAGTTCGGCGGATCCGCTCTTTCAGTTGCCACGCCTCGGACTCGTGGGTGGCGTCGCCACGGGGGTCCCGGCGCGTCTCGACCGTCGCGCTCACTGTTGCCGATTAGTAGTCGTGACGGGGATTTAACTCCGTCGTCGGTGGGGGCGAGAGCCGCGGTACGGGGCCGCGAGCGGTCACGCGCCGCCGGCGGTCAGAGCCCTCCCATGGCATCGAGCGTCGTCGCTCCAGCACGGCGGCAACAGGACGCTCGCTGCGGGAGGCTAAAACACACTGTCGGCGGTCGCGGCCCCGACGACCGCGAAGACGGCGCCGATACTCACCGCCTTCGCGGTCTGGTAGACGTCGGCGTCGAACGCCTCCGGCGCGGCGAAGCTGAACGCCAGCACCAGCACCGAGCCGAAGGAGACGAGCATCAGCGTCAGGAACCGATAGGGGATCCCCGCGACCTCGGTCTCGTCGTCGGCGTCGCGGCCGCTGTCGGCGCGGTAGAGCGCCCCCCAGCCGATCGCGAACACCATCCCGACCACCGTCACCCACTGGGCGGGGTTCATGAACCCCGCGAGCACCCAGACCTCCTCGGTGACGACGAACGGTCCCGCGAGCAGGAACCCCCCGACCACCTGCTGTGCCACGTCGGCCGGCTGGAACTCGCGGTTGAACAGCCGGCGGAGGATCGTCCGTACGATGCCGGTCATACCGGATGCTCACGGCGGGAGGTCTTTACTCCGACGACCGCCGGGCGGGGGCACGGCTTGAGTCGTCACCACGACGGGGATCACACTGTCGCGACAGATCGTCGCCGCGACGGAGCGTCACACGGTGCCGACTGACCGTCGTCGGCACCTCGTTTCGCACTCCTGCGGTTGGCGCTCACCGCAGGAGAGCTTCAGAAGATGTTCGCCTGCCGGTACACCGAGATCCCCTCGTTGGTGATCTCGTATGGCTTCGTCTCGCGGGAGTGGTTCGCGTCCCGGATCTTCTGTATCTCCACCGCCAGTCTGGTCTCCCGGAAGTCCGAGGGCCGGACGTACTGGAGGATGAACACCGCGTCCACCAGGTACTCGATGATGCCGTACCGCGAGGTGTAGGCGTCCTCGCTGTCGGCCTCGGAGGTGAGCATCGTCGTCACGCCCGCCCGCTTGAGCGAGCGCGCGAAGTCGAACACCTCCGACCGGCGGTCGGCGGGGTGGTCGTACATCATCTCCAGCAGCGACACCGAGTCGAGCACCAGCCGGTCGGCGTTGAACTCCTCGACCAGCCGCGAGATGTCGTTCCGGATCGACGACAGGGAGTTCGCCATCTCGATGGGGTCCATCGCGACGATCGCCAGCCGGCCCTCGTCGCGCCACTCGCGGAACGGCCAGCCCTTCTCCTCGGCGGTCGAGAGGATCGCCTCGCGGGACTCCTCCAGCGTGATGTAGATCGCGCGCTGGTCCTCCCGCAACGCCTCGGTCAGGAACTGGAGGCCGAACGTGGTCTTCCCCGTCCCGGCGGCGCCGATGGCCACCATCAGCGAGCGCTTGGGGATGCCGCCGAGAATCATCTCGTCCAGCCCCTCGATCCCCACGTCGATCCGGTCGATGTCCGAGTCGAGCTCCGCCTCGTCGAACGACTCCCCCTCGCCACCGAACCCGCCGGCGCCGCCGCCGAATCCACCGCCGCCGTCGCCACCGCCGAACCCGCCGCCCTCGTCGCCCATCGCGTCGGGGGCGGTCCCGCGCTCGCCGAACCCGGGGGCGTCGCCGAACGGATCCTCCCCGGAGCTGGGGGGTTCCGACTCGCCGGCGACGCCGCCGAAGGGGTCGTCCT
>NZ_JBHUDH010000001.1:1653-2752 GCF_042678005.1 Halolamina salina | reverse complement strand
GCGTCCTCGAAGGAGTCCGCCCCGCCCCCGCCGTTGGCGCCGCCGAACGGGTCCGACTCGGGGGGTGCCGAGGATTTCTCGCGAGCCGGTTCGCCGAACGAGTCCTCCCCGTCCTCGGCGGACTCCTCGGCGGTGGACTCTTCCTCCGCATGCTCCTCTTCCGCAGACTCTTCTTCCGCGGACTCCTCACCAGCGGACTCCTCTTCCGCGCGCTCCTCCTCGTCCGCGCCCGCGTGCTCCTCCTCGTCGGTCTCGCGCATCGCACGCTCGAACCAGTCTTCCTCCTCCTCGTCGCTCATTGGGGTGCGTTCACCTCCGCGGGGCGGTCAGTCATTGACGAACCTTCAGTCGCGCCCGCAAATGAAGGTTGTCCGTGTGGCGCGTATCCGCGCGTTTTTGCCGGCGGGGTGGGAAGCGCGAGCCATGCTGGTCGGTATCGTCGCGAAGCGGGGCAACAGGCGGGCGTCGTTCCTGGCGGCGGACATCCGCGACCGCCTCCGGGAGGCCGGCGTCGAGGTGTGGCTCGACGAGGCCACGGCGGGGGTCCACGACGAGTCCGGCCACCCCGTCGCCGCGATGGACGCGTGCGATCTGGTCGTCGCGATCGGCGGCGACGGCACGTTCCTGTTCGCCGCCCGCGGGGTCGGGGGGGCGCCGATCCTCGGCGTGAACCTCGGCGAGGTCGGCTTCCTGAACGCGCTCGGGCCGGAGGAGGCGGTCCACGAGGTGATGCGGGAGGTCGAAGCCCTCGAGAACGGCGAGCTCTCGGTTCGCGAAGCCCCCCGGCTCGTCGCCGCCGGCGAGGGCTGGGAGAGCCCCGCGGCGGTCAACGAGGTCGTCCTCCAGGGTCCACAGCGCGGCCGCGCGGGCGGGATCGACCTCGAAATCCGGATCGACGGCTCGCTGTTCTCCTCCGGCCGGGCCGACGGCGTGCTCGCCGCGACGCAGACGGGGTCGACCGCGTACAACCTCTCGGAGGGCGGGTCGCTGATCCACCCCGACGTGGACGCGATCGTGGTCAACGAGATGTGCGCCGAGGCGGGGATGCAGCCGCTGGCGGTCGGCCACGACAGCGAGATTACGGTCCGGCTCACGGGGG
>NZ_JBHUDH010000001.1:0-1610 GCF_042678005.1 Halolamina salina | reverse complement strand
GGCGACGGTGACGATCCGAACCGCCGACACGCCGGTCCGGATCGCCGGCCCCGACGCGGAGTTCTTCGAGGCCCTGAACAAGCTGGAGTAGGGCCGTTCCGTCGCCGGCGTTTCAGCCCCAGTTCTCCTCGCGCGTCGGGCGGTCCGACAGCGCGGCCACGTCGACGCCGGCCAGCGGCTCGTCGGTCCCCGCCGCGGCGTCGAGCGCCTCCAGCGCCGCGCGGGCCGACACCGTCGTCGAGAGGTAAGGGACCTCCTCCTCGACGGCGGTTCTGAGGCTGTCGCGCTCCGTCGACAGCAGGAAGTCGATCTCGTCGGCCAGCAGCGCACCTTCGAGGTCGTCCGGCTCGGCCAGTTCGAGGTGGTCGGCGAACGCGTCGACCACGTCGGCGGGCCAGTCGCCGTCGACCGCCACCGTTCCGGACTCGGGAATCTCGTTGCCGGCGGCGATCTGGGCCTTCCCGTAGGCCGCGCCGAAGCTGCCGGCGGTGCCCATCACCTCCCCGGTGGACTTCATCTCCGGGCCGAGACGGGGGTCCGAGTTCGGCAGGCGGTCGAACGGCAGCACGACCTCCTTCACGCTCGGCTGCTCGGGGATCTGCTCGGCGACGTCCATCTCCGCCAGCGACTCGCCGGCCATCGCGCGGGCCGCGAGCTTCGCGATCGGTACGCCCGTCGCCTTCGAGACGAACGGGACGGTGCGCGAGGAGCGGGGGTTCGCCTCGAGCACGTAGACGGTCGCCTCGCCGCCACTCTCCTGCACGGCCAACTGGACGTTCAGCAGGCCGACCGTCGAGAGCGCGTCGGCGATCTCCTCGACGACCTCGCGGACGCGGGTCAGCGTCTCGTCGTCGAGCGAGCGGGGCGGGATCACGCAGGCGGAGTCCCCGGAGTGGATGCCGGCGCTCTCGACGTGTTCCATCACGCCGCCGATCAGCACGTCCTCGCCGTCGCTCACGGCGTCGACGTCGAGCTCGATCGCGTCCTCAAGGAACGAGTCGATCAGGATCGGCTTCTCCGGGGAGACGCGAACCGCCTCCTCGACGTACTCCTCCAACTCCTCGTCGCTGTGGACGATCTCCATCGCGCGCCCGCCGAGCACGTAGGAGGGGCGCACGAGCACCGGGTAGCCGACCTCGTGGGCGAGATCGAGCGCCTCGGCCTCGCTGGTCGCGGAGCCGCCGGCCGGCTGTTCGATGCCGCGCTCGGCCATCAGGCGGTTGAAGCGGTCGCGGTCCTCCGCGAGGTCCATCGCGTCGACGCCGGTGCCGAGGATCTCGCAGTCCAGCCCGCGGCGGTCGAGTTCGTCCTCCAGCGGCTCGCCCACGTCGACGGAGGTCTGCCCGCCGAACTGCACCATCACGCCGTCGGCGTTGGTGGCCTCGACGGCGTCGGCGACCTCCTCGGCGGTGATCGGCTCGAAGAACAGCCCGTCGGAGGTGTCGTAGTCCGTCGACACCGTCTCGGGGTTGTTGTTGAGCACGTGGGCGTCGATGCCGAGTTCGGAGAGCGCGCGGACCGCGTGGACCGCGCAGTAGTCGAACTCCACGCCCTGCCCGATGCGGATCGGGCCGCCGCCGACCACGACGACGCTCTCGGCGTCGCGGTCG